>CAUPUB010000107.1:0-7125 GCA_963514535.1 uncultured Fretibacterium sp.
TGAGCGGGATTTCTGAGAGAATCGGGAACCATCGGTTTTAACGACTGGCGGAGGACAGAGGATTCGAACCCCTGGGGGCTTGCACCCCAACTGATTTCAAGTCAGCCGCCTTCGACCGCTCGGCCAGTCCTCCGCACGTTCTTGAAATTATACACCATCCGCCTTTCCGCCGGTTCCGGTCCAGCCGTCTCCGCCGTCATGCCCTTGAAGCCCTCCCTCCCGCCCTCTAGAATGATGAGGAAATGGACGAGGAAATGCAGGGAACGTCGGACGAGGAGGTTGGCAGCATGGATTCACCGCAGGGGTTCGTGTGCAAAACGCGTGTGCGCTACGGCGAGACGGATCAGATGGGCGTGGCCTATTACGGTCGCTATCTGGACTGGTTCGAGATGGGACGGACGGAGCTCTGCCGTTCGTATGGAAGGACGTATCGGGACTGGGAGGCGGAGGGCATCCTCCTGCCCGTGGTCGAGGCCGGCTGCCGCTACAAGTCGTCCCTGTTCTACGACGACGAGATCGCTATCGAGACCCACATCTCCGAGGTCACGAACGTCAGCGTCACGTTCCGGTGCCGCGTGTTCCGCGCCGCCGACGGGAAGCTGGCGGCGGAGGGCTGGACGCGCCACGCCTTCGTCTCGAAGGATGGCAGGCTGCTGCGCAGGGGCAACCCTCTGGCGGACTGGATGCGCGGGCATCTGGCGCCGTGATCGCCGTTCGCCTCGGAGGGAGGGTATCCCGTCACAGCCGGACGCCTAACAGGCGATAGAGGGAGGTACGGACCATGTCCAGATTTCTGCTGTATTTGCTCCAGGCGTCCCTTCTGTTGCTGGGGACGCTCGTTGTCCTCATGGCCGCAGCGCGTTTCCTGCTGCCGTCCCTGGCCTTCCACCCCACGAGGGAGGTCACCGCGACGCCTGCGGATGCGGGGCTCCGCTACGAGGACGTTGCCCTGACGGCGGACGACGGCGTCCGTCTGCACGCCTGGTACGTCCCGGCCGAGAACGCCCGGGCGACGCTGCTCTTCTGCCACGGCAACGGGGGAAACCTCTCCTGGCGCGTGGAGTCCCTCCGCATCTTTCACGACCTGGGGCTGTCCTCCTTCGTCTTCGACTATCGGGGCTACGGACGAAGCGAGGGCTCGCCAAGTCCGGAGGGCATCGCCCGGGACGCGCGCGCGGCGTGGAACTGGCTGCAGGACAGGGGGGTGGCCTCCGGCGACATCGTGCTCTTCGGCCGCTCGCTCGGCGGCGCCGTCGCGCTGGAACTCACGAGAAGCGTCAGGCCCCGCGTACTCATCCTGGAATCCACCTTCGCCTCCCCGTTCGGGGTCCTGCACCTGGACTTCATGGCCCCGCTCCTGCGTGCGGCGGTCGGGGACATCTGGAACTCCCGGGAGGCGGCCGAACGCCTGACCGTCCCCACCCTGTGCATTCACAGCCCGGACGACGGCATCGTCCCCTTTCGCGAGGGAAGACGGCTTTACGAGGCCGTAGCCGGCGAGAAGGCATTCGTGGAAATCCGTGGCAGCCACAACGGAGGCTTCCTGCGGTCCCGGGAGACCTACGTTCCGGCCCTCGATCGCTTTCTGACGGAGCATTTCGGCCAAATCCGGCGCTGACACACAGCACGAGGCGCCCAAATCCGCAGGTTAAAAATCGTGGAATCTTGCCTACACCCGCTGTGGGGAGAGTTCCCTTGTCTATTACAGGTGTCCAGAGGACAAGTCCTCTGGTGGGGTCTGGGGCGAAGCCCCAGGGCCTTGCCTGCGGTTTGAAGACGCCGGACCTCTTGACAAACGCCGCCTCAAGTGTCACCATAGGCAGCACATCGGGGGAGCTTGTCGCTGAGAGGGGGCCGAATCTGGCCTCGACCCTGGAACCTGAACCGGATAATGCCGGCGTAGGAAGATGTTCGTTCCCATCCATCGTTCCTTTCGGATTCCCGTTCCCGCCCAGTTTCTCTCCCGGATGTCGCCGTCATCTTTTTATCTTTATCCTGTCCGGGGAGGTCGTTTCGTCATGTCGGAACAAGTTCATTCGTCGCGTACCGTGGTTCTGGTGGAGGGTGCCTTGTGCATCGCCCTCTCCATCGTGTTGTCCTACATCCGGCTGTTCCGTATGCCTCAGGGGGGCTCCGTCAATCTGGAATTGGTCCCGCTGATCCTGTTCGCCTGGCGGAGGGGGCTGTACTGGGGCTGTGGCGCGGGGGTGCTCGCGGGCATGATGAACCTGCTGTTGGGCGGGTATTTCGTGCATCCCGTCCAGGCGATTCTGGACTACCCCGCGGCCTATGGCGCCATGGGGCTGGCGGCGCTGCTGCCGCGTCAGAGGCTGGTGGGGCTGGCCCTGGCGGCGCTCGTGCAGTTCTCCTGCCATGTCCTCTCCGGCGTCATCTTCTTCGCCAGCTATGCCCCCAAGGGGACGAACCCCTGGGTCTACTCCGCCGTCTACAACGGATCGTTCCTCGCGCCCAAGATCGTCATCTCCGGGGTCGTGACCTGGATTTTGCTGCGGAAGCTGGAGGAGTTCTACCCCGCGGGGAAGCGGTAACGGAGACCGCTCCGCCGTTCGCCTTCGAGTGCCGGGCGGCTCATCCGGTCCTCGTTTTCATTCCGAGGCATGCGGCGCCCGACCCCGGGGCCGCCCCGGACAGTTCCCGGCCCATGGACACTCCCGGCACCGATCGGTCCGGGCCGGCCAGTCCCCCAGTGCGGCGCCCCGCGCCGCCTCCAGCACCCGCGCCCTCAATCCGTCCCATTCGAAATCCCGCGGAAAGGAACGGCGGCTCCCGATGAGCCCCCCCTCGCGCAGAAAGATCAGCCCGACGTCCACCGCCTCGAATTTTTGCTTCGTGAGTCCCGTTTTTCCTCCTTCCGCATCCTTTTCCGAGGCCCGTTCGGCGAGCTCCCGAACCGCCAGCGCGTAGAAGGCCAGCTGGGACCGGTAGAGCTCGTCCGGGGCCCCCGACGGGAGGGTGATCTTGTAGTCCCGGACGTGCCAGAGCCCCGCCGCTCCCGTGGAGCGCCAGACCACGTCCATGGCGCCGACCAGGGGCAGGCCCGACCCGCCGACCCGCACGCGGAAGCCCGCCTCCCGCCGCGCGCGCCCCGTCCTTAGGGCCCCGCCGATCTCCGCCCCGGCCTCGGACTCCTCGAACCGGTGGAGCCAGTCGGCCAGGGCCTCCCGGGACCCGGGATCGCGCCAGATCTCCCGGAGGTTCGCGGGCAGACGCTTCGGGACGCGCGGGTCCGAGAGCCACCAGGACAGGGCGTCCCGCTCCCCCGGCATCGGGCAGTCGGAGGGCCAGCGCGCCAGAATCCAGTGGGCCAGTGTCCCCAGGTCCGCGCCGCCCACGCTCTCCGCATCCCCCATTCCGCCCCCCGCCTCGTCGGGGATCTCCCAGCGAAGGTCCAGGCCCTGCCGGTAGCGCCGCCGCCAGGCCAGCGGGCACCACTCGAACAGGGCGAACGACGTCGCCGAGAACGAGGCCAGCGTCACCCCGTCGAGGCTCGGCGCCGGGACCGGCACGAGGGGAACGTTCGTGACATCGCCGGATGCCTCGGCTCCGGGCTCCGCCCCCATTTCTACCCTGATTCCCGCCCTTGCCGGGTCCTCGCCGTCCTTGTCCGCGTACCGCACCTCGGGCCGGCCCAGCTCCTGCCAATCGCAGCCCTCCTCCCCGGCCAGCCAGGTCAGGGCGAGGGACGCCCAGCGGTCCCGCGGCAGGGTGCGGTTCCCGTCCTTGTCCTCCCCGACGAACCCGCAGAGGCACAGGGCGTCCTGTGCACGGGTGCAGGCGACGTAGAAGAGGCGCATGTCCTCCTCCAGCTCGCCCTGAGAGGAGAGCAGCCGCTCCCAGAGCATCGTTCGGGGCTCGGGTTTTTCCTGCGCCTCCGGCCCGTCCGCCCCCGTGTCTCCGCCCGGAGCGGCCTGGGTATCGGCCAGGGCGTCGGGAAGGCCGGAGAAGGCCAACCCCAGCGTTCTGGACGGACAGAGCGAGGACGAGGCGGTGCGCCGCGCGGTGTCGAACACGGCGACGGCGGGGTACTCCAGCCCCTTGGATGCGTGGACCGTGGCGACGAGGACGGCGTCGGCGTCCGGATCCAGCCAGTGCGGCTCCTCCATGCGGGAGCCCTCCCTCAGGGCGCGCTCCATCCACCGCGCGCAGCCGGCCAGGCTGACGGCGAGTCCCCGCTGATAGGCCCGGGCCAGGGAGAGCGCGCGTCGGACGTTTCGGAGCGCGCGGAGCCGATGGTGCGGGGCATACCGCGAGAGCCAGCGGCGGTCCCGGACAAAGCCCTCCAGCAGGGCCGCGGGCCCCTGGTGACGTCCCAGCAGTTCGAGGCGGACGAGCCGCTCGAACGCCCTGGGAATGCGCTCGCGCAGCAGATCGGACAGC
Source organism: uncultured Fretibacterium sp. (assembly GCA_963514535.1). Lineage (GTDB taxonomy): Bacteria > Synergistota > Synergistia > Synergistales > Aminobacteriaceae > CAJPSE01. Next base: position 4,399 of record CAUPUB010000107.1, read on the forward strand.
GGCCCCCCTCGCCCCGCTCGGAGCTCTGCGGCGCGTTCCTCGAGGAGGTGGAGCGCCTCCTCCCTCGGGCCCCCCGAGAAGGGCGAGAGCAGCCAGCCCGACAGGGCCGTCTCGTCCCCGGGGTCCGCGGCCGCGCGCAGCAGCGCGATGACGTCGCCCACCTCGCCGCGGGCAAAGTATTCCGTGCTTCGGTCCAGCCGAACGGGGATCCCCTCCGCCGCGAACGCGCGCTCCAGAAGGCCGTGATGGTTCCGGTTCCGGAGCAGCACCGCAAAGTCCCTCCAGTGTGCGGGCCGAAGCCTCCGCTCCGCCTTGTCCCACACGGTGCAGCCGGAGCGGACGGCGTCCCCGATGCGCGCGGCGAGCGCCGAGGCCAGGCGCTCCCGGGCGTCCGCCTCGCCGCGGCCGGATCGGACGGCGAGCAGGAGCAAAAAGGGGGTGAGGGTCCCCCCGCTGCGCTCCGATGGGGCCGCGACCGGGACGAGCGGCTCGTAGGCCAGCCCCCTCAGCCCGGCGGAGGAGCCGAGCCCGGAGCTCCAGATATGGGCAAACAGGCCGTTGATCCGCCTCAAGAGGGGGCCGCGGGTCCGGAAGCTCACGTCCAGCTCGATCCGCTCGTCCGCCTGCGCGATGGTCCCGGCGAAGAGCGCCGGGTCCGCGTGGCGGAAGCGGTAGATGGACTGTTTGGGGTCCCCGACGGCGAAGAGCCCCGCGCCTCCGCGTTCCCTCAGGGACTCCAGCAGGGAGAACTGGAGGGGGTCCGTATCCTGGAACTCGTCCACCAGGACGTGGCGGAACTCCCTGGAGGCACGCGCCCTCTCCGCCGCGCCCCGGGCGTGGAGGATCATGTCGGAGAACGACAGGAGCCCTCTCCGCCGCTTCATCTCGTCCCACAGGCCCCAGGCTGTCCCGCAGAAACGGAGGAGCGTGGCGCGCAGGCGGCGTTCCGGCTCCGCGAGGGGCTCGTCCGGAGCCGGGCCGGAGAGGGCGGGAAGCCCGCTCCGCTCCTGTTCCTTGCGCCAATCGCCCGCCGTCGTCCCCAGGATGTCCCGGATGGTGCCGAAGAGCTTTCCCGTCGCCCCCCTGAGGTTCCGAACGGCGCTCAGGGCGTCCAGCGTGAAGAGGCGCAGGGCCTCGTCGTCGGGCTCCCTTGCACTGCTGCCCCATTCCGCCGCCTCCATCCGCGGCATCCAGAGCTCCGCGCAGTCGGCGAGCAGCGCGGCGGGGCTTTCGACCTTGCCCTCCGCGCGGTCCTTATGCGCCTTATCGGCAAGCTCGCCCGCCAGGGTGTGGAACACCGAGCCCCAGAGCTCCCAGGCCGAGAGCCAGCGAGGGCGCAGGAGCTCCGTCACGGCCGCGGAGGCCGCGCGCACCAGGGGATCGTCGGGATCCGGGGCGGCGTCGGCCCAGTCCAGCATCTGGCCCCAGGTGTGTCCCAGCGACGCGTGCAGCTCCGCCGTGTCCCGCGCCAGGTCGCGGAGCTTCGCGCCGTCCCATTGGTCCAGGGCCGCGCCGAGCGTCCGGTCGTCGTCCAGGGCGGCGGCGGCGGCGCGCAGCCGGGCGTCCCCGCTGAGCCTCGCCATTCCGCTGAGGTCCGCCCCCTCCGCGGCATCCCCTATCGCGTTCCAGAAGGCGTCCTCCTGCGGGCTGCTGACGACCGACGCGCGGGGGTCCAGGTCCAGCGACAGGCCGGACTCCCGGATCATCCGTGCCGCAAAGGCGTGGATGGTAGAGATCCATGCCTCGCCGAACCCGTCCGTCACCTCACGGACCCGCTCCACGGAGACGGGCGCACCCGGCGCGGACAGGAGCTCGCGGACACGCCGCTCGATGCGCTCCCGCATCTCGCTGGCCGCCGCCTCCGTGTAGGTGAGGGTCAGGATGTCGCGCGGCAGGCATTCCGGGTCCGTCAGGAGCAGACGCGCGTATCGGCTGGAGAGCACCCAGGTCTTGCCCGTCCCGGCCCCGGCCCCCACCGCGACCCTGCCGGCCCCTGCCGTCACGGCGGCCCTCTGCCCGGCGGGCGTGTCCGGCGGGAGCAGCAGGGGGTCCCAGAAGCCCTTCAATCTATCCAGGAGTCTATCCATGACTCTATCCATGAGCCCGCATCCTTTCCCGACACAAGGCCGATACCTCGGTTTGCTTCAAATTGAGGTTGCGATTCATTTATTGTACCGCTTGATTTTCGTCCGCAAAGGGGGCCGCAGCTTCCATGCAGGACGAACTTCTATATACTTCTTTATATAGTAAGCCTTCGTCCAGGTTCGCATGCCGCGCAGTATCGCGCTTTCGCGCGAAAGCGGAGCGTGCTATCATGGCCGATGGAAAACGGCGCCCTGGAAGGTACCCCGAATCGGATATCCTGGAAAAATTCAAGACTTGATTTTTCGGAGCGTTTGAGGTCTTCCACAAAGTCCACTTGTCCACAATGAGGTGCCGAGTGAACGTCTCAAGCCTATTTTGGGAATTTTATCCACCTTCTTATCCACTTATTCACAGAAGGACGGGAATATAAGAAAGGAACAGGGGGGCTTTGAGTTGAAGCGAGGTCGTGCCTTTGTTTAATTTGTTCGGGAGATTTCTGCGCCGCATGACGCAGCTGCTCCTCCTTTTACTCCCGCTTCTGCTTCTGGCGGCGGCCGGTCTTGTCTGGCTGCCGACGGGCCGCTGGCTGCTGCTGCCGATCGTCCGGCACATCGGCTCCGGCCTCGTGCCCTCCCTTCGCGT
>CAUPUB010000108.1:0-7115 GCA_963514535.1 uncultured Fretibacterium sp.
AGGATGCCGTTGAGGAAGAGGGCGCGGTGCGTGGGGAAGAAGCCGTAGGTGAAGATCAGGCGCAGGTGCTGGAGGTTCCCCTGGCACCAGCGCCGGTCCCGTTTCAGCTCGTCGATCAGCGTGGGCGGCGTCTCCTCGTAACTGCCGCCGACCCCATAGGCCAGCCACACCTCGTAGCCCGCGCGGCGGATCAGGGCGGACTCGACGAAGTCGTGGCTCAGGATATCCCCGCTGAGGGGACCCCGGCCCGGAAGCCGGGGCAGTTCGCACCAGCGCATGAAGGGCTCGACGCGGATGATGGCGTTGTGCCCCCAGTACTGGGCGTCGCCCAGCTGCCAGAAGTTCTGGCCGGCCGCGAAGACCGGCCCGTACAGGCTGTTGGCGAACTGCTGCACTCGCGCGATCAGGGTCTCGCGGTTCACCCCCTTGGGGGGCGTCTGGAGGATCCCGATCCTGGGGTTCCGCTCCATGGCGTCGACCATGCGCACCCAGGTCTCCCCGGCCATGACGCTGTCCGCGTCCAGGACGATCATATAACGGTAGTTGCGGCCCCAGCGGCGGCAGAAGTTCGCGATGTTGCCGCTCTTTCGCTTCGGGTTGGAGGGCCTGCGGCGGTAGAAGAGGTGCCCCTCCATCCCCGGCCGGGCCCGAAGCTCGTTCCACATTGCCTCCTCGCGCACCCAGACGTCGGGGTCCGTGGTGTCGCTGAGGATGAAGAGGTCGAAACGCCCCTCCAGCCCCGTGGTGGAAAGGGAGCGCCACATCGCGGCGATCCCCGCGCCGACACTTCGTGGGTCCTCGTTATAGACGGGGATGAGCACCGCCGTCCGCACCTCCTGCGGAAGGTCCGGGAGCGGCGAGCCGGGGTCGATGATCCGGTATCCGGAGTACCGGAAGAGCAGCACGAAGAACCCGAAGAGCGCCGTCCAGAACCCCGTCGAGATCCAGGCGAAGAGCACTCCGAACAGGACGCAGAGAGTCAGCTCCACCAGGGTCCCGCCCCCGTGGGGAAGCAGGGCGGACATGTACGAGGCGGCCAGGACGGAGGGGACGACGATCAGGAGGAGAAAGAGCCAACGCCGCCAGAGCGCGGAGAATCGCCAGGCGGGCCGGGCGTCCGGGGTGTGCGTCATCGCGTCCGTCCCCCCTTGGCCCGGCGGAGCCTTCCGATGAGGCCCTTTAGAGAGAGGCTCCTCAGAGAGAGGCTCCTCCAGGAAAATCCGCCGCGCGTCATGGAGATCTTCGCCGGCGGCATCGAGCCTCGGTTGTAGGGGGGCACGGGGCAGGGGAGGGCGTCCGTATCGGGCAAGAGGCCCCGTTCGGCGCACAGCGCCCTCAGGGGCTCCATGGCGGCCGCCATACCGCAATCCTCACCGCAGCCCTCGGCGGGAGGCGTCTTCCCCATCCCCGATGGGCGAAGCTCGTCCAGTGTCTTCAACACCAGCTCCAGCCCCTCGCGTGGCGGGACCCGCAGGGCCCGGACGTAGAGAAGCAGGCGGTCCCGCAGCAGCTCCCCGGGGCGGGGCTCCTGCGGCGCCGGTCGGTTTTCGTCCATGGTTGTCCTACCTTCCGAACACGTAGGTCCAGGTCTCGGTGAGGGGGTTCGGCAGGTTTTCCCCCTTCTTCAGGACCGCGGAGAGGCGCACGGCGGGCGGGATGGCCGGGAACACGGAGAAGCCGCCGCCTGCGTCCGCCTCGACCTGGAAGGAAAGCCTCCATCCCCCCGTGTGGGGGTTCTTCTCCAGGTGCTTCTGGACCAGCTTGGCCCCCTCGGCCTCCACGATGCTCGTGATCCCCGAGTCCTTGGGCAGGGCGTCGAGCTCCCCGCCCTCGAAGTCCACGAGGAAGCGTACCCAGTTCTTCCGGTCGCCCCTCGCCTGGTGTGTGCCCACCACGCGCCCCAGGGGGTGCAGGCGCTTCTCCCACTCCCCCCAGCGAAGCGTGCAGGCCCCCTTGATCGGCGAATCGGGCTTCTCCCGATTCGGAACCCAGAAGGCCACGACGTTGTCGTTGTACTCGGAGTCGGTGGGGATCTCGATCAGCTCGATCCGGCCGCGGCCCCAGTCGCCATCGGGCTCGACCCAGAGGGACGGGCGCCTCTCGTAATCGGCCTCGAGATCCTGGTAACGGTCGAAGTTCCGGTTCCGTTGCAGCAGGCCGAAGCCGTGAAGCCGCTCCACCGGTATCCGGGTGGTGCTCAGCCTCTCCCCGTTTCGCAGGGCGCGCCACTGCCAGAGGTCATCGTCCCTGTGGATCAGCAGACCATCGGAGTCGTGAACCTCGGGCCGGTAGTCCCCGAGTCGGCCGTTCTCGGGTGTGCCGTAGAAGTACATGCTGGTGAGGGGCGCAATTCCCGCCTTCTCGACGCCGTTCCTGAAGAAGACCTGGAACCCCTCCCGCATCGCCGTCTCTGGGCCCGGGGAGATGACGAAGCGGTACGCCCCCGCACAGCTGGGGCTGTCCAGCAGGGCGTAGACCGTGATGGATGCGTCGTCGCCCGAGGGCTTCCCTACCCAGAACTCCCGGAACCAGGGGAATTCCTCCCCCGAGGGGAGCGCTGTGTCCAGGGCCAGGCCGCGCGCGGAGAGGCCGTACTTCGTATCCTTGCCGACAGCCCTGAAGTAGCTGGCACCCAGGAAGACAGCCACCTCGTCCTTATAGCCGGGATCGTTGATGGCATAGTGGACCCGGAAACCCGCAAACCCCACGTTGGAGGCGGCGACCTGGATCCTCATGTCGTCGTTGGGGTACTGGAAGAGGTCCGTGGAGAAGGGGACCGGGACGACGTGCCCATCCTCCTCGATGATGTTGATCTCCACGTTGCGGTCGTAATAGAAGCCCGAGTGGAAGAACTGGAGCTCGAAGGGCAGCTTCTCGGATCGCCACAGCGAGCGTTCCGGCTTGAACCGGACGGTGCGCCACTGGTCGTAGTCCAGGTTTCGCAGGGATGCGGGCAGCGCGGCCGGCGGAACGTACTCCGTCTTGGCCATCGCCCTGGCCTTCCCCACCACGTCCTCGAACCCGAAGGGCCGGGCCGCGGGTGGCAGCACGTCCCTGGAGACGGAATCCGCCGATGCGATGGGGAGCGCATCAGCCGAGGCAGCCTCCCCGGGTGCCCGGTCATCGGAGGCTCCGGAACCCGGTGAGGCACTCGCAGGCGCCTTCCGGGGTGCCGCCTGCGCCGGCATGGACAGGGCCGTCGCCACCATCAGGGCGAGAAGCCCCACAAGAAAAAGTTGGCGGCAGGCCGCAGACTTCAAATTCAAAACGGGCCGAGACAACGTGCCCATCCCCTTCCTTGACCTCGATTTCCTTACCTCGATGAAATGTAAAACACACGGCCTGTTTACGGCACGCTCATCACCTATTCAATCACAAAGCGATGGGGCGTCAAGTGCACGTCCCGCAGATCGGGGGCCCATGTCCGTCTTTCCGGTTCCCTCATCGAAAATTGCGCTATAATTACCTTGACTGCTTGTTTTGTTAAGGAAACGTTAAATTTTTAGGAGCGTTTCCGCGGCGGCGAGGGATCTGGGATCGAAAGATCGAATTTGAAGGGGGGCGGGAAGGCGGAGGGGAATTTTTGTGTCGGAGCTGGGTTGGGGGGCTGCCGTCCCTGGAGGGACGAGTCCTGGAGCGGAGATCGAGATCGGTTGATAAGGAGAGGATTGAGATGCTGCTTGGACTGTTGGTGGGGGCGATGGTCTTCTTTGCCCTCTGCTATAAGCTTTACGGAGACTACATGTCGCGAATCTACGGGCTGAGCGACAGCAACAAGACGCCGGCCGAGGCCATGTACGACGGGGTGGACTATTGCCCGGCGCACCCCGCGGTGCTGCTGGGACACCATTTTTCCTCGATCGCGGGGGCGGGTCCCATCGTCGGGCCCATCACGGCGGCGGGCATGTTCGGCTGGCTGCCTACCTACCTGTGGTGCGTCATCGGCTCCGCGTTCCTGGGCGGGCCCCATGACATGGGCGGGCTCGTCTCCTCCATGAGGCACGAGGGCAAGTCCGTCGGGGAGGTCGTCGACCGTTGGATCGGCCGGGCGGGGAAGATCCTCTTCCTGTGCTTCACCATTTTGACGTTGATTCTGGTTGTGGCCGTGTTCCTGCAGCTCTCCGCCAGCTCCTTCGCCTCGGACCCGGCGGTGGCGTTCGCGGCGACGCTCTACATCTTCATGGCCCTGGCGTTCGGCCTCCTCATCTACCGCATGAACTGCCCGTTGTGGCTGATGACCATCATCATGGTGCCCATCATCATCTATGCCTGCTGGTTCGGGAACGGGAACAAGTGGATCTCCAGCTACTTCTCGCTCTCCGGAAACCCGACCCTGGAGTTCCATCAGCCGGGAATCAACATGCCCCTGGCCAACGCCGCTGCCTTCGACAAGGCCAAGGCCAAGGACGCCGCGGCGCTTGCGGACTACGCGGACTTCGATGCCTACAAGGCCGCCCGAGAGGCCAAATTCCAGGAGGTCAAGGCGTCGGACGAGGTGCTGCAGAAGAGCGGCGCTGCGAGCTACGAGGAGTTCGCCGGAGCCCAGGGGGCCCTGAGGACCAAAAATATGGAGAACTGGCGCTGGGTCCTGGTGGTCTACATCATCCTGGCCTCCGTCATGCCGGTTTGGCTGCTGTTGCAGCCGCGCGACTACCTGGCCTCCTACTTCCTCTACTTTGCCGTCATCATCGGGACCATCGGCATGGTGCTGGGCAGCAGCAAATTCACGGTCGAGTTGCCCGCCTTCAAGGGCTTCGTTGCCGGCCACAACTACCTGTGGCCGATGCTCTTCATCATCGTGGCCTGCGGCGCTCTCTCGGGATTCCACTCCCTGGTCGGTAGCGGCACCACCTCCAAGCAGATTCGCAGGGAAAAGGACTCCGTCCTGGTGGGCTACGGCTCGATGTTGATCGAGGGACTCGTGGCGGTTATCGCCCTGGGTACGATCATGATCTCAGGGGAACTCCTGGGCAACCCCAACAACACCTACGCTACAGGATTCGGCCGCTTTGCCGAGCTTATCGGCATCGATCCCAAGATTGGAAAATCCCTGGGGCTCCTGGCGCTCAATAGCTTCCTGCTGACCTCGCTGGACACGGCCACGCGCCTGACCCGCTATCAGATCCAGGAGCTGACCAACATGAAGGTCGACCGCTACACGGCGACGATCATCGCCGTTGCGGCCGCGATGGGGCTGCTTTTGACCAAGACGCACACGGTCACCGGAGCGGCCATTCCGGTGTGGCAGGCTATCTGGCCGGTGTTCGGGGCCGCCAACCAGCTGGTCGGCGCGCTCGTCCTGTTGGCCCTGGCCGTCTGGGTTGCCCGTGCCCTGAAGAAGCCCAACCAGTGGCTGATGCTCCCCATGTGGTTTATGCTGATCACGACGGTCGCAGCCTTGGGGCTGATGGTCCGCGACAACCTGATCAATGCCGCAAAGCCCAACTGGGTGCTGGGCGGTATGGCCATCCTTCTTCTGGTGCTGGCCCTTCTGATGGTGCTCCAGGCGTTCTCGGCCCTGAAGCGGAGGGACGGAGCACAGCTCGGCCATTCCGGGGACTAGCGCAGCGAAAAAGTTACGCACGAAATCGGGCTGGCCCCCGGGCGGGTTCGAGCCGAAGTGCGTTGAGGAAGCGAGGGAGCGGCGGACACATTGCCGTTCCCTCGCTTCCTTGTTTACCAACTTCTTTTATTGACGAATGCGGGATCCAGGCGTAAAATCCTAAATAGAAAGGTATGTTATTGTTTGCTTTATCTAAATTACAGTCCAGGGGAAGGGTAACGATGAATATGCAGAGGAAGTCGGCACGGCTCCATGGGGGACTGCTGGTCACGGCGATCTTTCTTTTTGTGGTCTTTTCCGTCGTCGTCTTTTCCGCGTCCGAGGGCCTTGCGGCGAAGAAGAAGAAATACGACTCGTGGAAGGGCGTGGCGGCGGATATGGCCCTCGAGTTCGACTCCGCGCGGGAGGATATCGAGGCCGACCGTTACCGCGACGCCTACAAGCACGTCAACGACGCCTACTTCGGCTACTACGAGGTCCAGGGGTTCGAGAAGAACGTCATGGTGGCCATCTCCTCGGCGCGCGTCAGCCACATCGAGGCGCTCTTCAGCAGCATCAAGCACGCTTTGCTGGGGAATCAGGAGGTCGCGAAGGGCGCGCTTCTCGACATGCTCGAAAGTTTGAGGGTCAAGGTCTACAAGGACGCCATGGTGCTGGACGGCGATATCGACGCCAGTGAGCCCGACAGCGTGGGGGAGGCCGTCTACGGGGACAAGGGCCGTCCCGCGCCGGGCGGCGGAGCCGTCGTGGCGGCGTCCGTCGATACCGCTGTTGCGGCGACGGAGGCCCCGGCTCCCGCGCCCGCCCCGAAGGCTCCCGCCAAGGCGCCCGTGAACCGGGACTGGCTGACCTTCCTCACCGCCTTTGGGCTGCTGGTCCGCGAGGGGCTCGAGGCCATCCTGGTCATCGTCGCCATCGTGGCCTACCTGATCAAGACCGGCAACACGAGGATGGTGCGCAGCGTCTATGTCGGATCGGTTGCGGCCATCGGGGCGAGCGTCCTCCTGGCCTGGGCCCTGGAGTCCCTCATGGGGGATTCCAGCGGCGTCGCACGGGAGCTCCTGGAGGGCTGGACCATGTTCCTGGCTGTGGCGGTCCTCTTCTACGTCAGCAACTGGATGCTCTCCAAGGCGGAAACTGAGGCCTGGACCCACTACATCAACGAGAAGGTCCAGCAGTCCATCGACCGGAAGAGCCAGATGACCCTCGTCCTCGCGGCCTTCATCGCCGTCCTGCGTGAGGGGGCGGAGCTCATCCTCTTCTACAAGGCGTCGTTCTCCGGCGGTATGAACAGCACCCCTCATATCATCTACGGCATCCTGGCGGGTACGGTGGTGCTGGTGGCCGTCTACGTGGCCTTCCGCTACTTCAGCGTGAAGCTGCCGCTCAAGCCGTTCTTCCTCTTCACGAGCATCCTGCTCTTCGTCCTGTGCGTGTCCTTCATGGGCAAAGGGGTCGTGGAGCTCACCGAGGCCGATGTGATCGTCGGTAGGACCACCATCCCGGCCATGAACGGCTTCTCCATCGAGTCGCTGAGCATCTACGACCGGGC
>CAUPUB010000109.1:0-7051 GCA_963514535.1 uncultured Fretibacterium sp.
AGCAACAGCAAAAAATCGCCCTCGTAGACCAGCCGATAGCGTCCCGGCGGCGAGCGCAAAAAAGCGATCTCCGCGCCGAACTCCTCGCGCAGCATTCGTATATCGTCCTGCAGCAGCCGGCGGCTCGAATACTCACAGCGGTTCAGGATCGTGTCGGTCTCCACGCCTTGCTCCCCCCGCTCACGCAGAAGCAACAGCAGGTTTTTGAGCCTTCGGATGCGGAATGAGCTGATCTCTCGGGACATTTTCCCCCTCCGTGTGCCCCTACTACCAGACGAGCGCCTCGTGTTTTTTAGCGTCGACGACGACAACCGCGGACGTCACGGTGCGGCCCTCTCCGTCGTAGGGTTTTGCATAACCCTTCTCCTCGATCTGCTTTCGCCCCTCATCCCGAAGCCTCGCGACCTCGCCCGCGCCCTGCGCCAGCTTGAACTCCAGAACCACCACTCGGCTCGGGAAAAGGACCAGGACGTCGCTCCGTCCCCGGTTCGTCGGAACCTCCCCCTGAGCGGTAACCCCCGCCCCACGCAGGAGCATCAAAAACAGGGAGCGGTACAGGGACTCGTTCTGCCGGGTGAAGTCCTGGTAGGGGATGCCGGCCAGCGCGGTGTTATAGAGCTTGACCGCCCCCTCGATATCCCCGTCCTTCAGCACGCGCCAGAGGTTGGAACCAAGGGCCGTGAAGCCCTCCACGCGATAGACGTTATCCAGATACAGGCGCGAGATGGAGTCCAGTACCTCGCGGTTGGGATAGTCCAGCGTCAGCTCCTGCTCCTCCGCGGATTCGATGGTCAGGTAGCCGCTCTGGAAGAGAAAACTCTCCGGCTTGGCCCGCTCGATCTCCTGGCTGTCCGCGAAGTCGGCGGGGACGCTTTTGTGCCGGTAGACCTCCGGGTCGTCGATCCCGTGGCTGCGCAGATAGGAGAGGATGAACGTAGGGGAGCCCGAGTGATACCAGTAGTTTTTGAACTCCCTGTCGGCCAGAAAATTGAGGATCGAGAAGGGGTTGTAGAGCCGCGTCTTGCCGTCGAAGCAGAAGCCGTCATAGTAGTCCTTCATGCGCTGCAGCAGCGTCTCTCGCGTCGCGTTCATCTTTTCGGCGGCGGCGCCGATCCAGCCGGCGAAGTCGGCCTCGAGCTCCTCCTGCGTGTACCCCACGACGTCACCAAACTCCTCCACCATGGAGATGTCCCGCAGGTTGTTCATGGCGGAGAAGACGCCCGTCTTCGTGAACTTGGAGATTCCGGTCAGCATCACGAAACGGAGGTGACTGTCGTAATCCTTCAGCACGGTGTAGAAGCCACGGAGCGCTTCGCGCATGGCCTCCGCCGCCTCCAGGTCTCCGATCTTGTCCAGGATAGGCTTGTCATATTCGTCGATCAGCACGACGACAGGACCACCCCGGTCATAGAGCCCTTCAAGAACGTCCTTGAAGGCCCCCAGCGCCCCCTCGGTATCTTTTCGCAACATGGGCAGCCCCTGTTTGCGTCCCAAGACCATCAGGTCGTTGTACAAGCTGATGTCGAATCCTCGAACCCCCTCCATGGAGCGTCCCCTGGCCATGCTGAGACACAGAACCGGGCAAGGATGCCGAGCCTGCTCCGCCACCCACCCTTCGGCGGCCAGTCCCTTGAACAGATCGGCCTTCCCCTGGAACATCGCGTCGAGCGTCGAGAGCGTCAGCGACTTGCCGAACCGCCGCGGGCGGGACAGGAAGTAACGTCTTCCGCTCGAGACGATTTCCTGGAGCCGATGGGTCTTATCCACATAAAGAAGCCCATCCCGGCGCAGCATCTCAAAGCTCTGGATGCCTATGGGCAGGGTCTGGAGTTTTTCGCTCATTGTCCCGTCACCTCGCCCCGATTGGTCTTTTTATGACTCTATTCTAGCAGAAGTGGTGGAAGGGGCGTGTGAGGAGCTCGATACACACAGCGCCTCCCGCGGGCTTGGGAGGCGCTGGCGTTCGGAACCTCGAGCGGTCTATTCCTTGGAGACGAGATAGCCGCCCAGGCTGTCGAACCGCTTTTCGGGCGTGGCGCCTGGACGGAGCTCAAAAATGGCGCCCTCGGCGTTTTGCAGCATTAAAATTCCGTCAATGGCAACATTCTCGATAACGTACATGTCGGAGGGCAGCGCCGCGTTCAGCCTTCTTTCCCTCAGGGTCACATCCACGACGTTCAGCCGAGGGGAGTCCGTCACCCCGGTGAGTTCGATACCCCGCGCGGAGATCGCTCCGTACTTTCGCACATAAGCCCTGTAATCCTCGGCAAAACGAAGCCCCAGACTCTTTTCCGCGTCCTGGATCTTCTTGTCGCAGGCTGGAGCGAGAGAACGCAGGCAGGAGAGAAGCTCTATAACTTTTTCTATCGTTGGCATGATCTACGGCTCCTTATTTATTGGGAATCGTTCTGAGAATCCAAAAAATACGCTCGGTTTTGCCAATGGGCCTCCCGCTTCCTTTGGAACTCCCCCCTGTCGATCTCCGAAACCTTCTGCTTGTCGTGCAAAATGGCATCGTTACCCTGCCCCCGGTGTTCCTGTGTCGTGAGCTCCGCGAGAGGGGCGTCCTTTTTCTGCCCCACGTGATGCAGCTCGATCGTCTCTCCGTTTCGGTTCAAGGGGGGCTGACCATTTATCATGCGCTCTCTGTTGGTACGACCATATTCATCGCGCCTCTCCAGATCGATATCCTGCCTTACGAGGCAACTTTTTCCGTTGATGATAACCTCCTCAAGCCCTGCCTTGATGTAAATCTCCGCCTCCTCAAAAGAGCCTATGGCGTCGCAAAGCGCGTCAGACCAACCCTGCGACTCCTGCAGCACTTTTTTTTCTCTGTCCGACAAGCCCTCCCCTTCATGGAGAGAGACGTCTTGCGCAATGGGCCTGTCCAGCTTATTTCCCTCGGATTCCATCGCTTCGGATTCCATCGCCCTGGCCTCCACGTTCTCCAAAAGCGGAATGCGTTCTAGCACATCGTTTTTAGCCTCGTTTACGGAGGATTGCAGCGCCTCAAAATTCAAAAGGACTCCCCCCTCTCCGCAACCTTCTCCCTCCAGACGGCATAAATTCGTTCTCCGCTTTCGTCAAAAGCGCAGTTTTTCAGACAACACTGGCAAACGCTCAGCCTCATGGCATCGGAGAGCACGGGAAACGCCCTGTCAATCTCACGCAGAAGGGCGTTGTTCAACGCCCCAAAAGACTGTACCGTACGGAAGAGCCTCCTCAGCTCATGCTGTTTGCAGGTCAGATCCGCCACGATCTGCGCCAGCTCCGCAAAACGTCCCTCGTCCCATATCTTCAGCCTTCCGCTCCGTTCGTATTCCGTCAGAAGCGGATGCAGTTTCATTTTGAGTCTGGCGGAGAGGGGCGCTTGCCGCAAGTTGTCCTCCAGGTACGCGATATCCGGCTCCACAGGGGAGGAGAGGCGTTCCTTGAGCAAAAAATTAAGCCATGCCGGGGAAATACTCTTTCTCTCGCTTCCGGCGGGCTTGAAAGCATAGGGGGCTGTTGGAGCGTCGAATTTTTTGATCTTACACAAAACCGGCTCCAGCCAATCATTTTGATAGACGACGGCGACGCCGCGCGGGAGCTTGGCGATCTCGTCCAGCTGTTCGTTTTTCAGCGCGGCGGACTTTCCCGCCAGGGCGCGGTCCGACTCGTCGGGCAGCCGCAGGATGATCTTGGTGTTGGTGTTGCGTATCGCGGCGCTGTCCACCGCCCCCGGCGATTGATCCGCGATGACGAACCCCTCCCCATAGGTTCGCATCTCCGCGATGGAATTGGCCAGCATCTCGACGGATTTTCCCACAAGGCCCGTCCCTTCGGCTCCCTGCTCCGATGAGGCTCTTTTGAGGATATTATGGGCCTCCTCGAGCACCGTAACGTGCCGGAGGGGGACGTTCATCCCGTTTGTAAAGGCCGTCCTGTGCTCGCTCAACCGAATGACGAGGAGCCCCATGATCAATGCCTTGGTCTCCTGGGAGCCTACGCGGCTCAGGTCAATGACGACATTGCTGTCGAACAGGGTGGCGTTGTCCGTCTCATAGGGCGAAAAAATCTGCCCGTTCAATCCATTGGAGAGGGAGCGGACGCGCGTGCCCAGAGCTCCAAGGTAGTTGCTCTTCACCTCCTGGGCGTAGGCCGAGCTTTCAATGACGTCGCTCAGGGAGTCCTGGAGATCGGCAAAGGTCGGAAAGAGATCTTCCGCAACGGAGTTTTTGGATTCCGTGAGATCCCAGCCGCAGGACTCGTAGGCCAGGGAGAGTGCGTCCTTCAGAACCGCGGGCATGGCCGCGTACATCGGCCAGCAGACGTTGAAGACCTCGAGCAAACGGTCGATATGCTCCAGGACGTGAATCGCCTGAGGAAATTTGAACGGATTGAGCTCCAGCAAAGGTCCGAACCGGGGATTGGTCCCCAGTACCGTCACGTCCTTGCGGTTTCCAAAAACCTGTTTGTATTCGCCTTTTGCGGGTTCTATCACCATGAATTTGACGTCGAGGACATCTAGCTGCCGGAGAAGTTCGTAAATCGCGTTGCTCTTGCCCGAACCCGTAGAGCCCGTGATGAACGTGTGCATGGACAGGCTGTCCCTGTCCAGAAGCACCCGATTTTCGGACACCGTGCCCATGTTGAAAATATTCCCGAGGTTGAGGGCGTGTTGGGGTTGGACCCCACCATACGCCGCGACCTCCCGGCCGAACTCCGCGTGTTCGATGACGGGCAGTCCGGGGACGGAACGGCGCGGAAGCCCCATGTGCAGCGCCAGCTCATCTCCGCTGACGAAAGTGCAGGGGGTAACCGGAAGATCTCCGATAGGGCTGGGGTAGACGAACACGGGGTGGATGAAGTTTGTGAGGTATTCGTGCAGACGCTCTGCCTTTCGTCTATCCGCCCTTCGGCTCCATGAGTTGATGGCGCTGGTCTCGATGCCCGAGCTCTCCCCGCTCATGAGGGCCTTGTACGATGCGGCGGCGAGCTCGGCGACATGGGGGGTGTCGGACGTGAAATAAGCCGCGCATTCCCACATCCCCAGGCTCTCGAAGTCGCGCATCCGCCTGAGCTGGATGTCCAGCCGATCCAGGATATCGGCGATCGCCTTGTCCTGACGGGTCAGGGTGATGTTCCGGGAAGTCCCGGCCTGCTGTCCTGTCGTCCGGGCCTGCCCCTCCGTGGTGCTCTCGCTCGTGCCGCTGCTGACGCCGGAGGTCCGGGAGTGGCTGGTCCCCTGGCTCGTGCTCTCCGATTGAAATTCTGACACGAGCCGTGACAAAGCTGTTCCAGCCGGAACGGAAATACCTCCAAGGGGAAGTCCAACACTCGACGAGAAGGAAATTCCAGCGCCGACCGAGGTCCCCTTGCCGACCGAGGTTGTCGATGACGTTCCATCCGTGGTGGCGGTGCTTCTTGTCTCGCTGGTCCCCTTGGTCAAGGCACGACTCTCCGTGTCGGAGAGGCTGAGCGAGCTGTTGGTCGCATAGCTGACCTGTGCGCTGGCGAACGAGGACAGGTGGGTGTAGATCCTTTCGTATTCTCTGCGTATGGCCACGCGTTTGTCCTGCGGCACGCTGGTTGCGAGGATCAGCGCCGTGTATCGCTCGCCCTGGAGGGACAGAGCCAGTTTTTCCAGTCCCTGGATAAAGTTTTTATTGGACGCGTGTTCCTCCCCCTTGGCGTTGGCGACGCAGGAGACGGAGGAGATGTGTCCGGCCTCGACACGCGATACCACCTCCTTCATGTCGTTGTCGTAGAACTCGTCGTGGATACGAATCCCTGGGAAGTGTCCGGAAAGGGTCTTTTTCAGGCTTTCCTTCAGGGAATGGATCGTGCGCTCCTCCTCCCCGGAGCGAACTCCCATGTAAAAAACCGTGCTCTCCCCGCTGCCCTCGATCAGGATAAAAACCGTGCCCTTGACGTTCGACAGGGCGCTGAAGACGCTGGAAAACTTGTCCGTAGCGCACTCGTCCTTCCCGTAGACCATTTCGACGATCTTGAAGAAGCGGACGTTCTCCGTCAGGTTGTCCCGAACGATTTTTGGATCGAGTGGAACGACCTCCAGTTTTTCCAGGCCGGCAAGGTAATTTTTCAAGATGATGTCGTCCACGGCACGCATGGCGGGGCTTGCCTTTGCCCACAGCTCGCGGGGGGAGGGAATGGCCGCCAAGGTGTCTCGAATCATATCCTCATTCCCGGTCTCTTCCATCCTCAACACCCCTTCCATCCTCAACACCCCTTTCCTTCTCCACCAAGCCTTTCATCGCCTCAATTTTTGCGCAACACGGCCCAAAGGAGCGCCGCCGCGCCCAGGGCAAGGGCCAGCAAGACCCCGCCCGCGACAAAATGAGACGGTGTTTCCTGCGAGCCGCGAGCCTGATCTTCACGCTTCTCGCGGATATTACGGATTCTGTCGGCGTAGAGAACCGTGCAGATCTCCTTCAGCAGGTCCAGCCGCTCTCGGGAGAAATTTCGGAGCAGCGCACTCATCTGACGGTCCATGTAGGCCTTGTTCCATTGCTCCCTGTCTCTCTCCAGTTCCTCCCCGTTGTGAGGGTCGTAGAGATCGAGCTGCGCCCTCGCCGCCTCCCGCAGCATCTCCTCCATCTCCGTAAAGGTGGGGTCGACCACGAGGCTGTCCTTGATGATGATACGAACCATTCTGATATCCTTTTGTTCAAGGGCCTTCCGAAACGTTTCGCTGAGAGCCATAACGATATCCCCCTTATCCTGCCGCGTTAAAAATCCCTATATTTCCCTATATATCCCTCTATGGAAGCGCTGATTAAAACAAAAACGTATATTTTACCAAGATTAAATATACAAAACATCTATAGACAAAAAGCTCCAGCGCTTCCTTAAAAATTTAACATGGGGGCTTCGCCCCCAATCCCCCACGCCGCTATCCCGATAGCGGCGGCCCCGGCAAGCTCTCTCCTCAAAACAGGCAAGCTGGGGTTCCACAGAGGGGCTCCATGGATTAAATCAGCGCTTTCCTATATATCCAAGATGGACTGGACGCGAAGCTGGATATCCTCCAGCCAGGCCAACTTTTGCC
>CAUPUB010000110.1:0-7045 GCA_963514535.1 uncultured Fretibacterium sp.
TTGGCGCGCCTGGGGCGATTCGAACGCCCGGCCTACGGCTCCGGAGGCCGTCACTCTATCCACTGAGCTACAGGCGCGTATGGGATTTAAACACCAAGATACTATATCATAATTTTATGAAAAAATGAAGGGATGTAGGCGTTCCTGTAAGCGCGGGCTCCCCTGTGGGGAGGCCGTTCGTCGCATCGGCTAAAAATTTTTCTTGTTTCTTTTGTGAAGGAGGTTTTACAGGTTGATCCAGATCGTTCTGGCGGATGACCATAAGCTGTTTCGCGATGGTCTGCGCAAAATTCTGGAGTTGGATCCGGAGGTCAAGGTCGTCGGGGAAGCGTCGAACGGAGAGGAAGCGCTCCAGCTGCTCCAGGAACGCAGTCCTGACATCATTCTCTTCGACATCAACATGCCCCGGATGAACGGGGTACAGTTGGCCCGCGAGATCAACAGCCGTAAACTGAAGGTCGCCACTATCGCCGTCAGTGCTTATGACGACGAGGATTGTCTGGCAACACTGTCGGCGGAGGGTGTCATGGGCTTCGTCCTCAAGTCATCAGGAAGGATGGAGCTGATCGCGGCGATACGCGCCGCCTATCAGCACGAATCCTATGTCGATCCCCGGGTCGCAGGTAAGCTGATGACCAGTTTCGCCAAGCGCAAGAACGAGAACGACCTTCTGGGAGAGCTCTCCCCCAGGGAGAAGGTGGTCCTCTATTGGCTGGCCCAGGGCTACAGCAACATTGAGGTGGCCGAAAAGACCGTGCTGTCCGAGAAGACGGTCAAGAATCACGTCAGCCACATGCTGAAGAAGCTGGAGCTCAGGGACCGTACTCAGGCCGCGATCCTTGCCTGGAAGGTCGGGTTTGCCCAAATGAGCCCCGAGGCCATAGGATATCTCGTTGGTGAGGGGCCCCAGCCGAACCCGTGAAGGGTTTCCCGAGCCCCTCAACCAATGGTAAAGCTTCTCAGATAAAGCCTCTCAGGGGTTAATGGAAAGAGGTTTCGGTATACGCTTCCCCGCCCTTCGGATGCGGGGGACAGAGGGACGGGAAGCAATTCCGAAAGGCCTCCTGGACCAGGCCTTGGGCGACCTTCTCGAACTTCCGATAGGCCTCCAGAAGGGCCTTTCCCTCGGCAGTGAGGGAGGAACTGCCTCCGTTCCTGCCGCCCTGTCGGCGAAGGATCAGGGGAGCACCCCATTCCTCCTCCAGATCACGAAGGATCTTCCAGCCTTTGCTGTAAGACATGCCCATCCGCTGACAAGCCAGACGTACAGATTGCGCCTCCTCGATGAGAGAGAGCAATTCGGAGGCGCCTGGTCCGAAAAAGGGCCTTTTTCGGACCAGGCGAAGCCGCAATTCAGGAAAGACCGAGGTCTGCGGTGGCTCAAACGCACCTTGGAAGGGGAGCGTCGCTCCCTCATCCTCAACCTCCAAGACTGCACAGGGAAGGCCGCTGCTATTCAGAATTTCGTCCAGCCCTAATTTTTCCTCGTTTTTGCCTTTCTCCAGGATTCGGGGAATCAGGCTGGAGAAAAGCCGGACAGGATAGCCCTCTCTGCCGCCGCATACCGGCCGTAACAAAGGAGACTCGGGCTTGAGGAGGGCAACGGCGGTCTCCGCTGAGAAAAAAGGATAGTCCGAGGTAGAGACCAGGATACGGCTGCATTTATCTTGAAGGTAGAGGAACCCTGTTCTGAGAAGCGTGGGGACGGCATCGCCGGAATCCGGAGCGATGCAGAGGGCGTTCATGCGAGCCACATGTTTTCTCAGCGCCTCCAGATAGTCTGGAGGCGTAACCAGCACGATGAGGTCTGTTCCCGCCCGAATCAACGTCCTCACCATACGGTGTATGGGCGATGGCTGCCCGCCCCGTCCCCGGGGCGGCCCATCGGGGAACTCCAGCTTGTCCACAATCAGCAACGCTCCGGTTCCCATCCTCTTTTCCTCTCCGTTCCCTGCAAGAAGCCACCAACCCTTTCCTCAGGACATTTATCTTGACCTCGACATGATGATAGTGCAAAAAAAGGGCCCCGTCAATTTGGTCGCCAACTTTCACCCGACCTTTCATTGAACACGGGAGATTCATAAAGCATGGGAGATTCATCAAGCATAGAAGATTTATCCCCTCATCCAGGTTGGAGGATACGGCTTAAAGATTGAATGATAGAATAGAAATCGCTCTGTGTCGGAGAACCGGCGGAACGGGTCTTCGATATCGTTCCCAAGGTGTGGCGGAATGTTCGGCGATGGCTTATGCTTTGTGGGACGAGTGGGGCGGGGAGGTGCCAGCGGGGCTGTGTTAGATGGCGCGCAATGTCTTGCCGGCTTCGGCAAGTTTCGGAAATCGAAAGGCGTTTTGACGTTTTTTGTGGGCCTCCGAGTCAGATTCCATGGATTTGGAATTCATGGAGTTGGATTTCATGGGTTTGGATTTCATCTGGAGAACGGGACGAATGTCCTCGTAAACTAAGGAGGGGATCTCATGTTCCTGGAGCGTGTTCACAGGCGTTTTTGTGTCGCTTTTTCGTTGTTGCTCCTGTTTGCCGCGGCCGCGGCAGCCGCTCCGGACCGGATTGTCTCCCTGTCGCCGGTCGGGACGGAGATCCTCTTCGACCTGGGACAGGGGGACCGCATTGCCGGGGTCACGGAGTTCTGCGACTACCCGCCGGAGGCGAAGCTGAAGCCGAAGGCCGGGGGCTTCACGGAGGTCAACCTGGAGAGCCTGGTCGTCATGAGTGCGGACCTTCTGGTGCTCCAGGATCTTCACCGTCAGGAGCTGGCTCCCAAGCTGGAGGCCCTGGGCATCCCCTACTACATTTTGAGCCAGGAATCGACGGAGGACATCTGCAAGGGCATCCTGGAGTTGGGAGAGCTCTGCGGCGTGCGGGAGCAGGCCGAGGCCAGGGTGGCGGAGATTCGGAGCCGGCTGGACGCAGTGGCGTCCCGGCTGGAAGGGCTCCCCCGACCGAGGGTGCTGCTCTCCGTTTCGCGGGAACTCACCCTGGACTATCTTGAGACCCTCTATGTCGCGGGGCCGTCCGGTAACTTCTATAACGAACTGATACGAATGGCCGGCGGGGTCAATGCCGTGGAGGAAGGTCCCTCCTACGTGAAGATATCCCAGGAGGGGGTCCTGGAGATCAACCCGGAGGTCATCCTCGATCTGGTGGGTGATCAGTCCTATTATCATGCCCCCGACGCGGCCGACCCCGACAGGGTGTTCAGCTCCGAACACCTCATGGCGCCATGGCTGCGTATCTCCGACGTCAGGGCCGTTCGGGAGGGCAGGGTCCACATCATGAGAGGGACTTTCCTCCTTCGCCCCGGCCCTCGAATCCCTCAGATCGTCGAGGCCTTTGCGCGCTGCATCCATCCCGGGGCATTGTCCGATGACCAGGCCCCTGCGGTCCCTTAGTTCCTCCTTAGTCCTGCCTCGATGAATCCGCCGCTCTTCGAGGTCCGCGGCCTCGATTTGACGCTGGGAGGCCGGTGCATTCTGGACGGGCTCAGCTTTTCGGTCCGCCGGGGAGACTTCCTGGCGATCGTCGGACCCAATGGAGCGGGCAAGAGCAGCCTGTTGCGCTGCCTCGGCGGGCTCTGCCGAAGCTTCTCCGGGGCGGTGCTCCTCGAGGGGCGGTCGGTCGTCTCCCTGTCCACCAGGGCGATCGCCCGACGCATCGCATGGGTCCACCAGAATGGGGAGGGGAATTTGAGCTTCACGGTGGAGGAGTTCGTCCGGATGTCGCGGTTCCCCTGGCGGGACGCCCTTTCCGGCTGGACACGGGAGGACGAGCGGGCCGTGAACGAGGCGCTCTACGTGTCCGGAGCGGAGGCATTTGCCCCACGTCCCATGGGCGCGTTGAGCGGCGGCGAGCGTCAACGGGCCTTCATCGCCGCAGCCCTGGCGCAGGGGACGGAAGTGCTCTTTCTGGACGAGCCTCTGAGTTCCCTGGATTATCTGCATCAGGCGGAGATCCTGGAGTTGATGGAACGGATCGGCGGGGAACGGGAGATTACGGTCCTGATGGTCACCCACGACATCAACGCCGCCCTCTCCGCGGCGGACCGCGTGCTGGCGCTTCGGGACGGAAGGATATGCCATGAGGGGCCGAGCCGGGATTTTTGGGACGCGTCCATCCTGGGGGAGGTCTTCGGGACGGATTTTCGCTCCTTTTTGGGGGCGGGGCAGACGGTCCCCTTCGTCGCTCCGGCCCGGATGCTGCGATGAGAAGGCGCAACGCGGCCCTCCTTGTTCTGTTGTTCCTGACCGCCGCCGTCCTCATCGTTGCGCCTATGGTGGGGATGCACGCGCTCTCCTGGCGGGACGTCTGGTTGGAGGGAGGGCAGGGGTACAAGATATTCTGGGAGCTTCGGCTGCCCAGGGTCTGTCTGGCCTGGGTGACGGGGGCCACCCTCGGCGTTTGCGGCACGGTGTTCCAGGCCCTGTTCCGGAACCCCCTGGCCTCGCCGGACATGCTGGGGGTCTCGACCGGGGCGGCCTTCGGCGCCGTGCTCTCCATCCGTCTGGGGCTGACCGTCTCCCTTCTCCCGGGTTTGTCCGGGCTCTTCGTTCCAGCCTTCTTAGGGGCGGTAGCGGCGACGGCCGTGGTCTGCACCGCCGGGTCCTGGAGGGGTGGAGGCACATTCTCTCTGCTCCTGTCCGGCATCGCCGTCAGCTTCCTCTCCAGCAGCCTCACCCTGATCGTCCAGTATACGGGAAATTATGTGGACACCTTCAGGATGGCGCGCTGGACCATGGGCAGCGTCCAGGCGGTGGGTTTCGGAGCGCTCTGGACCACACTGCCTGCGTTGCTGTTCATCCTTGCGGTGGCCGTGTTCTGTGCACCGGAGCTGGACCTCTTCCTCTGCGGAGAGGAACTGGCCGAGAGCCGCGGCGTGTCCGTGAGGCGGCTGAGGCTCGGGCTGTTCGTCGGAGTATCCCTGGCCGTGGCCGCCAGCGTGTCGGCGTGCGGCCCCGTTGGGTTCATCGGGCTCATGGGGCCCCATATCTGTCGCCGTCTCGTTGGACCCGTCCATCGGGTGCTTGTTGTTGCCTCGGCGCTGTTCGGAGGGACGTTTCTGGTGGTATGCGACGCCGCCGCCCGGACGCTCTGGGCTCCTGCCGAGATCCCCGTCGGTGTCCTCACCTCCTGCATGGGGTCCTTCTTCTTCCTGTGGCTCCTGCTGAGACGAGAACGGCGTGAGAGGTGACCGGATTCTCCAAAGGATTTCCGGAGGTGTGGCTTATGTTGGAGTATATGCGAGCCGGGGGCGGGATCATGTGGATCATCGCCCTGCTCTCGTTCGTTGCGTTGGCCGTCGTCCTGGAGAGGCTTTTCTTCTTCTCTCGGAGCCGGACGGACCCCGGAAGGCTGGAGGCCGGATTGGCTCGGGCTTTGCGTGATGGGGACCCGGAGACCGCCTTGGCTCTTGCCGGAGCGGGGAGCAGCTCGCTGCATCGGCTTTTTGCAGCGGCGTTCTTGTGTTGGGAGCTGCCGGACGAGACCGTGAGGCTCTTGGCGAAGCGTCGGATTCGGCAGGAGCTCTACAGATGGGAGCGGCATCTACCGATCCTGGAGGTGACGGCCCGTGTCGCGCCGCTTCTGGGGCTGTTGGGCACCGTGCTGGGCATGGTGGAGATGTTCCGGTCGCTCCACCAGGGCGGGGCCGTTGATGCGATCGCCGTGACCGGGGGAATCTGGAAGGCGCTCTTCACCACTGTTGCGGGGCTGATCGCGGCCATCCCGATGGTGCTGGCCCACAGCCTGCTCCAGGGGGCCGTCGATTCCCAGGCGGAGACGCTGGAGCGTGGGGTGGACTTTCTGCTTCGCGAGCGCGCCGTCCACGAAGCGGGGCGTCCCGAGCCATGAGGATTCGGTCCCGCAGGAAGGTGGATCTGGACATCACCCCCCTGATCGATGTGCTCTTCATGCTCATCATCTTCTTTGTCCTGACGACGAGCTTCGTGCAGGGGAAAGTTGAGGTGGACCTGCCCCAGGGGGAGGGAACTCCGCCGCGGGAGGGGAGGACCCTGCTGGTCTCGGTTAGGGCGGATGGTACGGTCCTCTGGGACGGGGTCCCGGCTGCGAGTGTGGACGTGCCCGTCCTGGCAGCCCGCGCCATGGCCGAGAGCCGAGACGTCTTGCTGGCGGGCGACCGTACGGCTCCCTACGGGGCGGTTGCGGAGCTCCTGGAGCTCCTTCGGCGCGAGGGGCTGGACAGCGCGAGCCTGGCCCTCCAGGGCGCGGCAGTGCCATGAGCCTCGGCTCGAATGCCCGCCGATGGGCGCTTCCCGCAGCCCTAAGCCTGGCCTTTCACGCGGTGCTCTTCCTCCTTCCCGTTGACCCGGACGTTCTCGAACCCCGCCCCGTCATGAGGCTCACCCTGGCTCGTCCGGCGCGCGTCCCCGGTCCGCCCCGCCCCGCCGGGGGCGGGGCTCAGGGGAACGAGGCGCGTACCCTTCTTCCGTCCCCGTCGCCCGCCCCGCTCCGGAAGGACGAACCCAGGAGTGAAACCGATCCTCGGAGAAAAGCCGATTCCGCGAAAGAAACGAAGCAGAGCCCCAAACCACAGCGAAAACCCGTTTCCAAAGCGAAGCCTAAACCCACGCCAAAACTCAAGCCGAAACCCGAGCCCAAACCTGTCGCCGACCCTGCGGTGCGGGAAGTGCCGGGCGAGGCATCGGCCGTGGTGCGGGGCCGTGCCCCTCTGCCGAACGCCGGGGGCTCCGGCTTGGGAGGCGGAAGGGGTGGCGCCGTGGGGAGCGGCGAGGGTACATCCTCCGGTCCGGGGTCCGAGACGGGCCCCGTGGACGTAGGGACGCTCAGAATCCTCTCCAGAACTCCGCCGGAGTACCCTCTCTTTTCGCGCAAACGTCGAGAGGAGGGGCGGCTGACGATCCTCATCACCATCCAGTCGGGGCGCGTGACCGACGCGCAGGTGGAGCGCGGGAGCGGGTACCCTCGGTTGGACGAGGCCGCGCTGCGCGCGGTGCGAACCTGGCGGTTCGACCACCCCGGACGGATACGCGCCCGGGTGCCCGTCAGCTT
>CAUPUB010000111.1:0-7018 GCA_963514535.1 uncultured Fretibacterium sp.
CCCCTAATGAGGCCTTTTTCAATTTACCTGTTGCTTTTGGCTTGACAATCTAGCACTATTTTATACAGGCATTCGGGCCCCGGCAACATCCAAAGCGACGGAATCGCGTATAATGCAGGAAGAAATCGCATTTCCATAAAAACAACAAAAGAGGGAGGTTTCATCATGTCCGTCCCATCGCTTCTGGTCGTGGATTGTCAGTACGATTTCATCGACGGCTCGCTGGCCTGCGAGGGCGCTCGCGAGGCCGTCGATTCTGCCGTTGTCTTCATCAATGCCCGGCCCGATGTGGCGCTCCTCTATTCGGTGGATTGGCACAGCCCTGAAAATCGCAGTTTTCTGCCGAACGGAGGTATCTGGCCCCCGCACTGCATCGCGGGGGAACGGGGCTCCCGGATTCATGAAAAGTTTCATCTGGAAGTGCTCCGCGCAGGACAGCGCCCAGACTCCAGGACGATCTATCGTAAGGGCACGGACGACCTCGTCGAGGAGTACTCGGCCTTCGGCGCCCGGAACGACGCGGGACGTACCGTCGGCCAGGACATCGGGGACGACGTGATCGTCTGCGGCATCGCCAGCGAGTACTGCGTCCGCGAAAGCGTTCTGGACCTGCTCGAGGCTGGGCGGCACGTGACGGTTCTGGCCGATGCCCTGGGGTGGGTGGACCGGAAGAAACATGAGGAGAACCTGAAGGACCTGGAGAAGAGGGGGGCCGTTCTGCGATGGGTCGGCACGAACCGGGGATGAGCAGGCGCGATATTCTTCTGCTTCTGGCGGTCGCCGTCGTCTGGGGCGTCAACTTCGCGGTCATCAACGGATGATTGGGGTCTACTCCGCCGGAAAAGTCGCACCCTTCTCACTCCTGGTGCCCGTCACGGGGCTGCCAGGTGCATCCCCCTTCGGAAAAAAACAGTTAGTGACGCTCCAGATACGAGATTGAGGGATCGCTGTAGCCCCGGAGGCGCGCCTCCAGCTCCAACAGGCCGGCCGTGAAGCCGTCGTGCCGGGGGCGAGCCTTGATCTCTCCCGTGGCCGCCTTCGGCATCCGAAAGGGCAGGAGCACGGGGGCGAAGTGCATGTGCTCGGGATGGTGGGCCAGGATTCGTGCCGAGATCCTGTAGAGCTCGAAGCAGTCCGCCAGGGAGACGTGGGCGCGGCACTCCCCGACCTCCGATTCGACTTGCCGCGTGGCCGCCGGGGGCGTCAGGGCCCTTGGGCCGTTGCAGACGACGTCGGCCGCCTCCTGGAGCCTCGGCCACTTGTAGGCACCGGCACCACCGCCGCGGCTTCCCGGCCGTTTGGGCAGCGCGCACAGCTCGGTGAGCCCCCGCATGGAACACCAGCAACGCAGGGAACTCTGGGCGAGCTCCGGCAAAAATGCCAGGTCAAACCGCACGTTGTGGACGACGAGTCCCTCGATATTCCAGTGCTCCCAGAACTCCATCAGATCGGGCCAATCCTCGATGAAGTGAGGCGCCGAGGGGATGTGCTCCCGCAGGGCGAGGAGCCGCTCGGGCGTCAGGCCGTGGACGCGGAAGAGATAGGGGTTGAAGGGCTCGGTCGGGAGGTAGAAGCGATTGAAGAACGCCAGCATGCGCCCCGCCTCGTCGAGGACGATCGACGAGGCGGAGAGCACGGAGGAGCCCGCGTAACCGTTGGTCTCGAGGTCGAAGACGGCGAGGTTCAAACGGCATCCCTCCCAATTGCGGCGCGGCGTTCGGCCATAAAAATTCCTCCAATTCGAGCCCTCCCGGGCGTGAGCGTTTTTGAAGACACCAGCAGTTTAGCACCGTTCTCTCGGGAACTCACGGGCCCATGAGGATTTTTTATTGTGATATTATAGTCTGACGGATTTTTGAAGCATTTTTTTGAGCTTTTCCTGGGGGGTAAGCGAGATGCTCCAACCGGAGCGGATGGGGCGCGAGCCCGTACTGAAACTGATCGTGGCCTTTGCGCTGCCGTCGATCGCGGGGATGCTGGCCGGTTCCCTGTACAACATCGTGGACCGCATGTTCGTCGGACGGGTCGTGGGGCCCGAGGGGCTTGCCGCCATCAGCGTCTGCTTTCCCTTCATGCTGCTCCTCATCTCCCTGTGTTTTTTGTTCGGGATCGGGGCTCTGCCCCTGATCTCCCGCGCGCTGGGCGAGCGGGACCCGGAGCGGGCGGAACTCGTGCTGGGGAACGTCGTCTCGTCCGTCCTCATCCTCAGCGTCGTCCTGATGGCCCTCGGCATGCTGGAGACCGATTCTCTGCTCCGCTTGAGCGGGGCGGACGAGAAACTGCTCCCCCTGGCCCGGGAGTACATGCGGATCATCCTCATGGGGGTCCCTGCCGCGATGCTCTCGTTTGCGATGAACTTCTGCGTGCAGGCCGAGGGACAGCCGCTCTTCGCCATGGGGACGCAGATCGTCGGGGCCGTCTTCAATACCATCCTGGACGCCCTCTTCATCTGGGGATGGGGGTGGGGCATCGCCGGGGCCGCGTGGGGGACCATCCTCTCCCAGATGCTGAGCGTGCTCTGGGTCTCCTCGTTTTATTGGCGGCGCAGGGGGTGTCTGCGTGTCCGTGCGTCCTGCTGCGTTCCGCGCTTCGACATCCTAAAGCGTATCCTCGCCCTGGGGTTCCCACCCTGCCTGACCGAGGTCTCCTTCTCGGTGTTCTTCATCCTCTTCAACCGCTCCATGAACACCTACGGCGGCCCCATCGCCGTCTCGGCGCTCGGGGCGTTTCTGGGCTGGGACTCGCTGTTGTTTCTGCCGGTCATTGGGGTCGGGGAGGCCGTCCAGGCCATCTTCGGCTACAACTGGGGGGCGCGGCTCCCGGGGCGTGTGCTGGAGGCCCTGAAATGGGCCTTGATCCTCGCGACCGGCTATTTTGTCGGGAGCGTCCTGGTGGTTCGCCTCTTCGTGCACGAAATGCTGCTGTTCTTCACAGCGGATCCCGGCCTCCTGGCCCTGGCCTCCGAGGGGATGGGCATCGCCTATGCCGGGTCCGTGTTCTCGGGAATCGCCCTGATCGCAAACAGCTTCTTCCAGGGACTGGGACGGGCCAGGCTGTCGCTCCTGCTCACGCTGTCGCGCCAATTCCTGATGCTGATCCCCGCAATCTTCATTCTGCCGAGGTTCTGGGGAGTGAAGGGGGTTTGGGCCTGCTTCCCCGCTCTGGATATGGGCGGGGGGGTCCTGGCATTTTTTCTGTTGCTGCGATACTATAAAAAACTGGGGCTCGACCGCTGCGACGGCAGGGGGACGGAGCCTGGCAAATCGGATCGGGAGCGGGACCTCGCTCCCGGGGAGGTCGCGGAGAGATGAAAAATTTTACGTGGTGGAACCCGACGATCGTGCTCTTCGGCCGGGGGGCGGTCATCCAGCTTACGGACCAGCTGGAGGCCGCCGGGATCAAGAGCGTTCTTATGCTCTACGGGGGCAAGGCGATCTTCAAGAACGGCGTCTACACTCAGGTGGCCGAGGCCCTGACGAAGAAGGGCATTGCCTTTCCCGAGCTGGGCGGCGTGAGGCCGAATCCGAGGGTAGACAAGGTCCGGGAGGCTGTGGCGCGCATCAAGGCGTCCCCGGTGGGTGCGATCGTGCCGGTCGGCGGGGGCAGCGTCTTCGACTCCGCCAAGGCCATTGCCGCCGGCGCCTGTTACGACGGGGATCCCTGGGACTTCTTCGAGGGCAGGGAGGTGGAGAGGGCCCTGCCGATCTTCGGAGTGTTGACGGCCTCGGCGACCTCCAGCGAGGTCAACGGCATCGCGGTCGTCTCGAACCCCGAGAAGGAGGCGAAGACCTCCATGAGCAGCCCTCTGCTCTATCCCCGCGTCTCGGCCATCGACCCGTCCTTCCAGTTCTCCCTGCCCGAGACCCAGACCGTCTACGGCGGCATCGACATCATGGCTCACGTCCTGGAGCGCGTTCTGGATGGCGACGAGGGGGTGGAGCTGGTGGACGAACAGGGATACGCCCTGCTCCGAAGCATGACCCGCCTGATCCCGGATCTGCTGGAGGAGCCCGAGGACTACGACGCGCGTGCGGAGTACGCCTGGGCCGGTTCTCTGGCGCACAACGGCGCGCTCTCCTGCGGACGTGCGACCCGCGGAGACTTCTCCTCCCACAAGCTGGGGCATTCGCTCAGCCTCCTGTTCGACGTCCCCCACGGGGCCTCCCTGTCCGTGATGATGCCGGCCTGGGCCCGCTACCTCTGCAAACGGCATCCGGTGCCCTTTGCGCGTCTCGCAGAGGCCGTGTTCGATGTCTTCGACGGCTCGGAGGAGGAGCGGGCGGTCGAGGGAATCGACCTGCTGGAGGACTTTTTCCGCTCCGTAGGGGCCCCCACTACCCTTCGGGAGCTGAGCGTCAAGGAGACGGACATCCCGCGGCTGGCCGCCAATGCCTCCGCCCGCGGCAATTTCGGTGTCCTGAAGTCCCTCGATGCAAACGACGTCCTGGAGATCTACAAGTTGGCCTATTGAGCGCCGCAGGTCCGCGCAGCCTTTCGGATGCCGGGCTTATCGTAAAGTTATTCTCTACCTTATTAGGTTATTAGGAGGCTCTCGGAATCACGATGGAACTCTTTCACGGACTCTCCGCCCTGACCTGGCAGCAGGTCGTGATGGTCGGGGTGGGGCTCCTGCTGATCTATCTCGCCACGGTCAAGGAATACGAGCCCTCTCTTCTGCTCCCCATGGGGTTCGGCACCCTGCTGGTGAACATCCCGCTCTCGTCCGCCCTGACGCACGTCGTGGGAAACGGCGTCGAGGTGGGGGCGATCAGCCGGCTCTTCGAGATGGGGATCCAGACGGAGCTCTTCCCGCTCCTGGTCTTCATCGCCGTTGGGGCCATGATCGACTTCACGCCCCTCTTCCAGACGCCGGTCACGATGATCTTCGGCTTGATGGCCCAGGCCGGAATTTTCCTGACCATGGGGCTGGCCCACGCCACGGGGTTCTTCGACCTCAGGGAGGCTGCGTCCATCGGCATCATCGGGGCCGCGGACGGCCCCACCTCCATCTACGTCGCCAACCGGTTCGCACCGCAGCTTCTGGGCTCGATCTCCATCGCGGCCTACTCCTACATGGCGCTGGTGCCCATCATCCAGCCGCCGGTGATCCGACTTCTGACCACTGCGGCCGAGAGGCGCATCGCCATGCCGTACCATGAAAAGCCGGTCTCCAGACGAAAGAAGATCCTCTTTCCCATCCTGGTCACCCTGATCTCGGGGTTCCTCGTCCCGGCGTCGGCGGCCCTGATTGGATTTTTGATGTTCGGGAACCTGCTGCGCGAGAGCGGCGTCGTGGACCGTCTGGCGAAGGGGGCTCAGAACGAGCTGGCGAATATCGTGACCATCCTCCTGGGGCTCGCCATCTCCACCAAGATGACGGGCGAGGATTTCCTGAGGCCGATGACCCTGGGCATCATGGGGCTCGGCCTGGTGGCCTTCGTGCTGGACACCGCGGCGGGGGTCGTGACGGCAAAGGTCCTCAACCTCTTCCTGCGCCGAAAGATCAACCCCATGATCGGCGCGGCGGGCATATCCGCCTTCCCCATGTCCTCGCGGGTAATCCAGAAGATGGCCACGGCCGAGGACAAGAACAACTTTATCCTGATGCAGGCTGTCGGGGCCAACGTCTCCGGACAGATAGGCTCGGTCCTCGCCGGGGGGCTGCTGATGGCCTTCCTCGCGGGGCTGTAGGATACACACGGACTTACCCCCCAACAGAAGGGGCCCTCCCGAACGGGAGGGCCCCTTCTGTTGGGGGCTCTGCTCCTTAGGTCTCCGGTCCGCCCCCGTCAGTCCGATATCCTGGCTCTTATCGTTTTGATCTCGTCAAGGGACAGCTCGGTCGCCTGGGCAATCTTATCAGGTTCAAACCCCATTTGAAGCAGGTTCCGCGCAGTCTCAACCCTGCCCTCAACCCTGCCCCTGACCATCGCCTCGTCAAGGTGCGTCTCCTCGATTGCCTTCCGGTCCATCTCAGCCATCTGCGCTCGAAGCTGATAGTATCGGTATTCTGGCGTCCCCCAATAGCTCTGCTCCGCCGCGTTCACCTTCCGGAAAACTTTGTCCTTCGTCAACACTTCCTGCACCAGTCTCACCCCCAGCTCATCATTGACCATGTACCCGCACCAGATCCTGAGACGCTCCTCGTCCGTAAGCACGAGGTCCAGTTCCGACCCCACCCTGCGACAAATTTCTGACAGACTCTCCCGTGCCTTGTTCATCTCTACGTAGAAAAGCTGCTGGATGTCCGTCAGTACTTTCTCCTCGGGACTCATCCACCTGAATCCCCACACGCAGCGTTCCTCTCCCCGAAAGAGCTCAAAAGCCAGGAGACAGATTGCCGTAATCCTCGCCGCTCCCAAGCGGCTCGATAAACAGCTTATCCAGATAGAAAAGGCCGCGTGGGATGAAATGCTTGTGGTTCTCACGCTGGAGCTCGACGTTCAAATGGCGTCCTTGCTCGTCAATCACCGCTATATCGAGCCTCGACTCCTTCAGGTGGGTGCCATCGGGGAGAAGAGCGGTATTGCGAAGCTCGAGCTGCTTGATACGGGGACAGCCCCGGACGGAGAACAGGGCATTGAGCAGATCCCTGAGCAGGTCCAGGCGCGAGGGGCAGCCCAACAGAAAACGAAAGAAAAGATCGTGCGAACGATCGATCTTCGTCGGGAGCCCGCCCGTCCTCTCGAGATACAGCATCTCTCTCCGGTCCTCATTTGTCATTACTGGCAGGAGCCATTCTTCCCGTTCATTCATGCTCTTCCCTAGGCCCTCTCCTCACATTCGATGCAGAGCTCTGGAGCCTCACCTGTTGCCCCCTCACACAATCTATCGTCTAAGCGGAAAAATGTCAAATAAGGCTTCCGACAACACATCCCTACAAACTCGAGGACCTACACGAATACGAAGGGAGCACGGCCCTAGACGAACTTGAGCGCAGCATGCTTATATAACTTGAAACTAAAAAGCGAGTAGCCCCGGTATTGAACCGGGGCTACTCGCTCGTCTTTTAACTGTT
>CAUPUB010000112.1:0-6493 GCA_963514535.1 uncultured Fretibacterium sp.
GTTGTAGACCGCGCAACAGTCCCCGGCGGCGAACACGTCGGGATGCGAGGTGCGCATGTACTCGTCCACGCGGATCGCCCCGTTCGGGAGCATCTCCAACTTGCCCTTGAAGAGCGCCGTCTGAGGACGGAAACCGACGCACAGGATCGCCAGGTCCGCGTTGAACTCCCCGTCCGTCGTGACGACCCTGGAGACCCTTCCGTGGCCGTCGTCCACGAACCGCTTCACCGTCCGGCCAAAGGCCAGCTTCACGCCCTTCTGGATGTAGAGCTTTTCGATCACGTCGATCACGTCGGGGTCCAGATAGCGCGGCAGCACCTGCGCCATCTGGTCGATGAAGGTCACGGACTTACCCTGGGTCTCGAAGGCCTCTACCAGCTCCGTGCCGATGTATCCCGCACCAATGATCGCGACGCTGCGGGCGCTCCCGCACCGCTTCACGATCTCCTGAGCATGGGCGTAATTCTTGCAGAGCAGGACGTTCTCCAGCTTCATGTTCTCGATGGGCGGCTCGACGGGCCAGGAGCCGGATGTGACGATCAGCTTGTCGAAGGTGTCCTCGAAGTCCCTCCCCGACTCCAGGTCTCGAACCTTCAGCTTTTTCTTCTCCAGATCGACCTCCGTGACCTCGTGCTTCATACAGGTCTTGACACCGAGCTCCGCGAGCTTTTCCGGCGAGCAGTAGAACAGTCCGGCGGGATCCTTCACCACCCCCTGCACGTGCAGCGCGATGCCGCACGAAAGAAAGGAGATGTTGTCGTTCCTCTCATAGACCGTGACCTGCGCGTCCTTATGCAGTGCCACCGTATTCAGTACCGCCGCCGTGCCGGCGTGTGTACAGCCCAAAACAACAACCTTCATCATCCGAGCCTCCTCTGAATGCGTCGAGGGGGTTCCTTACCCCTCTCACTCTTTCACCTTAGTACCGCGAGCGCTAAGCGTACTGCTCCACCTTGTCGTGGACGACAACCAGCGAGTTGAAGTCCTCGATCTGCGGGCGGGGGATGATGACGGGCTCCTTGACGTGCTCGTAGTTGACATTCTCACGGCGGACCGCAAACCCACGCTCCAAACGGTCCGTGAACCCCTCGATATTGACGATGGTGCTCGTCTGCACGATACGCATGGCTCAAGCCTCCCTGCTTGAACAAAATAGCCCCTCTTTTGGGGGCGAACCCACTTTCATAAAGAGATGTTACCTGATTTTTATTGTACAATTAGAGTATACGCCTGTAAAGGCCGCAAAAAGTAAAGTCTGCAAGATAAAGTCTGCAAATGAGGAAGGGAGCACGGATACGCAATGAGGACAAGGTTGACGCGGCTGGGCGCTGCCCTCGCCCTGGCCGCAGCTATGAGTTTTTTGTGCGTGGCCGATTCGGGCGCCGCGATAGACAGGAACAAGCAGAAGTACCTCAAGAAGAACATCCCGCCGCTGGGATGGGAGTATCAGGCCGGCTACACGCTCTGGCGCCTCGAGAGAGGACTGGCCGCCACGCCGCAGACGTGGCGGAAATATGTCCGGGAGAAGAAATGGAAGCAAAAGAGGGGGAGGGAAAGCATGGCGGACAAGCTGATCCTGAAATCCCTCGACTGGACCGCGGAGGAGCTGGCCGCCCTCTTGGCCGAGCTCGAGGAGACGGCTGCATTCCACCCCGCGGGCGCGGAGCCGGAACCCTAGCGGGCGTCGACTACCCACCGGCCGTCCGGGTCAGGAGCGCGCGGCTCCAGACCCGGACGGCCGGTGAGGGATGCTCACAGAGAACCTCCAGGTGCTCGTGGAACCGGTGCGCGGCCGTCGGGAAACGTTGTTTCATGGCACAGAGCAGCGGTACCAGCACATGTTCGTCGTCCTGATTCAACAGGCGCAGCAGGACCTTGTCCGAGGGAGAGACGCACTCGGGCCAATACCGCAGCAGCAAGGCGGCACCCCCAGCCTTCGCCTGCTCCAGATAACGGTCCATCAGGTCCGGATTCGGCTCCATCCCCGTCCTCAGACCAAGGAGGGCGGAGAGCAGAGGGTCCGGCATGTCCCCGGCGCGGCACGCCAATCCCTCCGCCAGACGCCTTCGACACTCGGGCCTCAGCGGAAGGCCCGCGACCAGCCGGGCCGTCCGGTCGTCGATCTCATGGCGGCGCAGGAGCTCTCCGATGGCCCGCAGGACCTCCTCACGATTCGCCAACGTCCCCAGGCGTCCCAAGGCGAGGTGGCGTACGGCGGCGACTGGGGAGGCCAGCCGAATCAGGAGCTCGCCGAGGGAACCGCGGTCCGCCTCCTCCTCCACCTGCACCCAGTGCTCGGAAAGGGCCCTCTCATAACGCTCCAGGACGCGGACGACGCGCTCGTCCCGCATCCGGCTGCGGCGCTCCTCCTCCTGACGCTCTGCCTCCCGCACAGCCTCGGCCTCCGCCTGGACGCGTTCGGCGCGCCTGCGGTACCAGGCGAAGGGGTCGGGCCAAAGGCGCCGGGCCGGCTGCCGAACGGATGTCCCGGAGGGACAGCGTTTCAGTTCCTCAGCGGGCAGCCCCTTCAAAAATGTGTAGGCCCCGGTGATCTCCTGGAAGCGAAACGAGCCCTGACGGCCCGCCACGTCTGGGTGACAGGTGCGCGCGAGCCGCCGGAACGCCGACCGCACGTCCGCGGCCGTCGCCCCGGGGGCGAGCCCCAACACCCTCAAGCTGTACGCTACCTCTGTCGAAAGATTTACGTTCACGTCAACCTCTGCTCATCGAAACGTCGACAAAATCAGGAAAGCGCTGATTAAATCAGTGCTTCCTCAGGATACCGCAGTTTCCAGATCCTTCACCAGTCCCTCCAGCAAACCCGCCGTCCCGGCGTCGAAGGGCATGCCCTCGGCCCGGCGCACCAGGGTGTGCAGCCGGTCCTGATGCTCCTCCGAGAGTGCGGTCTCCAGCGCAGCGAGGGTCAGCTTCAGCTCCCGAAGACGCTGCGCCCCCCCGGAAACCGCGCCCTCACGCGTCCCCTCGTCCGGGGACAACGAGAGCAGCGGGATCCCCACACGTTCGCCCGTCCCACGACGAAGCTCCGCCGCAAGGCGCCCGGATGCCGAGACCTCGCAGCAGAGTCGGAGCGCCTCGCCCTCCAGGACATCGAGCTCCAGGGATGCCAGACGCAGTCCCTCGGCTCGCAGCTCGTTGGGCGACTGGCGCAGCTCCAGGACCGAGCGGCCGGAGCGGCCCGCCCTCAGCTCCACCGATGACCGCACGGGGAGGGTGGAGTTCTCCGGTATAACCCGCAGGGCCGCCCCCTCCCAGAGCGCCGTGAGCTCCCCGGACAGGACGTCCAACAACAGGCGCTCCCGCCCCGAGCGGGTGTAGAGAGCCGCGCCACGCACCACGGCGTCCTCGGCGCAGAGGCTCAGGCGTTCCGGCCGGGCCACCTCCCGCTCCAGGACCTCGCGCAGCAGGGGTATCCGGCTGGAGCCACCGACCAGAAGCAGGTAGTCGGGCCCGTGCCGTTCCCAGAGTCGGCGCACGATGTGGACAAGGCGACGGATCGGGAAGCGCATCAGGCGCTCCAGCTCCTCGCGCCGGACCGTCAAGGGAGACAAGGCCCGCCCCTCCAGGGGCGGCGGCGTCCAATCGAGGGCAAGGCACCCGGAGAGGGCGACCTTCACCCGTTCCGCCTCCAGCACCAGGGCACGCCAGCGCGGGTCCGAGGAGGGTAGAGGGTCCAGCAGCAGACGTTCCCGCAGCCAGTCCGCGAGGGCCAGGTCGAAGTCGTATCCTCCGATCCCGTCACTGCCGACACTCTCCAATACCTGCCACACTCCCTCGGCGCTCTCGACGACGGAGAGATCCACGGTCCCAGCCCCGAAGTCCAGGACCAGAAAACGGCCCTCCCGCCCAAAGGATAACGCGGCCGCGGTCGGCTCCGCCACAATTCGGACCTCGTGCAGCCCAGCCGCGGCCGAGGCCCGAACCATGGCCTCCCTCTGGGTCAGGGAAAAACAGGCGGGGACCGCCAGAACACAGGAGGAGACGAAGGCCCCCAAGTGCGCCTCTGCGTCCTCCCTGAGGGCGGAGAGCAACGGAACGAGCAAATCGTGCGCCGCATGACCTCTCCCATCCAGGACCACCTGAAAGGGGGTACCCACCCGGCGCTTGACATCCCACCAGACGTCCTCGGAGCCGCTCAGGGCCATCCGCACCGCGTCCTCGCCCACGCACCATTCCCCGTCCCACCCCACGACGGACGGGGTCGAGAGGGAGCCCCATCGGTTCCTTATCGCCTCCACGGACCCCAGCTCGTTCACGTAGGAGCAGAGGGCATTGCGCGTTCCCAGATCGATGCCGATGGAGACGGATTTGGATCTGGACTCGGACTTGAACTTCATACGGGACATCCTCTGAGCTCCCCCCTCAACGCGGAATCGATTCGGAGTCGGACAGAGCGCCCGACCTCCGCCCCACCCTTCCAGACCACCGGAAGGAAGTGCGGTGTGTAGCCGCTGCAGCGTCCCCCCTCGGCCAGGACCGGGAGGGTCCGGCCGACAAAGCGGCCGGCGTAAGCATCCAGGAGCTCGTTCCCCAGCGCCGCGGCCTCGGCGGCACGGGCGGAGAGCACGGTGGGGTCCACCCGCCCCTCGAACGACGCGGCCGGGGTGCCCCGGCGCGGCGAATAGGGGAAGACATGGGCGCGCCCGATCCCCACACGGCGCATCAGCCGCAGCGTGTTCCCGAAGGCACCCTCATCCTCGCCGGGGAACCCCACCAGGATGTCGCTGCTGATGTGAAGGTCGGCTCCCAGCCGCCCTCGCGCCCGCACGCAAACCTGGGCGAAGTCGTCGGCCGTATAGCCGCGGCGCATGCGGCTCAGGACCCCGTCATCCCCGCTCTGGAGCGGAAGGTGCAGGTGCGGGCAGAAGACGGGGCTCTCCCCCAGTGCCTCCAGGAGGTCATCTGAGAGCGTGAAGGGCTCCAGGGACCCCAGACGCAGCCGCTCCAGGCCCGGCAGGGCCGAGAAAGCGCGCACCAGCTCCGCGAGGGACGACCCCGTATCTCGGCCGTACATGCCCAGGTGGATCCCGGTCAGGACAATCTCCCTGCACCCGGCGTCCAGAAGGCGCCGGGCCTCGTCCACCGCACGGTCCGCGGGCCGGCTCACGGAACGGCCCCGCAGGAACGGGATGACGCAGTAGGAGCAGAAGTGATCGCACCCCTCCTGGACTTTAAGGAAGGCGCGCGTGTGAAACACCGGGCGTGCGGCGGGAAGCTCCTCCCATCTCCGATCCCGGATCAGGTCGGAGCGGAGATCGCGGAAGGCCCGACCGTCCCGGACCATGGCCTCGAGGGCGTCGGTCAGCTCGCCCTTCCTCCGGTTGCCGACCAGGATATCGGCGCCCAGTTCCCGGGCCTCGTCCGCAACGGCCCCCTGCGCCCAGCAGCCGCACACGGCGACGATCCCGGTCTCCCCGACGGTCCGACGGGCGCGCCGTACCGCCTGCCGACACTTGCGGTCCGCCTCCGCCGTTACGGAACAGCTGACGATCACCGCGGCGGAGCAGCCCTCCGGGTCCCGCGTCACGAGGGCTCCGCGCGCCTCCAGGTCACCAGCCAGGAAGTCCCCCTCGCAGAGGTTCGAGCGGCATCCCAGGACGTGGACCCAGACGGACCGGCCCCTCAGGTCCGGGGATTGAACTGCGTTCACGCCCGCCGCACAGGCCGGGCCCGGCAACCCCACCAGTCCCCCAAGCGCAGCTCCCGCTCCGCAGCCAGCCCCGCCGCGGGCAGGGCGGAGAGGAAGGACTCCCGCTCGGACACCGTCATCCCCGAGAAGATTGCGGCCCCCGTCGGCCTCAGCACGCGCAGCACGTCTGGCAACAGGGCCAGGTTCGGCTCCAGGAGGATGTTGGCCGTCAGCAGGTCGGCATTCGCCTCCACGCCCTCCAGGAGGTCCCCTGCGGACAGGTCGCAGAGGATGGGGGGCAGGCCGTTCAGCTCCATGTTGCGCCGCACCTCACCGAGCGTCGCCGGGTCCAGGTCGCGGGCCACGGCGTGCGCGGCCCCCAGCTCCAGCGCGGCGATGAAAAGGATACCGGTGCCCGTCCCGACATCGACGATCGTATCGTCCTTCCGCACGGACTCCTCCAGGAGCTCGAGCGCGATGCGCGTGCTCTCGTGATAGCCGGTCCCGAAGGCGGAGGCTGGGTAGATGAGGATTGGAATCCGCCCCTCGGGCGCGGAATCCCTGTGCCATGGGGCCATGACGACGAGCCCACGCCCCGCCTCGAGCGGGGGGAAGGCCTCCAGGTGCTGCGTGTGCCAGGGGCGGTCCTCCACCTTGCCGTGCGCGCGCAGCACGACGCCGGGGAAGCCGGCCAGAAGCTCTTTCAGCTCCGCAAGAAGGGCGACGATCTCCCGGGAGCTGCGGTAGGCCGCCCGCAGCACCAGCCTGTCCCCCTCCTCGAAGAGCTCCGACCCCATGGCTCCGGAGAGCGCGGCGAGGTCGAACAGACGCTCCTCCGTCCAGGCA
>CAUPUB010000113.1:0-6429 GCA_963514535.1 uncultured Fretibacterium sp.
TGGTGGGGACGCGGGCGGAGATGAAGTTCTTCCGCGAGATGGCCGACCGCATCGCAGGCGAGGTCATGAAGGCCTCGGGGACGGACTTCACCTACCTCGTCGGGACGATGATCGAGGTGCCGCGCGCGGCCATGGTGGCCGACCAGCTGGCCGAGTACGCGCAGTTCTTCAGCTTCGGGACGAACGACCTGACGCAGACGACCTTCGGCTACTCGCGCGACGACGCCGAGGGGAAATTCCTGTTCCAGTACGTCGAGAAGGGCGTCTTTAAGGAAAATCCCTTCAGCGAGCTGGACCGGGACGGCGTCGGCGGCCTGATGCGAATAGCGGTGGAGAAGGGCCGGGGCGTCGCTCCCAAGCTCTCGGTGGGTATCTGCGGCGAGCACGGTGGCAACCCCTCCTCCATTGCGTTCTGCTGCTCCCTCGGAATGAACTACGTCAGCTGTTCGCCCTTCCGCGTGCCCGTGGCGCGCGTGGCCGCGGCTCATGCGGCATTGGGAACTTTGAAATAGGCGAACGAGCTGCTGATGGTGCTCAACGCTTCATGTCCTTTATATTAGGCCGGTCCTGATGGGACCGGCCTTTTGCATAACACTGTGTCCGTGCGTCTTGGGGTACGACATCCCCCTCCCCACACGGGCAGGCAAATTCTGCGGAGATTGGTATCACTCCGTCACGGAGCCTGGAGCTCAGCGACGACCGAGGAATCCACCCTCTTGACGCCCTCCAGGGCGTTGGCGGGGGCCTTGATCTCAAGGTCCGCCTCGTCGGCCTGGATCAGGAGGTAATCGCCGTCCTGGAGGCTCCCGAAGGCGGGCAGGATGAACAGGGCGTGCCGCCGTTCGTCCACCGGACCATGCTTCTTGACGAACCATGGGGCCCTCTTCAACGCGGGGATATCCGCAAAAAACAGGATGTTATGTAGCTGCAGCGGCTCCGTGTGGGAGAAGAGGACTGTACCTCCCTCGCTCTTGAACTCCAGCTCCAGGCCGGCCCTGCTGAGGGACCTCCCGCCCAGCATCCCCTGCCGGTTGGGCTGGAACAGGGCCTCCGTCAGCCGGACGAACGCCTCCGGAGCGATTCTGTAGGCATTGAAGTAATAGCTGCGGGTCAGGATGTAGACATTGGCGAATCCGCCGCCGTCGGGAAGGTCGATGTAGCGGTTCCCCTCCTGCAGCTCCATGAGCTCCCGGTACTGCGGAAGGGAGTCCACCGAAACCGGCGGGGCTATCGAGACGACATCCTTACCCTTCACGGGGAACAGAAACGGCACGTCCTTCACGCTGGATTCGGCAACGTAGTCCAGGACGGCAACCAACTGGGGTACGGCCTGGGAGAAGAAGAGGTCTCGGTCGAACGTGAAGTGAACGCCTACCTTCAGCTTCTCGGAACCTGCCTGGAAGGAAAGCCCCTCCGCGGCGCAGCGCACAAAATTGGACAGCGGCATCGAGCGGAACACGTCGATCAGGATATCCCCCGCCTCCTGGATCTGCCGCTCCCGCGTTGCGGCGCGTGTCAGCAAGCTCACGCCGTCCAGGACCGAGCGGTTCGGATCCTTCTGGAGCAGACCGGCCAGCAGGTTCTCCCTGCGGACCCAGGCTCGGATGGACACGACATGGCGGTCCTTCTCCTTCGTCCTGGAGGTTACCTCGTATTTTTCGATGAAAGCCCGGCTCAGACGGACGATATTTTCCTCCGTCCGCCCATCCGTCGTTCGGGTCGTCCCCTGGGAGAGAAAACCGATCGCCTGCTGGACGGCGCGCCGGCGGGCATCGGCCAGAGCCTGTTCTTCCGAGGTCCCCGTGCCCTCCGCGTCCATGACGATGAAGGCGCCCGACTCCTGCGCAGCGGACGCTGCAAGTGCGCCAGACAGGGCCAGCGCGACGAGCACGGACAGGACCAGCGAAAACCCTCTCGACAGGGGACCTCTCAGCATGATTTTTCGTGCCATCTTCACGCCTACCTTTCCAACTCCAGGGAGACCGCGACGTCCGAGACGCGCGCCAGGAGCGATTGCGGCAGCTGGAACTCGAAGGGCTGACGGGTGCTCCTGAAGAAGGCATACCCCCTGCCCGTCGCGGCGCCGAAGAGGGGCGCTGCGATCAGTGACAGCTGGCTCCTGCCCTTCCGTTCCTCGATGATTCCGGTGAAGAACCACGGGTTCCCCGTCTCGTTCCGTCGGTCGGAGAAGAGGGCCACGTTCGAGAGGTTCAGGGGGACGGGCAGGCGTTCCAGCTCCAGTCCGGAAGCGTCGCGCAGGGAGAAGTGCAACCATGCGCGGCGGTGCGTGCGCAGCAGGGCCTTGCCGAGGTCGCCCAGCCGCGCGCCCCGCCTCACCGCGTCCAGAAAGGCCGCGGGCAGCGTCCACGCGCGAAACGAGGCGTTGTCCCCCAGCAGGTAGAACACCGCGGCGTTCCGTTCCTCCGGCGTCTTGTACTCCTCCATCAGCTCCGCATCCAGCCCTCCGGCGTTCGCGGCGCCGTCCAGGATACGGGCCAGCGGCTCGGCGAGGTCCCGAACGAAACGCGCCTCGTCCAGGGTCAGGACGACGCTGGCGGCAAGGACCCCCTTGCGGACGTCGAGCGCGCGGTCCTCCACCCGGACGTCCAGAAAGCGGGCGGGGTCCAGGGACTGGAACGCGGACTGGAAAAAGGCGTTCAGGCTGTCCTGCCCCGCGTCCAGCAGGGGGGTGCTCCTGCGTTCGACACCGCCGACAGCCCCGCCCTCCCTCAGCGTGCGGGCGGCTGCGCGCACCGCCTGCGGGTCCACCGTCACCTTTACGGTCAGGACGACGCCGTCGTCGTTCTGCACGGTCTCCAGTACCTCGTACCGCGTCGCCGTGCCGCGGGAGAACTGCACCAGCCGCTCCTTCAGGCGGTCACCCGCAAGCTCCTCGCTGCCGGACAGGAGGGCGCCCAGATTCTTTCGGATGGCCTCGTCGATGGCGTTAGCCAGCGCCGCCTCCTGCGTCCCGCCGGAGGCGCGCACCACCGTCTCGAAGAGCCCGTCCGCCGCTGCCGCGCACCGCGCCAGCGCCAGCAGAAGCACACAGGAAACAATCGCCTTCTTCATTGTCCTCACCTTTCAGGGCCGGCTACTTCTTCTTTTGCTCCCAGTGCTGAGTCTGCACGTTGCGGAACACCAGTTCCTCGCCGTTGAATTTGAAGGTCATGCGGGCAAAAAGGGGCAGCCCACGTTCTTTAGAAACTCCGTACCAAAACCCAACGCGGGTCTTAACTCCCCCGATAATATATCGTGTTCTAGTCACTTTATTTCCTATATAAGGAGTACCACGATATTCATAGCGATTCCCATTACCGTCGAAAAGGTCTTCGCCATCCACTTTTATTTCAGTGTCCTGTTGCGATTCGACGATAAATCGTGCCAAAATACTGTCATCTTCACCGGGAACTCGAAATACGCCCATAAGGGTCACGTGGATGCCACTCGCGAGATCCCGCTCCATGCTCTCGTCCCCGCCCTTGTCGCCACCACTGACCAAGGGGGACGCTATCGCGGCTGCCGCGGTCAGGAGCAGCACCGCCATCGCCAGACGCACCGTCTTCATCGTCATCTTCATTGCCAAAAGCCTCCCTGTGACTTGTAAGCAAGGTTCGTGTTTCTCGCCGGATTGCCACGTCAAACGCAAGGTGAATTCTATTCCTCCTTCGCCGCGTCTTGAACCTGCACGTTGCGGAACACCAGTTCCTTGCCGTTGAAGTAAAAGGTCATGCGGGTGAGGAGGGGGGTTCCGTAGCTGGCATCTATATCATATCGGAATGTAACAGGCGTCTTGATACCGCCGATGATCTCACGACTGGTAGCGTACTCGTCCCCTATGTATGTGTAACGTGGTCCATCAAACTCATTGCCATTATTGTCAAAGGCCGAATCTCCACCAATTTTAAGCGTCGTGTCCTGCTGAGGTTCTACGATGAACCTGAAGTAAATGTAATCATCATCACGATCGCGGAACGCGCCCACAAAGGTCGCGTGGATGCCACCTTCCAGCTCCCGCTCCATGCTTTCGTCCCCGCCCTTGTCCCCGCCGCCGACCAAGGGGGACGCCATCGCGGTTGCCACGATCAGGAGCAGCGCCGCCATTGCCAGACATACCGTCTTCATCGTCGTTTTCATTTTCAAAAGCCTCCCTGTGACTTGTGAGCAAGGTTCGTGTTTCTCGCCGGATTCCCACATCAAACGCAAGGTGAATTCTATTCCTTACTTCGGCGCGTCCTGAACCTGCACGTTGCGGAACACCAGCTCCTTGTCGTTGAATTTGAAGGTCATGCGGGGGAGGAGGGGTTTCCCGTAGCCAGCCTCCATGGAATACTGAAGTGTAACAGGCGTCTTGATACCGCCGATGAGCTCACGGCTACGGGTATCCTCGTTCCCTATGTATCTGTAGTACAATCTATTACTACCAAACTTATTGCCATTATCGTCAAAAAATGAACCTCCCTCGACATTAAGCGTTGTGTCCTGCTGAGGCTCTACGATAAACCTGAAGAAAATATAGTTTTTGTTATTGTCATTAGCATCGCGAAACGCGCCCAAAAAGGTCACGTGAATGCCGCCCTCCAGCTCCCGCTCCATGCTTTCGTCCCCGCCCTTGTCCCCGCCGCCGACCAAGGGGGACGCCATCGCCGCCGCCACGGCCAGGAGCAGCACCGCCATCGCCAGACATACCGTCTTCATCGTAGCCTTCATTGCAAAAACCTCCCTAATGAAATGACATATTGTGCCCTGTTGCGTATGCCAGGGTGCTTAAGGGCTCCGGACCACTCAGTCCTCGATGATTCCCACCCTCAACGCCTCGACCTCGTCCATGGGCAGCCCGGTCGCCTGGGCGATCTTATCGAGGTCCAACCCCATCCGAATCAGGTTTCGGGCGGTTTCGGCCCTACCCTTCGCTTCGCCTCTGGCCTCTCTGCTTCTCACATAGTTGTCCCAGTCGGACTGCTCCCTCTCCCGTATCAGATAATTTACCCACAGCTCAGGCGTCTTTACGAACGCCTCCTCCATGTTTAGAATCCTCTTGATGTCGGGGTCGTATGCTGCAATCTCGTTCAACGCCTCGGTCCCTCCCATCGTACCCATGTACATCAACATCCTCTCCAGGCCCGTCATCCTGTCGGGGGATTTTCCTCTCCCCAGCTTCCTCATCTTCGGGAGCTCGAGAAAGTGCATCTCAACCCCGTTGCAGTAGCACTTATGGTTCTCCACGTCCAGCATCCGCTGGACGGAGTGGTAGGCGTCCGGCTTGTCGGGAAACGCATTGAAGTCCAGTACGGCGATGAACACGACCTCACCCAGCTGCCCGTAGGGCTCGCCGGCGACGATCTGCGAGGTGTAATTCGCGCAGGTGTAGAAGAGGCAGCGTTTGAGGAAATCGTCCTCATCCCGAACCTGGACCTCAACCTGGAAAACGCGGCCATCGGACGTTTTAGCCCTTACATCGAAGCGCGTCCCCTTTCCTTGAAGGATGGGCGGGTCTTGTTCTCTGTCGAGATACTCGATGTCGGCGATAATCCTGTTGGGGTCGTCCAGGACGTCGTTCAG
This sequence comes from uncultured Fretibacterium sp., assembly GCA_963514535.1. GTDB lineage: Bacteria > Synergistota > Synergistia > Synergistales > Aminobacteriaceae > CAJPSE01. The sequence continues at coordinate 5,563 of CAUPUB010000113.1, forward strand.
GAAGCGTATCAGGTTCGTCTTATGCTGTCTCGAGGCAAAAATGTACTTGAATAGCCTGTCGTTCAGCCTGTTGAGGCCGCTTTTCCCTTTTGTCTTCACATCGTCCCTCATAGTTCCCACTCCCCATGGGCTCCAGATGGCTTTATTATAACGTGCCTTCCCCGTTGCCTGTAGGGTTCACATCACCCCGTCTTACCGGCATTCTATCTTACGGCAGGAATGCCGGCAAATGCGTCTGATCCATATCTCAATCAAACGCAATCTCAATCAAACGCATTTGTGCTGGAGGAGCTTTCGGGGTAAAGTATTCGCGTGGATGGCAGAGGCTGTCCAGCGCCGTTTATTATGAGTCTCAGAACAAAAGAGTGATTGATAATGAAGTGGTTGATGGTGAAGGGGAGGAAATAAATCAACAATCTCCTTTTCCGCTGTCCATGCCCTGGACGGCTTTTTGGGGGGCCTCACACTGTACATCGTAAGCCCATCGTCGTCGAACGCTTCCTGCGGGGGAATGCCGAGAAACGCACTCAGCCCCGCCATCGTCAACCCCTTGGCCCGCCTCAGTTCTCGTATACGCGTCACGCGCTTACCTCTCTTCTGGCTCCTATTTTACCGTACTCCGTCGTATAATGAGACACAAGCACAAAAAAAGAGCCGCCCCCGCCAAGGTCAGCAGCTCTTTTCATGAAAAGAAGAGCCCCAATAGCAACTACGGGAAAAAGATACCACAGGACGAAGCCGCCGCTTATGACGACATACAACTTCGAGAAAGGGTTGGGGGGAAACGCTGGATATAGCTTGCAGTAAGAAATTTGGCGCGCCTGGGGCGATTCGAACGCCCGGCCTACGGCTCCGGAGGCCGTCACT
>CAUPUB010000114.1:0-6352 GCA_963514535.1 uncultured Fretibacterium sp.
TAAATCTAATATATTCGATACTCCTCGCTTTGTCAAGTGCATTTTTGCCTCCCAAGCCCAAAACCGCAGGCAAAATTTTTAACATGTGGCAAAGACAGGTTTTGCACGCTTTCTGCTGCACCCGACGGGTGCGAGTTCAAGGTCAGCTTAATCCATGCCATAACACCCTTCATCCTCCATAAGGCTATATTTTGGGGAGCACTTCTTGACAAAATCAACGGGGCATTTTAGTATTAGGGAAAATCAACCAGAGGGGCAATCTATAAGATTGGTATCCGGATAAAATGAGCAGGCCTCTCAAACGAGCATGAGCAAGCTATGATTTTTGTTGAGCAGGTTGTAGACAGAGCATGCTGTACGAGATTACCTGGGGTCTCCCATCGGGGTTTGTGTTTTACTTGTCGATAGGGGATTAATCCGGATGCGTTGACGGGTGTTCCATAATTAGCAGTTTCCCTTAGGGGACCTTTTTCCTTCAACTATTTTTATTTTCTTCCAGCTTACGTGTGGTCTGCAAGCAACGAAAAGGCACCTTGCCAAGCGTTGGTGGTCGGCAGAGAGCGACTTTATTTTTCACAGGTGTTTCACAGACCTTGTTCCATGTGTCATTGCAACGGCTGATGACGGGAAGCCCGGTGAGAGTCCGGCGCGGACCCCGCCACTGTAAGCCTGACGAAGCCGCAAAACCACTGGGAGGCTTTTCCCGGGAAGGCGCGGACGAGGAGGAAGGCAAGCCAGGAGACCGGTCAGCTGCTGAAGACAGGGAGCGGCCTTACGAGGATTTGAGGCTATCCAGGGGTGGCGTTGTGCCTGCCCGTGGGGGCCTCTTTTTTTGTACTCCAGGAGAGGATGGCCCCAGGGAAGGAGGGTGGACGCTATCGGGACAAAGGCACGGCCCCTGGGCTCCTTCGTCCGGATTGTCGGAATGCGGACGAGCATCCCTCTGGAGGTGAAATAACGGTGAACCTCAAGACCAAGCTCTTCGGACACGTCTACCAGTTCAAGAACATCAAGGAGGTCCTTGCGAAGGCAAACGAGGAAAAATCTGGCGACCGGCTCGCGGGAATCATTGCCTCCTCCATGGAGGAACGCGTTGCGGCCAAACATGTCCTGTCCAACCTCACGGTTGCAGACCTGCGAAACAACCCGGTCGTCCCCTACGAGGACGACGAGGTTACGCAGATCATCCAGGACGACGTCAACGAAAAGATCTATTCGGAGGTCAAGAACTGGACCCTTTCCGAGCTCAGGGAATGGATCCTGTCCAACGAGACCACGGGGGAGCAGATCAAGCGCGCCAGCCGCGGACTGACCTCCGAGATCGTGGCGGGTGTGGCGAAGCTCATGACGAACCTGGACCTGATCTACGGGGCCAGCAAGATTCGCATCACCGCCCACTGCAACACGACGATCGGGCTCCCCGGTACCCTGGCGGCCCGCTTGCAGCCCAACCATCCGACCGACGACATCGAGGGCATCACGGCCTCCCTCTTCGAGGGGTTGTCCTACGGCGTCGGCGATGCCGTAATCGGCCTCAATCCCGTCGACGACTCCATGGAGAGCGTCAAAAAGGTTCTGCTTCGTTTCCAGGAGGTCAAGGAAAAATTCGGCATCCCCACCCAGATCTGCGTCCTGGCCCACGTCACCACGCAGATGGACGCCGTGCGCCATGGGGCGCCGACCGACCTAATCTTCCAGAGTATCGCGGGCTCCCAGAAGGGCAACGAGGCCTTCGGCATCTCGGGCTCCATGATCGCCGAGGCCAGGGACCTGGCGGCTCACGAGGGGGTGGGGGTGGGGCCCAACTTCATGTACTTCGAGACGGGGCAGGGCTCGGAGCTGTCGTCCGACGCTCACTTCGGGGCGGACCAGGTGACGATGGAGGCCCGCTGCTACGGCTTCGCCAAACGCTACAAGCCTTTTATCGTGAATACGGTGGTCGGCTTCATCGGTCCGGAATACCTCTACGACAGCCGCCAGGTCATCCGTGCCGGGCTGGAGGACCACTTCATGGGCAAGCTCACAGGCATCTCCATGGGGTGCGACGCGTGCTACACCAACCACATGAAGGCCGACCAGAATGACATCGAGAACCTGGCCGTCCTGCTCACCTCGGCTGGCTGCAACTACTTCATGGGCATCCCTCACGGCGACGACGTCATGCTCAACTATCAGTGCACCGGATACCACGAGACCCCGACCCTGCGCCAGCTTTTGGGCGTGCGCCCCATCCGGGAGTTCGACGAGTGGCTGGAGTCCCAGGGGATCATGAAGGACGGACGCCTGACGGAGAGGGCCGGGGACGCCTCTCTGTTCCTCTCCAAGACCGCGGAGCGCCCTTCCGCCTTCGCCCGCCCGGACGCCAGTCCGGACGTCGCTTGAGAACGAGGTGATACGAGGTGGTTACTGAGGTCGATATCAGGAAAATGGTGGAGGAGATCATCCGGGACATGGGGCGGGACGCAGCCGAGGCCGACGAGGAAAAGGCAAGGGTGGACAAATCCGAGCCCCAGCCTGCCCCCGCGGCCCCGGGTGAGAGCGCCGATTCGGACAGAACCGGAGCCCAGCCAATCGACCCGTCGGAGGGGGGCGAGGAATGCCTTCCCGACCTGGCGGAGGTCAACCTGCGGGAGCAATGTCTCGTACCGCACCCCTTCAACCGGGAGGCGCTCCTCTCCATGAAGCAGAGCACCCCGGCCCGAGTCGGGGTCTGGAGGGCGGGGCCTCGCTACAAGACGGAGACCCTCCTGCGCTTCCGGGCCGACCATGCTGCCGCGCAGGATGCGGTGTTCAACGACGTCCCGGAGGAATTTCTGACGAAGAACAACCTGGAGGTCGTCCAGACGGAGTGTGTGGATAAGGATCAGTTCATCACCCGGCCCGACCTGGGGCGCCAGTTCTCCGAGGAGTCGAAGGCCGCGATCGGGCGCATCGTCGGCGCCGCCGCCCCGCGGGTTCTGGTCTACGTATCGGACGGGCTCAGCTCGACGGCGGTCGCCGCGAACTCCATGGACGCCCTGAAGACGATAGCCCAGGGCCTGGAGCGTCAGTCCATAACCCTGCCCAAGCCCTTCTTCGTGAGGTTTGGCCGCGTTCCGGCGATGGACGTCGTCTCCGAGGTCACGGGGGCCGAGGTCGTCTGCGTCCTTATCGGAGAGCGGCCCGGCCTGGTGACCGCGGAGAGCATGTCCGCCTACATCACCTACAAGGGGACGGTGGGGATGCCGGAGGCCAGACGCACGGTCGTCTCCAACATCCATTCGGGAGGAACGCCGGCCGTCGAGGCGGGAGCCTATATCGCGGATATCATCAGGATGATGCTCGAAAAGAAGGTCAGCGGCATCGACCTGAAGCTTTAACCGAAAGACCGTAGCAGAAGGGGGAAGGGCAGAATGAAAGGCGATCCACTAAAAGCGACACTCTTGAGCGTGAAGATCATCCCCAACGTCAATCCGGAGATGGCGGCCTCCTTGGGACTGCGGCCGGATCAGCGCAGTGCTGGGCTGGTCACGGCGGACAGCGACGACGTGACCTATACGGCCCTGGACGAGGCGACGAAGAAAGCCGACGTGGCGGTGGTGTACGCAAAGTCCTTCTACGCCGGCGCCGCCAACGCCAACACCAAACTGGCGGGGGAGATCATCGGGATCATCGCGGGGCCGAACCCGGCGGAGATCCGCAGCGGCCTGAACGCCATATCCGATTTTATCGAGAACGAGGCCTGGTTCGTCTCGGCGAACGAGGACGATACGATACCCTATTACGCGCACTGCATCTCCCGGACCGGCAGCTATCTCTCCAAGGTCGCGGGGGTCCCGGAGGGAGACGCCCTCGCTTATCTTATCGCCCCCCCGCTCGAGGCCATGTACGCGCTCGACGCTGCGCTCAAGGCGGCGGACGTGAAGTTGGCAGCCTTCTACGGCCCCCCCTCCGAGACGAACTTCGGCGGAGGGTTGCTGACGGGCTCCCAGTCCGCGTGCAAGGCGGCCTGCGACGCCTTTGCCCAGGCCGTTATCTTCGTGGCGGAAAACCCCGTCCTCTATTGACGGAACCGTCTTTGAGGCTCGGATGACCGTCGTGCGGACCGGTGCGCTGGGGATGATCGAGACGCGGGGCCTGCTGGGGGCCATAGAGGCCGCGGACGCGGCCCTGAAGAGCGCGTCGGTCTCCCTGATCGGTACCCGAAAGGTAGGGGGTGGATTGGTCACGGTCCTTCTCTCCGGCGATGTGGCCGCCGTCCGGTCGGCCGTGGACGCGGCAAGCGCGTCCCTGTCCAGGCTGGGCATCGGGTTCTCGGCGCACGTTATCCCGCGGCTGGACCCCGAGGCGTGGAGGTTCGTTGACCTAAATGTGGGGCTCACTGAGGATGTGGGTCTCATTGATGCTGCGGGGCCCGCCCTCCCCCAGGAGCCCGGCGGTGCCGTTGGTGTCCCCCGCCTGGAGGTTGCAGCGGAACCGGAGCCCTTCCGGAACGGGGAGGCTGAGAAGGACGAGGTGGCCGAGCCGGGTGGGGAGGGCTTGGACGGCACGTCAGCCGCGGTTCCTCTGGCCCTTTCCTTGAGGGATGGGCTCAGGCGGATGACCGTCGCGGAGCTGCGCCGCCTGGCGCGCGAGGTCTCCCTGGATACCCTGACGCGGCGCCAGATACGGGATGCGAACAAGAGGGAGCTGGTCGCCAGGCTGGGAATGTTCTTCGAGCGGTCCGGGGAGGAGAACCGGGCGTTGGCCTGGGAGAAGGTAGGAAAACTTTTGCAAAAAAACGGGGTGATGAGGCGTGATGCCGATTAAGGATCGTGATTTGCTCTCCGTGCAGGAGGCGCGGGACCTCGTCGCCGCCGCCAAGGCGGCCCAGAAGGTCCTGGGGGCCATGGGGCAGGCCGAGGTCGACGCCCTCGTCGACGCGGCCGCCCGAGCCGCCGCGGACAGCGCGGAGAGGCTCGCAAAGATGGCCCACGAGGAGACGGGGTTCGGAAAGTGGCGGGACAAGACGCTCAAGAACCTTTTCGCGGCCCAAACCGTAACGGAGGCGATGCGCGGGCTGCGAACCGTCGGGGTCCTCAGGGAGGACGAGAGGAGGAGGCTGATCGAGGTGGCCGTCCCCGTGGGGGTGATCGCGGGGCTGATCCCCTCCACCAACCCGACGTCGACCGTGATCTTCAAGACGCTGATCGCCCTGAAGGCGGGGAATGCCATCATATTCTCCCCGCACCCGAACGCCAGGGAATGCATCCAGGAGACGGTGCGCGTCCTCTCGGAGGCGCTGGCCGCTGCGGGGGCGCCGAAGGGGCTTGTGAGCTGCATGACCGTCCTGACCCGCGAGGGGACGTCGGAGCTGATGCGACACCGGGACGTGGCCTTGATCCTGGCCACGGGCGGTTCGGAGATGGTGCACGCGGCCTACAGCTCCGGAACCCCGGCCATCGGGGTCGGTCCGGGCAACACCCCGGCGTTCATCGAGCGTACCGCGGATGTCCCAACGGCCGTCCGGCGCATCATCGAGAGCAAGACGTTCGATTACAGCACCATCTGCGCCTCGGAGCAGTCGGTCGTCGCCGATGCCCCCGTGGAGAGGGCGGTGCGGGAGGAGTTCGCCCGTCAGGGCGGCCGTTTCCTGTCCCCCGACGAGGCGGCTAGGGTCGCGTCCGTCATCTTCAACGCGGCCGGAAAGATGAATGCCCGGCTGGTGGGACGCAGCCCCCAGATAATCGGGGAGGCCGCGGGAGTGGCGGTCGGTCCCGATGTCCGTGTGCTTCTTGCGGAGCAGTCCGGGGTGGGGCGCAAGTTCCCCTTCTCGCAGGAAAAGCTCTGTCCCGTCCTGGCCTTTTACACGGAGGACGGATGGGAGAACGCCTGCGAGCGCTGTCTCGAGCTCCTGAACTACGAGGGGGCGGGCCATACCCTCGCCATTCACTCGCAGGACGAGCGGGTCGTGCGCGAGTTCGGGCTGAGGAAGCCGGTCTCCCGCATTATCGTCAACGCGGGGTCCTCCCTCGGCGGGGTGGGGGGCACCACGAGCCTGCTTCCCTCGCTCACCCTGGGATGCGGGGCGGCGGGGCACAACGCGACGTCCGACAACGTCGGTCCCCTCAACCTGCTGAACGTGCGGCGGGTCGCCTGGGGGCTGAGGGAGATAGGGGAGCTCTATCCGGAATCCCTCTCCCCGCAGGGCACGGGGCTGGATGACCCAGGTATGGACGCGCTGGTCGGCCGCATCGTCGACGAGCTTGCGGTCCGGCTTGGCCTCGACTGAACATTTAAGGAAGCGCTGTTTTCCGAGATTTCGAGATAGCGGGATTGGGGAGGTAAAGGGGAATGAACAACAACATGCAGGCGTTGGGAATGATCGAGACGA
>CAUPUB010000115.1:0-6194 GCA_963514535.1 uncultured Fretibacterium sp.
TTCGAATCTCTACGTCTCCGCCATTTTTGTTTTCCAAAGAAAATCTGGAAGAAAGTTCGATCGAAGCAAGGCCCTGCTCGTGAGCGGGGCCTTGTCGTTGCTGTCGTTTGAGGATATCTGCTGGAACGGGCCTGTGGCAAATCGGTCGCCGTATAACAAACGGTATAATGGAGCCAAGGGTCCAGAACCACCCTGGGAGTCATACGGTGAAATGTCTCTTCAATAATCGATAAGTCATAAGATGTAAGTCTCAGCAATGTAAGTCTCGGCAATGTTTTGTTGGGGCGTTGAGGGGAGTGTTGGGGTATACGGCGTGGATTACGGGAGGGCGGGGAGATGGTCTTGACGGAAATGGCGGTCCGAGATGCAAAAGTCCATGAGGAAGGATTTAGGTCGCTTTTGCATGAGGGCTGCGCCCCTGAGCCCTCATGAGGCGTTCGCTTTCCGACTTCGTCCCCCTCCTGCTGGGGGATGGGGGGCTTCCCGAGATCCTCGATGAGATTCGGGCCGAGCTCTCCGTGGGCATTGCCTGGCGGGAACTGGATACGGGAAACGTCGTCTGCCGCGGAGCCCCCGTCTTCGAGGAAAGGATGCTCTCCTTTCCCCTTCGGGAGATCGTCCGAATCTACGTATCTTACGAGGTCGACGTCTCCGGGAATGTCGTCGGCTGCCTCGTGCTGGACCGTCCAAAGGGGCTTTCGGGCCCCCCTCGGGAACGCCTGGAGGACAGCCTGTCGGTCCTGAGGCTGTTCTACGGACAGAGGCTTGCCGAAAGCCGTCTGAAGACCCGCTATCGCAATGAGTTCGTGCAGGACCTCATCTACGGCCGGGTCTATCATGAGGAGGAGATCCGCAACCGTGCCCGTGCATTCCATTGGAAGCTGGAGGGCAACGGCGTCGTATGCCTCGTCGTCTCGTCCGAATGGGAGGGGACGGATAAGGAGGGATCGAATAGGGAGAAAGCGAATGGCTCGGCGTCGGACGAAGCGCTGCTGAACGGCTTCAACCTGATCCAGTCCCGGGTCTTGGCGTTTTTTCCGAAATCCATCTACGCCCGTCTTCCGGATTCCCTCATCGTCCTCCTCTCCCTCCAGCTCCCGGAGGATCGGGGGCGGGAAGCGCGACTGCGGGATTTCAGGGGCACCCTGAGGGAGGTCCTGGAGAGCGCCCTGCACGATGCCCGCGAGCGCTGCGGAATGAGATTTTTCGCCTCGGCCGGGGGCTGGCGCAGCAGGCCCATCCTTGCCCATCAAAGCTATCAGGAGGCCCGTCAGGCCCAGATGATCCTGAGGAGCGGGATATCCCATCATGATTTTGTTTTTTGGGAACAACTTGGAGGGTCCCGCATGATTGCCATATTGGCGGACCTGGAGCCGGCCCGGGATTTTTGTCGGAAAACCCTGGCCCCACTGCTGCAGGAGGCCCGGGACGGGGAGGAGCTCATCCATACGCTGCTCTGCGTCGAGGAGTGCGGCGGAGACCTGGGACGGGCCGCAAAGACGCTCTCGCTGCACTACAATACCCTGCGTTACCGCCTGAGGCGGATTCATGAAATTCTGGACCTCGCCGCCCACGACGGCGAACGTCGCTTCAACCTGTCTCTGGCACTGCGCATCCACAGAGTCCTGAGCGGAAACCGAACGACGTGAATTCCTCAGTCTCCAGTCTCCAGTCTCCAGTCTCCAGTCTCCAGTTCTCAGTTCTCAGTTCTCAGTTCTCAGTTCTCAGTTTTCAGTTCCCAGTCCCTTTCGCGGCTTTATGCGTGCCTCTGAAAAAAACGAACTCCCCACTCATTGATTCCTTGCTTCGTTTTTTGTTAAAAAAAACAAAAACATCTCCATTATTTTATAGGATGCGTCAGTGCTTTTATCCTCGTCCTTTCTTAAGATAATACGGTCGGTATTTCCTTTAAGACCTTCGATACTCATTCTTAGGGGAGGAGACGAGATTGTTCGAGCCCGAGCGGTGTGCCAGGGAGATTCTGGGGCAACTGGTGCGAATCCGTACGACTCAGCCCGCCGGCAACGAAAAAGACGCCGTCATCTTCCTGAAGGAGATCTTCGACCCCTTTACGAGGGAGATCGTGGTGCTCGATCATGGGGCCAACAGGGCATCTATGATTCTGACCATGCCCGGACGGGATCGTGGGCGGGCCGTTGCCGTGACCGGTCACTTGGATACGGTGAACGTGGATTCCGAGGAGGCTTGGACGTACGCGCCCTTCTCCGCCTTCTGCGACGGCGAACGGCTCTATGGTCGCGGAGCGGCGGATATGAAGGGCGGGGTGACCAGCATCGTCCTGACGGCGCTCAAGTTGTTTCGGGAGGGCTTCAAGCCATCCGTGGACGTTCATTTCTGCTTCACGGCCGACGAGGAGTACGGAGGGATAGGGGCTGAGGCCCTTTGTAACAGCGGAAAGCTGGACCGCGTGGGCGAGCTGGTCGTGGTCAAGCCCACCGACGGGCGGGTTGGTCTGGCCGGCAAGGGGGCCTTGGGGCTCTCGGTGAGAGCGAGGGGGCTGAGCGCTCACGCCTCGCGTCCGGGGCAGGGGGTCAATGCCGTGGAGCAGGTGTCCGCGTTTGCCCGGTCCATATCGGCATTGCTCCGCAAGAAGGGGCGCTATCCCCTCTTGGGTGTGTCCACCTGCGTCGTCACAGGGCTCCATGGTTCCGTCAGTACCAATGTCGTCCCCGACAGGGCGGAGGCCACGTTCGACATCCGCACCTCCCCGGGCATCTCCCATTCGGGGCTTCTGGATCAGATTCACGAGATAGCCCGCACTCAGATGCGGAAATACCCGCCCCTGGCCCTGGAGATAACGCCTTACCTGGACCGTCCGGCTCTGGGCATGGACGAGGACGCCCCCCTGGTACGCCGTTTCGTCCGCATCTTCAAAACGCTGGGGCTTCCCTGGGAGACGACGGGGATAACCTACTTCACCGATGCCTCCGTGTTCGTCCCCAGGCTGGGTGTCCCCTTCGTCGTCATCGGACCTGGGGACGAGCGCTTCTTCCATCAGGCCGACGAATACGTCACCCTGAAGGCCGTGCTCCAGTCGGCGCGGATCCTCGAGGAGTACGTCAGGACGCTCCCCGGCATGGAGGATGGAGAGGGGTAGGGATCGCTCTTTCGCAGCTTTTGGGTAGATTTTCGTCGTTTTGTGCCTTGTGTTCGGCGCGTTGCGGCTGTCGTCGTTTCTCGGGCGGAATTTTCGTCTTCGTCCCGGTCCTGCAGCCGATTCGCATAAGGGGATTTGTCCCCGAAAGTTTCAAATTTTTTTTGAAGAAGGGGAAAGAGAATGGCAGTCAAGCAATATGTGCACTCCGCTCCAAACTTCAGTGCCGGTCGGGATAAGGCGGTCGTAGATGCCGTCGTCAACGAGGTTCGTAACGTTCCCGGCGTGCGCTTCATCGATTGTTATCCCGATGCGGACTTCGACCGCACTCCCGTGGAGCTTATAGGCGAGCCGGAGCCGCTGGCCAGGGCGTTGGTCGCGATGGCGGGCAAGGCCTACGAGCTGATCGATATGCGCGTGCAGAAGGGGAAGCACCCCCGTATCGGTGCACAGGACACCATTCCGCTTTTCCCGCTGCGCAACATCGGGTTGGACGAGGTCAAGGAGCTTGCGTTCCGCATCGGCCGGGAACTGTGGGAGAAGTACAGCGTGCCCGTGTTCTTCGCGGGGGTCAACGCGCGCTCCGAGGAACGGCGGGAGATATCCTTCATCCGCCAGGGGCAGTACGAGGGCCTGAAGAAGCTTCTCGAGGAGAACCAGGGCAACCCTGCGGTCCTGGAGTCGCGTGCGCCCGACCTGGGGAAGGGGCTGCTCTCCGAGAAGAGCGGCGCCACGATCGTGAGCGCCGGCGAGAGGAACCTGGTGGCCGTCAACGTGCTGTTGAACACGAAGGACCTGGACGTCGCCAAGAGGATTGCGAAGATGGTCCGTGGCCCCTCGGGCGGGTTCAGCACCATCAGGGCCGTGGCCTTCACCCCGGACGGGTACGAGGAGGCGGCCGTCTCCATGAACATGTTCAACACGGACGATACGCCGCTTTATCGCGTAGTGGAGCTGATCCGTTCCGAGGCCGCCAGCGTCGGGGTCTCCGTGAAGGGCGTCCAGATGAGCGGCGTGTTCCCCACGAAGGTCCTGCTGCAGTGCGCGAACCATTATCTTCACCTTCTGGACTTCCAGGAGCATCAGTTGCTGGAACACAACATGCTGTTGCTGGATAGCGAGTAGGGACAGGCGGCGTTCGCCCCGCGAGGGGCCGGTTTGCGATTTATTTGATTGACGGGAAGCGTCTCGGGGCGAGGCGCTTCGTGGGGAAACGGCGGTTTTGTTGAAACGGTAGTTTTGTTTGAAGATAAGATATAGTAATTTTGTCGAAACAGTGGTTTTGTTGAAACGGCGGTTTGATTGAAATGTAGTTGGAAGGAGGTTCCTATTCATGAAGTACAACGTGATCGTGAAAAATGCCAGGATACCGCAGGGCGATGGAACGGCGCTGACGAACATTCTGGTGAAGGACGAGAAGATTTCCGGTTTTGTCGATTGCGCGGAGGGTATCGAGGCCAGGGAGGTCATCGACGCGAAGGGGTTCCTGACCCTGCCGGGGTGCATCGATTCCCATACGCATTTTATGTATCAGGGCTTCAACCACAGGGAGAACTTCGTCACGGGCTCCGCCGCGGCGGCCCGCGGCGGCATCACCACCATCATCGATATGCCCTGCTGCTCGGTCCCGTCCGTCAGGAGCGTCAAACAGATGGACCTGAAGAGGAGCCTGCTTGCGCGCCAGGCCCTCGTGGACTTCGCCCTGTGGGGCGGCGTCACGGGTGAGGACGTGAGGGAGGATCGCCTGGACAACGTCGCCGCTCAGGCGGATCACGGTGCGGTGGCCTTCAAGGTCTACATGACGCCCTCGGTCCCCACCTATCCCAGGGTCACCGACCCCGAGATGCTCGAGGCCTTCAGGGCCGTGGCCCAGACGGGGCTGGCGGTGGGCATCCACGCCGAGAACTTCGCGATGTGCGACTTCTACGTGAAGAAGTTCCAGAAGGAGGGCCGGATGGACGGTCCGGCCTGGGCCGAGGCCAGGATGGAGCTGGCCGAGAAGGTGGCCATCGAGCTGGGCATCTCCTTCGCCGAGGCCGTGGGGGCCCGGCTGCATATCGTCCACATGAGCACGGGCATCGGTGCGAAGCTGATCCGCGGGGCCAAGCTCCGCGGCCTGAACTGCACCAGCGAGACCTGCCCTCATTACCTGACGCTCAACTATCAGGAGGCCATGACAAAGTACGGGGCCTGCGCCAAAATAGCGCCTCCCCTGCGGACGAAGCGGGACAACGAGGAGCTCTGGCAGGGACTGGTGGACGGCAGCGTGGACTTCATCGCGACGGACCACGCTCCCTACGAGCTCGAGAGCGAGAAGCGCTTCGAGGGCATGAACATCTGGACGGCCTTCCCCGGCATCCCCGGAGTGGAGACCATGGTCCCCATCCTCGTGTCGGAGGGCTACAACAAGGGCCGCCTTACGCTGAGCAAGCTGGTGGACGTGCTCTCCAAAAACGCGGCGATTCATTACGGCCTGTATCCCAAGAAGGGCGCCATGCATATCGGCTCCGACGCCGACTTCACGATCATCGACCTGGATAAGGAGTGGACGATCGACGTCAAGGACGAGGCATCGATGTGCGGCTACACCCCCCTGGAGGGGATGAAGCTGAAGGGGCGCGTCGCCAAGACGGTCGTCCGAGGGCATGTCGTCTTCGAGGATAAGGTCGAGAGCTCGCTCTCCGGTTTGAGCGACGCGGAGCTTCGCAGCCTCGTGCACGAGTACCCCGAGGAGATCCAGCGCGATTACGCGGACCTCTTCAAGGAGTTCGACAACCTGGAGAGCCCCCAGTACAAGAAGGGGTACCGGAGGGACCATCCCGAGCTGGTGGACGCGCACATTCGCGGCATCAAGGGCATCGTCGCCAAGCCCGGCAGCGGGCAGTTCATCCCGCGCCAGAGCATCCAGGTGCTGGACCGCGTTTTGAAGTTCTAGGGAAACGCTGATTAAAACAAGAACGCATATTTTGCCAAAGAGAAATATGTAAAACATCTATGGGAAAAAAGTTCCAGCGCTTCCCTAGAAATTAACATGGGGGCTTTGCCCCCAATCCCCCACGCCGCTATCCTGATAGCGGCG
>CAUPUB010000116.1:0-6156 GCA_963514535.1 uncultured Fretibacterium sp.
GGGAGGTACGGGTCGATTAAGACTCGGAGGTCCTTGGGAATTTTGATATTTTTAGGATTTTTAATGGAGGGCAGGGTATTATGATTAATTTTTACGAGTTGCTCGCGCTTTCCGAGACCGCTTCGTTGGTCGAGATAAAGAAAGCGATCTTTGACAGAAAGAAGAAGTGGACCCGTCAGGCTAGCAACGCTCCCACTTTGGAGATGCGAAGGCAGGCGGAGGATGGCCTTGTCCAATTGGACAAGGCGGAAAAGGCATTTAAGGACGAGGCGAGCAGGAAAGCCTACGACGAGGAACTCAGGCTGGATAAGGCCAGGGAGAGGGCTGAGCAGGAGCGCTACGCCCAGCAGCAAGCCCAAGTGGGGGGCTCCACAAGTTTAGCGGATGTAGAGGAGAAGATCAAGGAGGCCTGGAGCCTTTATAATCAAGGTAGGGTTGAGGAGGCCATGCGCATCGCTTTTTCAGTTCGTTTCTTCGCTCCCACGGATACTCGGTTGATGGAGGTCATGATCCGCGGGCATATGCGGTCAGGAAACGATGACGCAGCACTTCTGGCGGCTTCGGAGGCATGTGCGATCCATCCGCACAAGGCGAAGTTCCAGCGCTTGTCCGGCGAGATCTTTAAGATGCGTAAGGACTGGAAAAAAGCTTACCGCGCTTTTGAAAAGGCCTATGCCCTGGATCGGTCCGATACGAGCTGCCTGTTGGATATGGCGGAGGCCGCCAGTTCCTCCGAAGACAACGATACGGCTATAGCCTGTCTGGAGCCGCTGCTCGGCAATACCAGTCTCGCTCATGATTCCGAGCTGGAAAAACGGATGAAATATCTATTGGGCAACGCCTACCTGAATAAGGCAGGAGGTTTTGCCGAACTGGTCCCCGAGGGGATCAAGGGAATTCAGCCAGGCTACCATTACACGCGCGGTGACCAGATCAAACAGACCGAGGAGTACATTGCCAAGGCGAAGGCTTTGGATATTCCTGAGCTGTCCCTGTACATCGACGACGTGGAAAGCTCTGTCTCCGAGGCGAAGTCCAGGAGCTTTCACGGCAGTGCGGGGTCGCTGTTCCTGGCTGTGCTCCTGGGGATAATCCTGATCGGTGACAAGAGCTTGGGAGCCTGCGGCCAGTACCTGCTGCTCTCCTCCGTCTTTTATTTCTTTGCGTCCCTGTCTAAACGCTACGTGATCAATCGGCGTCTTTTGAACGGGGATGGCGAGGCTTTTGCCGACAGCATGATGAGCGACGCGATCGATTCCGCTTCCAGGCCTTCGCGGTACAGAGAAGACAATGGTCTCGAGGGTTGCGTGGGGATGTTGGTCGGGGTTGCCTTTACCCTGGCGCTGATGCCGCTGTTCGCCCTGGGCAATTTTGTGAAAAACTACCTCTTTACCGACTGATGCCTGCTTTGTGTGGGTATTGATAGCATGGCACAAACCGAAACGGAAAGGACGTTTTGAAAAGGACGCGACCCTCACGGGAAGGATGAAGAGGATAAAGCCTGATTCCCTTTCCTGAGCATAGGGGGATGGGTTCGTCCCTGACGGCCCGTCTTGAGCGGCGCTCATCCCAATGAGGATGGACGCCGTTTCTTTTTCCCGCTTTGAAGCAAAAATATGAAGCAAAAACATGAAGCAGAGACATGAAGCAGAGACATGAAGCAGAGACATGAAGCAGAAAAGCGATCAGACGCATTTGAGTTCGGGGCGTTTACAGTATAACCTATTGGGTAGCCTGTTGAAGGCACGAACGGGCCTTCCCGAGGAGACATTGGACGATGAAGAGAAAAACGGATGATTCCCGGTTAGATCCAGCAACAAGCGAGTTTCCTTCCTGGCTGAGCGGGGAGCAGCGTCGGCGTCTCCTTCTGGCGTGCCGCAGTTTCGTGCTTCTGCGCAAGGCCGTGAGCGTGAGGAGGAACGTCTTTGCGTACTGCTGCAAGCTTCGGAAGGGGCGGAAAAGGGCTGTCAGAGAACTGCTCTTTCGTGAAGGTCTGGCCTCTCTGCTCGATGAGCATGTCCCCATTCCCGATTTTGCCCGTTTGAAGATGGAGAGAAAGCGCCTGTTCAACAAATTTTTCTGGAGACAGGGCGATATCGCCACGATCATGGGAAAGTCTCAATCGAACGTCGGTCGTATCCTCCAGTGCATGAAACAGGATGCGCGGTGGAGGGCGAGGGCACATGCCTTTCGGATTACGACGGGACGCTGGGAGAGCTACGGAGACGGTATCTTCCCGTTGATCCTGGATTTCTGCGAGGCGGAGTGCCTGGAATGCCTGATTCGTCCCATGTCGGAAGAACCTCTTGCCGGAGATGGGGCGCAGGAATCGCGGTCCTCCCGGGAATAGACGGGGAATATCCCTACGGACTCCGGGGAATAGAGAGGTTATCCGGCGCCCTTGCCTCAAATGCATGCTTGAAGCCCTGGAGCCTGGAAATGGAGAGAGGACGATTGGCTGACAACTTTTTCTGGGGACAGCGCGATATCGCCATCATTATGGGGAAGGATCAGTCGAACATCAGCCGTATCCTTCGACGCATGAAACGGGATGCGCGGTGGAGGGCCGCCCTGCAGTCCCTTCGCATCGCGGTGGGGTGCAAGGAACGCTACAGTGACGATATTTTCCCCCTGATCCTGGATTTTTGCGAGGCGGAGTATCTGGAGCGCTTAACGCATCCGCGGCGCGGCGGCATCCTGTCCATGGCTCGGACCCAGGAGCTCCTGGAGGCATGGCGGCGGATGCGGCGGGAGATGGAGCTGGAATTCACAGAACAGCTCCCTTCGGAGGATTGACGTACAAGCCCCCTGCGCCTTCTGCGGTGCAGGGTTCGGCAGGATCGTCCCCCATCTTTAGGGATCGCCTGGACGCCTTCGGATCGCAGCTCACACGGGAAACCGATCAAACGCATTTGAAATATGGATGGCCGGGCGGTAAATTAGGGGCACAGCAGAAGCTGGCGGGACGGATCGCTTCCCGCAGAATTCGGAAAGCAGAATCAGGAAAGGAGAGATTTGCATGTCGGAGAACGGAGTGAATCGGGAGGGTGGACAGGAGTTGCCCCCCTGGGGATTCTGCTGGGGATCATCGCGGCCGCCAGGAAGCAGACGGTTCTGGGCGTCATCGGCATCATCATCGCCGTCATATCCCTGCTGATGTCCCCGTCGTTCCAGCTGCTTCTCATCGGAATGGGGATGCACTGAGGGCGTCAATCGCTTGAAAAAACGAGAGGAGGAATTTGAGAATGCATCGTTTGGGTTGGTCTCGCGTTTTGATTGTGGTGTTGTTCGTAGCTCTGATATCCCTGGGCGGATGCGGCAGCGGGGGGGGCGGCGATAAGGGAGGTGGCGCGAGCCCTGCTCCGACCCCGTCGCCGTCTCCCACGCCAGCCCCCAGCCCGTCCCCGGCGCCCTCGCCTTCCCCGACCCCCAATCCCGGGCCGACGCCGGAGCCCAGCCCGGACCCCGCCCCGTCTCCCACGCCCACGCCGGGGGCCCCCGTCGATCTCTCCAGGCTTCACGGCGACTGGAAGCCCTACGACGGGTCCGGCACCTTCACCGGTCCGGACGGGGAAGAATACAAGGTGGACCTTTCCCTGTCGGGCTTCGTGATGTTCCGATACATTTCCGTGCCCAATATGCACACCGGGGAGGTGATGGTGGGACAGTTCCTGACCTGGAACCCCAGGGACGCCTCCGGGAGGAGGTTCAGCACCAGTCGCCATCCGAATACGCCCTTCAAGACCGAAAGGGGCAAGGATGGGACGAAGATCCTATTCGGCGACGGCAGCACGATGGAGATCATCGACCCGAAGAATCCCGCGTATTTCATTGTCCATGAGGAGGGCAGTCTGTACGAGAGAGGCGTCCCGTATCGGTACGATCTGTCGTACAGGATCGAGAAGAAGCGGTGAGGATGCGGTGATCCCTGCGGTCCCTCCGAGGACCTCGGAGGAACCACGGGGGGCCGAAGGATCCTTGGGATGAGAGATAATCGGAAACGGAAAGAAAGGGAGGCATCGAGATGAATCGGAGGAAGAGCGGAAGCGTAAGGGCCTGGAGCCTGTGTGCGCTGGCTATTTTAATGGCGCTGTGCGCCCCGGCCTGGGCCTACAAGCAGGACTACCTCTACGAGGACAGGGGTTCGTGGCGTAATGTCCAGGTGGCCACGGGCGAACACGGCAGCACGTACTTCATGTTGTACGACAAGGCGGGGAAGAACTCGTACATCTACAAGGTCCCCGAGGAGTTCTCCGGGCGCAGGGCGGACCTGGAGGGCGGCGGCCCTCTCATGAAGATTCCGGGACGGGCGGTTTTTGAGATAACAACGGACGAGAAGGCCACCTATGTTTACTACACGCTGGCTGGCGATAAAACGCACCTCTACCGGCAGCGGCTGGTCGTGGGGGGCAATGTCGGGCAGCCGGATGTGCGGGACTTCACGCTGGAGGGCAGCCCCTTCGTCTTTACGGGCTTTGCCCTGGCGGAGGACCCGGATCAGATTCTGCTGGCGTCGAGGGAGAACGCCCAGAAGGAGGTGACAATCGGCCTCTTCTCCTTCTCCAACTGGAGCGACTCGGGGGCCAACGAGCCGATCCGCACCTGGACCTGCACCCTGCCGGAGGAGCGGCGTTTCAAGCCTCTTACTGGAGAGGTGGGGTACTATCCCGTCTATGAAGTGAGCACCAAGCGAGTGTGGCTCGTCGTCCAACAGAGCTATTTCGGTGGAGGTCAGGTAAATTGTGAAAAATATTTTTTCTATGCTCCTCTTGAGCAGGGCGGCGCGCTCAGGGCCTTCGATCCCGAGACTGAGGTCCCCGGCTGGAACGACGACGCGAAGTTCAAGAGGTTTTCCGTATATCGCTACCGGAGGCTCGTTCACTTCACGGATTCCGAGACCCCGAACCTGGACTATTCCTCCATTGCCGTTTACGAGGCCGGAAAGGGCGGCCGAATGCGGCCAATAGGGCGGGTGGACTCCTGGATGGACTCCGGCGGAAGACGGCGCCCCCTGAGGGAGTTCTGGGGCGGGAGCAAAAACTCCGTGTTTTGGAAGGGCACTTCGACTGACTCGGACCATAACCTCTATGCGCGGTACAGCACCAGCGACAGACACGGCAACGAGGATTTCGTGCGCATCGCCCGCTTCGCCCCCGAGCAACCTATCCACCAGGACGGCGCGCCGGACCCGGCGAAGGAC
Organism: uncultured Fretibacterium sp.; assembly: GCA_963514535.1. GTDB lineage: Bacteria > Synergistota > Synergistia > Synergistales > Aminobacteriaceae > CAJPSE01. The sequence goes on from CAUPUB010000116.1 coordinate 5,201, forward strand.
GGCAGAAAGCAGCCTACAAACGCCATCGTCCTGGATGCTCTGCCGTTCAAGGGCCCGGAGGGATACCTGGCGACGGGCAGCCGCTGGGAGGTCTACAGGAAGACTGACGGGATCAAGGGTACGTCCGGCGCGTCCTCCATCCGCAGCTACGAGGGCCAGGAGCCGGTCTATGAGGGGCGGAACACGGACGGCTCGCCGAGCCACAAGCTGACCAAGACCCTGCCCGCGGGGGACTACGTGTGGCGCATGGCCTACAACTGGTTGATCGAGGGCGAGGGCGGCATGACGGGGTCCACCCGGTGGTCCAAGCTGGGGAGCTTCACGGCGGTCGAGTCCCCGGCCCCAACCCCGACTCCAACTCCAACTCCAACTCCTAACCCCACCCCTCAGCCTAGCCCGGATAGCGACAAGGAATCCAAAGGCGGCGGATGCGACGCGGGGCTTTCGGGAACGGCCGGGCTGGTCCTTTTGCTGGCGGCTTCGCTCTTCCTGCGGCGCAGATAGATCCCTGGAAACCTGATCCCTTCCATATGAGGTGAAAAAGCGGCCCCCTGTTAGCGGGGCCGCTCCTCTTACTTCATGCTCTCGATCTCAGCAAGGGAGAGTCCCGTGGCGATGGCGATATTCCGGACCTCCAGCCCCATCTGGAGCAGCTTTCGTGCCGTGGCGAACGCCTGGAGGCGCTCGCCCTCCAACCGGCCCTCGGCTCTGCCCTCGGCTCTGCCTTCAGCTCTGCCCTCGGCCTTGCCTTCTTCCCGGTATCGCGTCCGGACCTCCTCATCGATGTAGAGGTCAAAAAATGCCGGTAGGGACATGGGATCCCCTCCTTCCCTTTTACTTCATGCTCTCGATCTCGGCAAGGGAGAGTCCCGTGGCGATGGCGATATTCCGGACCTCCAGCCCCATCTGGAGCAGCTTTCGTGCCGTGGCGAACGCCTGGAGGCGCTCGCCCTCCA
>CAUPUB010000117.1:0-6127 GCA_963514535.1 uncultured Fretibacterium sp.
GGGCGGGCCGGTATGACAGGCTTCTGCTCGGGTGTTGGCGTTGGTCCGGGCGCTGGGCCAGGTGTCGGTCCGGGCGTTGGGCCAGGTGTCGGTCTGGGCGTTGGGCCAGGTGTCGGTCCGGGCGTTGGGCCAGGTGTCGGTCCAGGCGTTGGTCCGGGTGTCGGTGCCGGAGGCACGACCCTCTCGGTCACCGTGTAGGCTTTTCTCGCAGAACGCCCGTCCTCCAGCGTCACCGTCACCGTCAGGATGGAGGACTGGAACCTGGCCTTAGGCGTACCCTGCACCGTCACATCCGTGTCCTCGGACGCCGTGGAATCCCTTAAAGAGGCCGTCAAGCCCTCCCAGACCCCCTGGAACGAGACGACATCGACGGAGGCGACATCCGACGAGACCAGGTTCCGCACCGTCAACAGCCCGCTGTAGGGTGCACCGCCTACAGCAACTGCGGGATCGATCGTCTCGGGCAGGACAAACGACAGCGTTTTCATCAGCGTATAGTCCGCGGAGAGCACCGCCCCTCCGCCAAGCGTGACGTTCACGGTCACCCCGGTCGTCGGGACATCCCTGGAGACCGTCCCGGACAGGACAACCGTATCGCCGCTGATGACAGCCGCAGGCCCTGTCGACCAGTCGCCGGGCGTTTTTGCGACCGCGGCCGCGCTCACCAGATCCCCGGACGCGACGCCCTTCACGCGCACCGTCCCCTGATAAGGCTGGCCTGGATCAAAGGCATGGGGCTCAATCTCCGCCTCCAGCGCGGGCGCTGCCACTTTTGTAAAGGCTTTGATGCATGCGTTGATGCCCCCTGTAGAACCGTCCTCCCAGTTCACCCCGTCCCCGGAAAAATAACTCTCCCCCGGGTTGCAGACGGCGTTGTCCGAGTAGCCCTTGATCTTTACCTCCACAGCCAGGGGAAATTTGTAGCCGGGGGTCTCCATGCGGAGCACCACGGAGAAACGCTCCCCCGTCTCCAACGGCACAGGCGCCGTCAGATCCACCGTGTGGTAGCCCGCGAACGGGAACGCTCCGTCAACCGCGTAGACGAGCGTCCCGGAGACGGGCGTTCCCGACGCTGTTCCCAGGCGATAGACGCGCAGCCTGTAGCGCGCGTTCGCCGCCGTGGTGTAGAAGGAGACCGACCTCAGCGTCTCGTCCCCCTCCGCCGTGAAGACGTTGCCCATCCAGCCTTGTCCGGACATGCCCAAATAACAGGATTTGCACCACCCCAGGTCGTCGTACCCGTATTGGTGCATCGAGGGATCCGCCGGGGCCACCCGGTAGACGGCGCCGTCCTCCAGGGTCTTGTCCTCGTAGGAGATCCAGAAGTAGCCGCCCCTGCCAAAGCTTGGCCCCCAGCTGTTCTTGACCAGCCAGGCGCCGTCCCTCGCGGGTCGGGGCCGGTCGGATCGGAAGTTCTCCTTGGGATAATTGTCGTCCCAGCCCACGGCCAGCACCTCATGGTTCGCGCCGTCGTCGCTGTTGCTGTTGTAGAAGGAGACGTCGTCGTCCGTGTAGTAGTGCCAGTCACTGCAATAGGCAATGGAGATGGCCCCGTACTTCCGGATCAGCGTCTTCCAGACCGTGTCATCCGGCTTTTTTCGGTCACGTCCCAGATAGAAGACATCCCGCAGGTACAGCCGGTTGGGGTAGTCCGAGGCCGGCTGGTCGGGCTCCGTCCCATAGGGCAGACTGTCCTCGGAGACCGCCCCCGTCCAGCGTGCCAGGGTCGCCGTCGACTTGAAATTATTTCCTTCCTGTCCCAGGACATCGGCGGAGGTCGGAGAGGAAAGGACCTTTCCAGCCTTACCCGTAAACCCCTTCCCTGGCTCCAGGTAGGTGAACCAGGCCAGGTGCATCTCCGAGAGGTCGAGGTCCTCCGAGGTCCCGCCGAGCCCCTGCATGAGATACGACGACTCGGCCGCCCCGATGGCGGCGAAGCTCCAGCAGGTTCCAAAGGGGCCTTGATCTCGTACCGGCGTTACCCGCCCCTCCGCGCGGAGGTCGTAGGACGCGGGCAGCGCCGCATCGCCGCGGTCCGATCGCCGGCCCAGGAAGCGGGAGTAGTCCGCCCCTTCCAGGTGCGAGAGGTCCACGGGGGACGGAACGTAACCCATAGGCCTCTCGTCGGCGGGACCGGAGGCACGGTCTCTTCCCCGCGCGGCTTCCTCCCGCCAGCGCAGGAACTCCGGGGAGAGGGGCGCGCTTTGCCCCCAGGCAAACGCCCCGCCCGCACAGCCGAGCACCCAGCATAAAACAACAAGCCAACTCACTCTTCTCAATCGTGTTCCCTCCTTTTTCCGTTTGCGCCATGCAAACCCTTAAAAACTTCCTGAAGCAACCTCTTTTGGCCCGGGAAATCCCCCCTCCTGTGCCGGGCACATAAAAAAGCCCCCCCCTGCGCTCTGCACGCCGGGCGGAGGGGCTTTTGGGTTCGAATTTGTTCGAGTGATCCGCTTCCGAGCCGTTACGTCTCAGATCAACGGACAAACCCAAAGACGCACGCACAATAGTCGCGCCGAATCAAGAAAAAGTCAAGAGGGGAACGGGGGCCTGTCGCTGATCCTGCTGGGCCTCGGCGGCGGCACTCGTTTCCCTGGTGCGCCGCGCCGATCGGGATGTCCACCTCGCAATCCGAGACAAGGAGTATCCCATCATGGAACGATAGAGCTGACCGGAGCCGAGCCGTTCCGATAAATAACGCTTTACCTTTTGATAAAACACGTATAAAATATGCGTATTAAGGGGGCGAGAAACATCAAGCGGGACGACGTCATCAAAGTTCTGGTGCGGGCCGGATGGGAAGATACAGGAAGAGGAAAGGGAAGCCACTCGGTTTTTATCCACCCGGAAACCAAGAGAATAACGACGATCCCGTTCATCAAGGAAATCCCCAAGGGAACACTCGCCGCAATAAGGCGGCAAACGGGACTTGACGAAATACGCTGAGAGGGAGCCTTCCCCCTTATCATTCCGAGTGTAAGGAGTGACCGAGAATGAATGAGCAGCTCACAACCGCCGTTTACCCCGCCATCCTCTCTCATGCCGAAGATGGAATCACCATCACGTTCCCCGACCTTCCCGGCTGTATCTCCTGCGCCCGGACGGACGAGGAAGCGATCTTCATGGCGCGTGATGCCCTTGGGGCATGGGTCGTAGCCACCGAAGACCTGGGCGAGCCTGTTCCCTCTCCGACTGCGGTCACAGCGCTCTGCCCTGAACCGAACGAAACGGTCTGCCTTGTGGATGCCTGGCTTCCTATTTTTCGTGAGGAGAGGCGTGCGGGATCGGTCAAAAAGAACGTAACCGTCCCCCTGTGGCTGAATGCCTTGGCGGAAAAAGCCGGGTTAAATTTTTCGCAGGTACTCCAGGCCGGCTTGAAAGCGTCGCTTGGAATTCAAGGGAAGCGCTGATTAAAACAAAAATGCATATTTTACCAAGGGTAAGTATGCAAAACATCTATAGGCAAAAATCTCCAGCGCTTCCCTAAAAATTAACATGGGGGCTTCGCCCCCAAGCCCCCACGCCGCTATCCTGATAGCGGCGGCCCCGGCAAGTTTCTTACTCGAAACAGGCAAGCTGGGGTACCACAGGGGGGCTTCATGGATTAAATCAGCGTTTCCCTAGATCGGTAGGGCGTTATCGCCTCATCCCGCCAATGGCGGTTTGCCGTCCGAAGAAACGGAGCGGTTGTAGCCTATGAACGATAATAATGTGATGATATATCAGGTGGAGCCGTTCTCGAACTCGACCAGCAGGGAGAAGTCCGAAATTGGCGTTACCGACCTGACCTTATGAAACATCGCTCTGCCTCCTTTCCAAAAGGCCCCCCTGATAAAGCCCCTGGTGAAGAATCTGATGAAGCCCCTAAGCGACCCACTCAACTCGCTTATAAGTGAAGCAGCAAATCTTTGATTTGCGTAGCTGAACTTAGGGGCTTTATCAGGGGTTCCATCAGGGAGGCTTCGTGGATTTAATCAGTGTTTCCCTTGATAGTCATGTTACAAAATTTTGCCTGCGGATTTGGACCATGGTGCGCGGAGGTGTCCTCCTCACCGTTTCTTCACGAACACCTGACGCCGGGATATGGAATTGATGTAGTCGTCCTCCTTCAGCTCCAGGCCCTGCTCATGGCAGAGCTCGGGATAGACGTTGTTCCAGTTGTCCCGGTTCCCTTCGCCCCAGCGGCAGAAGGGATACCAGACGATTCCCCAGAGGCCGAACCGCGGCCGGCTCCAGTCCACCAACAAAAAGGTCCCATCCGCCCTCAGCAGGCGCGCCGTCTCCGCGATGGCGGCACGACGCACCGCAGGAGGCGTCTCGTGCAGCGCCATCGAGGTCATGATCAGGTCAAAGTATTCATCGGGAAAGGGAAGATCGTCCATGGACGCCTCCAGGAACTCCAGCCTGCAGGCGAAGGCCCCGGCCCCCCGGCGCGCGCACTCCAGCTGATCATTCGAGATGTCGGCCCCCACGATCGACGCGTCGGCGGGGCTCCTCTCGGCCAGGGCATAGCTCAGGCCGCCGGGGCCACACCCCAGATCGAGTGCCCTGCCTCCCGCACCAAGCCGCAGGTCCCCCACAGCCCGACGATAAAACCGCTCCTGAAAGCCGAACACCGCGGCGAGCCGCCGGTAGCTCTCCCCTCCGAATATGCCCCTGAAGGCCCTGCCCTTACCGTGAAAATTCCGCGCACCCTCCGTCATCGTGACGACCTCCTCCTTAATGAATCCTCCAATTTCCACCTCTCCAGGGCAACGTCCAGCGCGCCCAGGAAATTCCGCAGAAAGGCCCTCTCCCCCTCGGACGCATCCGCCAAAAGGCCCTCGACCAGGCGGTCGAACTCCGCGTGGAGACGCTCGTGAAACAGGTAGGCACGCTCGCCCTCGGGCGTCACCCTCAGGATGCGGCGGAGGCTGCTGCCCTCGTCCCTCTCCTTGACGAGCATCCCCTTCCCCTCCAGCTTCATCGCGATCTGGGATACGGCCCCCCGCGTTACCCCCAGCACCTCCGCCAGGGCCGTCATGTGCCGGTTCGGGTTCTCCTTCACGCTTTTGATCATGTGGATCTCCGCGGCAAAAAGGGGCGTGTCGGTCCCGTAGCGGTGCAGCCGCTCCTGAGCCTCCTCCAGCTTCAACATGACGTTCAGCAGGCGATAGCTGATCCTGTTCTCGTTGGCCTCGTTGATGATCTTCATGTCCCTATTGTATAGTATATATACAAATGAGGCAAGCGGACTTGGGGTATGACTCCTTCCTTGTGTTTTTCAAATACCTCCGGTATAGTAACCAGTAATGTTTATCACTGATGGGGTCATTGTGCCCGCGCGTCTCGTGTCCAGGCACGGAGGGGCGGGGCAGGGTTGTCTGCGGGGCCTTGGGGTTTGCCGAAAGCCAGGGGAGGTGAGAGGGACGTCTCGAGGCGTTGAGGAAGGGGCAAGGGGTTTGGGATTTCTGTTCCAGGCTTTCCAGGGAAGCGATTTTTTGTGAGGAGGATGATAGGATGGATTTGAGCAGGAGGTTTTTGCGTGTGGTGGCGCTGGGGATGGTGTTCGCCCTGGGCCTCGCCGGGACCGCGCTGGCGGCGGTGAGTAGTACGTGGACGGGTGGAGGAGGCGACAAGAAGTGGGGTACTGCTGCTAACTGGGATAACGGTATCCCAGGAACCGGCGACAAGGCGATCATCACAGCAGGTGCCGAGGTGGAGGTTGACGGGGCGGCAGCGGCTCAGGTGGTGGACCTTGCCGAGGGCGCAAAGCTGACGCTGAATAATGTATTGGACCTCGACAACGGCGGCGCACTCAGGGCGTCGGGCAACGCGACGGTGACGAGCAAGGCGGCAGGTGCACTGAAGTTTACCACCACCAACAATGTTATCGTCTCCGCGGGCAAGACCCTGACTTTGGCGGCAGAGGGCGCGGGGACCATCGTTGGCGCTGGCGCCGCCCTGGAACTCTCCGGCGGTGGCACGCTGACTCTGAAGACTCCGGTGACGACGGCTACGGACCTGAAGATCACGGACGGCGGCACGCTGGTCGTGGACGTCGACAACGCTCTGCCGGCCCTTACAGGTACCCCGACGATCGCCAAGGGCAACCTCGTGGTCAATGCGGAGGACTTCGGCAACACCG
>CAUPUB010000118.1:0-6022 GCA_963514535.1 uncultured Fretibacterium sp.
CCCTGACCCCTCCCGCTCCGGGACGGGCCGCCCGCCTCGAGCTCCTCGGGCGCCTGGCCCTCTACGCCCCCGCCCGGGGCGGTGAGGGGTTGCGATGACCTCCCCGTCTCGAACGGCGAAGCGTACTCTGGCGGTCGAAACGGCACTGGAGCTGTTGGCGGGCGCCTGCGGTCTCCTGTGTTTTCTGATGGTGCAGGACGCCATTGGCTGGGGGACGGCCCTGATCTTCGGGGCTGCACTCCTGATCTGGCCGCTGGCGGAGGCCTCGGGGCTGCCACGTCCGCCGGGTCTTTTGTCGTTTGGCATCGCCGTCCCTCTGCTCGTCGCCATCTTTTCCCGTATGAACCGGCAATATCTCGCGGAGCCCTTCCTCGAGGCCATCCTGCTCCTCTTCGTCCTCCGCCTGTTCGAGCGCAAGACCTCCCGTGAATACGTCCAGATCGCGCTTCTGTCCCTGGGAGCGGTGGTGGTCTATGCCCTCCTGTCCGTGGAGAAGCTCTTCCTCGTCATCTGCCTGGGGATGGGGTACTGTGCCTCCCTGATCCTGATGCTGTCCGCCTGGCTGAGGCGGGAACCGGGGGCCCGGCTGTCCTTTTCCGACGCAAAATGGCTCGTCTCCCGAGCCCTCGGGATGTTTGTCGTGATGCTTCCCCTGTGCCTGCTGATCTTCTTCGTGATCCCCCGCTCAGGCCATCCCATGTATAGCCCTCGGGGCGGTACGGACCGTTCGGTCCTGACGGGGTTCTCCGAGAAGCTTCGCCTGGGGGAGGTGGGGACGATCCAGCAGAGCGATCGCCTTTCCTTCCGCGCGGAGACGGAGGAGATCGCCCCGGGGTCCCTCTATTGGCGAGGCGCCGTGCTCTCGTATTTCTCGGGTGCGGGCTGGGACGTCGACCTGAGGGAGCGCGAGGGGGGCTGGGGGTGCCCGCGCGGGGACGTTTCGCAGGTGCGTCAGACGATCCTTCTGGAACCGGGGGGACATCGTTGGCTCTTCGCGCTGGACCGCCCGCTCTCGATCGGTCTTAGCGAGGCGGCGAACCTGGGAAATGGGACGTTCTGGAGGCGGATGGCGGGTACCGCCGTTCGCTACGAGGCCGTCTCCACCCCCTCCCCGATTCCTGGGACTCTTTCCGCCTCGGCCGAGGAGGTCTTTCTGGAGCTTCCCTCCGGCTATTCCCCAGCCATGCGGAGTCTGGCGGAAAAACTGACGGCGGGGATCTCCGACGACAGGGGACGGATGAATGCGATCGAGGCCCATTTCATACAAGGCGGTTATTTCTGGTCCCTCGAGAACCTGGTGCGGGGACGGGATGCGCTGGAGCGGTTCGTCTTCGACGTCAGACGGGGGAACTGCGAGTATTTTGCCTCCGCGGCCGCCGTGATGCTGCGCATGGCCAATGTGCCGGCCCGGTTGGTCGGAGGCTATCGGGGAGGGGACTACAACCGGGCCGGTGGGTACTATTCCGTCCGGGATCGTCAGGCCCACGTCTGGGTCGAGGCCTGGGACCGGAGCGCGGGATGCTGGGTTCGGATCGACCCCACCCCCGCGGGAGAGGCGGACGGGGAGGGTACATCGGAGGACACGGGAGGATGGTGGGAGTTCTGGGACTTCCTCGACTACCAATGGAGCAGGATGTTCGTGAGCTACAGCGCCAGGACCCAGAGCGAGTGGGCCTCTGTTCTGAAGGAGCTCCTGAGCAATCCGCGCGCCTCCCTTCGGGTCTCCCCGGAGGGCCTTTTATGGTGGGGGCGGCTTGGATTGGGCTTTGTGGTCCTGTTGGCTGTCGTATCCTTCCTGGTCCTTGTCCGGAAAAGACGTCGCCGGGACCCATGCCGGGCGTTGCTGGAGCGCTTCGAGCGCATGATGAAGAGGCGCGGGTTCCCGCGCCGCAGGTCCGAGGGGCTGGAGGAATTTGTCTCCTGTCTGGACGAGCCGCTCCAGGGAACGGCGTGGCTCTTCGTCCTGGAGTTCGAGGAGGTCTGGTACGGCGGCAGGCCATTGGACCCCGAGCGATACGGGCGGCTGAAACGTCGGCTCGACAAGATGGACAGGGAGCACTGACCGCCCCGGCGCCGCCCCCCGGTTCCGGTCCTGCCTCGAGGGCGTTATCGTGCGGGGCGGTTTTATGTTAAGAGCGGTTTTATGTTAAGAGCGGTTTTATGTTAAGATGGGTCCTGTACTGGAGGGGATATGTGTAACCGCTCGTTCGCTGCGGGAAGAGGGGAGGGGCCGCGGTGGGAATCCTGGGGCTTTTGTTGATTTTTGGCGCCCGCATTCTGGATGTCAGCTGCAACACGATTCGTATCCTCTTCCTGGTTAAGGGACAGCGCTTCGTCGCCGCCTGTATCGGGTTCGTCGAGGTCATGATCTACATGATGGTCCTGGGCTTCATCCTGGGAGGAGGGAAGAGGCTCTCCGTTTGGGAGCTGCTCTTCTACTGTGGCGGTTTTGCCACGGGCAACTACGTGGGTTCCTGGCTTGAGGAAAAATTGATGAACACCTTCACCCTGGTCGAGGTCATCCTCGAGGACGGGCCGTCCGCCCAGGCGGCGATAGAGGCCGTGAGGGGCCGGGGGCTGGGCGCCACGGTTATCCAGGGCATGGGGCGCAGCGGGCCCCGGCTTATCGTCGAGATATTCTGCAGACGGCATGACGTCCAGGCGGTCCAGGCCCTTTTTGAGAATGATGGTTTTGTCACGGTATCCGACGTGAAACGCTGTACGGGGGGCTGGTTTCCCAAGAGGCTCTGAGTCCTTCCGACGTGTCTTTCGCGGTGGGATATTGCTGGTATCGGGCAATGCACAAATGCATTGCGGATATGTATGAGAGAGAGTATGCATGAGAGATGGAAAACGAGAGGGGAGCCCTTTATCGGCGTATGGTCGAGCTGGAGCGCAGGGGAAAGCGTTTCGAGCGCGAGGAGGAGGCCCTGCGTGAGATCGAGCGCAACTACCAGGCATTGATCGAGAGTGGGATCTTCCTGCTCCTTATCGTGGGACTCGACGGAAGCATCCTGGCCTGCAACCGCTGTGTGGAGAGGTTCTGGGGCATCAAACTGGGAGGGGCTGAGCCGGTGTCGGTCTGGTCCCTGTGTTCTCCCGGCGGCACAAAAATTTTGAAGGCGCTGCTCCTGGAAGCGTCCCGGAGGAGGGTTCGTTCCCGAGTGGCCCTTTCCCTGCCCGACGACTCCCGGGTATGGGTCGAGGTGGAGCTCATGCCCTCGGTCTTCCGGGGAGACAATGCGGTCCAGATAATCGGCGTCGATGTGACGGAAAAGGTAATTCGGCCCTCTTCTGGAGGGACAGAGGTCTGGGAGAGGGTGCTGGACAGCTGCCCAGGGCTTTTATGCTGCGTCCTGGACGGGGAGGGGAGGCTTCTCTACGCCTCGCGCGGTTATCGTGCGGCGGCGAAGCGGTTCCTCGGACACGACTGCGTGGTGGGCTCCCCTTATCCGCCGGAGTCCAATTCGATCGACCGTTCCCTACACAATCTTCTCTCGTCCGCTCTGCTCGGAGGTTCTGGGGGAATGGAGCTGGTCGAGGTCCATGCGGAGGGGAAACGCCTCTGGGAAGTTACGGCCTCCCCCCTGCTTTTTGGACCCAAAAAGGCCACGGGAGCGGTTTTGCGCCTGTCTCCGCTGGCAGCTGCCCCTGAGGGGGACTCTCCGTTACCCTCGTCCGGGGCCGGTGAGGCCCCAGGGGCCGCAGCTTCGTCGATGGAATTGTTGAATGCCGTCTCCGACATGCTGGTCCTCGTCGACAGGGAGGGAGCCTGCCTGGCGGCAAACAGGCGCTTTTACGAGGCATTGGGCCTGGCCCCGGATCTTTTCGTCGGCAAGTCGCTGGACGGGCTGCCCCTGGCGGACGACCCCCTGAACGATGGCTTTCCCGATCGCCTTCGGGAGTTGCTGCGCGCCGGCGAGGGAACCCTCGAGCTTCGGGCTGGGACAGGTCAGGGAGATCTGCTCTGGCTGGAGCTTCGCGCCCGTTCCATGACGTGGGAGGGAACGGACGCCCTGCTCCTGACCTGTGCAGATACCACCTTGCTCCATCGTACCCAGGAGCAGCTGAGGCGGGTCGCAGTGACGGACCGCACGACAGGTCTCCTGAACCGGGAGGGAATGGAGCAGGTGTTGGTGAAGGAGCTTGAGCGGGCAGCCCGTTACCGGGGGTCGCTCTGTCTTCTCTTTCTGGACATCGACGACTTCCGACGCTTTAACGAGGTTCGGGGCTACCTGGCCAGCGACCGGGCCTTGAAGACCATGATGGCGACCCTTAAGAACGGCCTTCGGCCTACGGACTTCCTGGGACGATGGGGAGGGGACGAGTTCATGATCCTGACGCCACAGCCGGAGTCCGCCGCCTGCCAGTTGGCGGACATGGTTCGGGATACGGCCCGGAACAGCCTCTTCGATGGGGAAAATTCCCTTTCCCTGAGCGTCGGCGTGGCGAAGTTCTCCAGGGAGATGGACGTCTCCTCCTTTGTCGGGGCGGCCTACGACGCGATGGTCGCGGCCAAGAAGGCCGGAGGGAACCGCACGGTCCTGGCCGGAGCTCCGGACGAGGGATAAATTTCAACCTTATAATTTCGTAAAACTCAGGATCGTAAAACACTAAGGAGAGGATGAGCTGGATTGGGTCAAATTCAGATTATAGTCGAGGGAATGACCGCAAGCGGAAAGTCGACGATCGTGAACCTGCTCTCGGAGCGGCTCGGATTCAAGGTGATGCCGGAGGAGTTTCGGGATCAGCACGACCTGTTGAGCCGCTTCCATCACGACCGCAAGTGGGCTTTTCCCATGCAGCTCAACTTTCTGGTAACGCGCTTCGCCCAGTACCTCTGTGCCTCGGAGGAGGAGCAGTATATTCTGGACCGCAGCATCTTCGGGGACAAGGTCTACGCGACGCTGTACTACAAACAGGGGTATTTCAGGGACAGCCAGTTCGGCTGCTATCTGACCCTCTACGATTCCCTCCTTCGCTACACGAAGGCGCCGCGCCTCCTGATTCTGGTGCACTGTCCCTTCGAGGAGATCCTGCGCCGAATCCACGCGCGCGGCCGCGACGACGAAATAGCGGCGGGCGAGGAATATTGGCGGATGCTCTACAACGCCTATGCCCCTTTTATCGACTTCGTCAAGATGGAGATGGATATCCCCAACTTCCTGGTGCTGGATTTGTCCGACCCCAACTTCATTCATACTCCAGAACGCGTTGATCGCTTCCTGGAGGAAGTGCGGTCCTTCTTCCCGGACCGCTTCGGGGGAGCGGAGGACGCCGGACACTGAGGAACCGAAGGGCAGCGCAGCACAAAACACGGGGAGATGTCCTTTCGGACATCCCCCCGCTGCGAAAATTGCGGCCGTTGATCCGAGAGGCTTTGACCCGACCTGAGGAAGTTAGGGAAGCGCTGATTAAATCAGCGCTTCCCTAAAGGGGCGAGGCTGCCTTTCGCCGCTGCAGGGAGGCGGCGTTAAGCCACTTCGAGCGGCGGGCGTTCTCCAACGCCATCCTGGCCAGCAACTCCGTGTGTTGCTCCCGGTTCTGTCGGTTGCGGCGGGCGATGGCGTCCTTTTGGATTTTTGCCTTGCGTAAAGCCTGAGACTTCTTCACCATCTCGGTATGACGGTCCCACATGCGAAACGTCGTCCTGGAGATGGACTCCCTGGCCTCCTGGACCTTTTCCAGAGCCGCTTCGCGCTCCTCCTCCGTGCCATTCACACCCGCAGAACGTCCTGCGGCCTTTCCCGGAAGGCCGAGGGACATGTCTGTGACGCGGGCCGCCGCGTCCCAAACGCGGCTCAAAACGTCGCTTGTACCGGTCATGGGATCCCTCCGTCCATAAATTTGTCCTAGATAAAACTGTCTATTAAGTATAGCGCATCGGCCGGCATTTTGGGAAACGCTGATTTTAATGATTTTATGAAATAAAATGTCTTGTGTTTTGTAGGATACACTTATAATATACGCTAGATTGTCAAGCCAAAAGCAACAGGTAAATTGAAAAAGGCCTCATTAGGGG
>CAUPUB010000119.1:0-5962 GCA_963514535.1 uncultured Fretibacterium sp.
CTAAAGAATAACTCTTAAACGCTTTTTGGGCAAAGTTCGTGGACAGGTCTATTATTTCCGAGCTCAAAGCTATCGCGTTCTCGAACATCCAGGACGACCTGCAGCCCCTGCCGGAGGACCCGCAGCAGTACCTGCCCTTCGGGGAGGAGGTTATCCGCGCCCTGCCCTCCCGACCCCGGCATGTCACGGCGGCCATCGAGTCGGTGAAAATCAACGCCAAGGGCGAGATCGAGATCAAGCGGCACAACAAGGTGGCGGCCTTGGCGAAACTCTCCGAGATTCTGGGGCTGACGAACACGGATGTGAACGTGAACCTGTCGATAGCGGACAGCATCGAGGCCGCGCGGGCACGCGCCGCGGAAGGAGGTGAGGGAACAGATTGAACTTCGACGCGGAGATGGCGAAGGACATGGGACGCCTGAGCCGGGACCCCCTGGCGTGGGTGCGGTACGCCTTCCCCTGGGGCGAGGGGCAGCTCTCCGGCTGCTGCGGCCCCGACGCGTGGCAGCGGGACATCCTGAAATACGTCCGGGATAACCTGTCCCGCAAGGAGCCCCTGCGCGTTGCGGTGGCCAGCGGGCACGGGATAGGGAAGAGCGCGCTGGTGGCGTGGCTTATTTTGTGGTCCCTCTCGACGGGGGCGAACACGCGCGGGATCGTGACGGCGAACACCGGCTCCCAGCTAAAAACAAAGACCTGGGCGGAGCTGGCGAAGTGGTACAACCGCTTCATCGCCCGGCACTGGTTCGAGCTTGCGGCGACGTCCCTGTCCTGCCGGGAGAAGGGGCACGAGGCGACGTGGCGGTTCGATTCCGCCGTGTGGAGCAAGAACAACACCGAGGCGTTCGCGGGGCTGCACAACCAGGGGAAGCGGATCGTCGTGGTCTTCGACGAGGCGAGTGCCATCGACGACACGATATGGGAGGTCACGGAAGGGGCCCTGACGGACAGCGACACGGAGATACTCTGGCTGGCGTTCGGGAACCCGACGCGGAACACCGGGCGGTTCCGGGAGTGCTTCCGGAAGTACCGGGACCGCTGGCGCCACATCCACGTGGACAGCCGCACCGCGGCCATCACCAACAAGGCGCAGCTGGACCAGTGGGTTACGGACTACGGCGAGGAGAGCGACTTCGTCAAGGTGCGCGTTCGGGGGATATTCCCCGACGCGTCGGACACGCAGCTCATCTCCGCGGAGCTGGTCCGCCGGGCGAAGGAACGGAAGCTGCAGGAGCGGGACATCGCCGGGGCGCCGAAGATCATTGGAATTGACGTGGCGCGGGGTGGTGCGGACCAGAGCGCCGTGTGGCTGCGCCAGGGGCTCCTGGCCAGACGCCTCTACAAGCGCCACACGCCGGACAGCATGGTGTTCGCGGAGCGTCTGGCGTCCCTGATACGGGAGCACGAACCGGACGCCGCGTTCATCGACATGGGCGCGATGGGGGCCCCCGTCTACGACCGGCTGTGTCACCTGGGATTCGGACACGTGGTCATGGGCATCAACTTCAGCCAGGGCGCGATTCGGGACGACCTGTATCTGAACCGGCGCTCGGAGATGTGGCACGCGATAGCCAAATGGCTGAGGGACGGCGGAGCGCTGCCCTCCCAGGGGCCGGAGGCTCAGGACATCGAGGACGACCTGTGCGCCCCGGAGTACTTCTACAACACCAAGGGGAAGCTGCAGCTGGAGAGCAAGGAGGACATGAAGGACCGCGGTCTCCCCTCCCCGGACGACGGGGACGCGCTGGCGCTGACGTTCGCCGCGCCGGTGGTTCGGCGTGCGGATATCCCGGCGCGCGAGTCGATGCACGGGGGCTTGGAGGATTATAGCCCGTTCACCTGGTGAACGGAAAACGAAAGGAGATGCTTTGCAATGTGTTTGCCGAAAGCACCGAAGGTTGAGACGCCTGCGCCGCCGCCGACACTGGAACAGGCAAAGACGAACGACGCGGTCGTCGCCCGTCAGGACGAGCGGAAACGTCTGCGTGGGGCCATGAACTCCCGCACGACGATCCTGTCTGAGGGGGCGCCGGGCAGCGGGCGCAAGACGCTCCTGGGGCAGTGAGATGCCGAACCGGGAGGAGGAAAAGCAGAGGCGTCCCCCTCGGGAGCCGCCCGACCTGCGGGACCTGGCAAAGCGCCTGGAGGACATGGAGGACGCCCGCTCCCGGCAGATGCCCGTCTGGCAGGAGATCGCGAAGTATATCTCCCCGGGCCGCGGGGCGTTTGACAAACAGAAGCCCAATCAGGGGGAGCGGAAGGACAAGCACCTGCTGGACCCGACGCCGCTCCAGGCCCTGCACGTCCTGTCCGCGGGGCTCCAGGGGGGACTGACCTCCCCGAGCCGGCCGTGGTTCCGGCTGGGAGTGTCGGACTCCGACCTCGCGGACTACGGGCCCGTGCGCCTGTGGCTCAACGAGGTGGAGCGGCGCATGATGCACGTGCTGAGCCAGTCAAACCTCTACAACTGCCTGCACATCCTATACCAGGAGGTCGGGGCGTTCGGGATCGGGTGCATGCTCATCGAGGAGGATCCCCGGAACGTCGTCCGGGGCCTGACGATGACCGTCGGGGAATACTGCGTCGCCTACGACGTGGCCGGGCTGCCCAACGCCTTCGGCCGGAGCTTCTGGATGACGGCCGTGCAGATGCGGGACCGGTTCGGCGAGGAGGCGCTTTCCGAGGGCGCGCGCAACGCGCTTTCGTCGGGCCGGCGCGACGCATGGTTCCGCGTGTCGCACCTCATCTTCGAGGACGACGACGCGGGGCCGGAGGAAAAGCCGTACCGCTCCGTGTACTGGGAGGATGGGAAGACGGAAAGGCCCCTCCGCGTGTCGGGGTATGCGGAGTTCCCCATCGTGGCCCCGAGGTGGGAGGTGGTCGGCGGGGACTTCTACGGACGCGGCCCGGGGTGGGACGCGCTGGGCGAGTCGAAGACGCTGCAGGAGCTCCGGAAGGACTACCTTGTGGCGCAGAAGATGGCGATACAGCCGCCGATGGTGGGGCCGAACTCCCTCCGGGGCACGCACCGGGACCTGCGCCCCAACGGCGTCACCTACGTGGACGGGGCCGATCCCAACCAGGTGTTTCGTCCGCTCTACGAGGTCCGGCCGGACCTGCCCGGCCAGATCGCGGCGATGCAGGACAGCCGGGAGACGATCCGGCGCATCTTCTTTGCGGATCTCTTTTTGGCGATCATCATGAACGACGACAAGAACATGACGGCAACGCAGGTGAACGCCATCAACAACGAGCAGATGATGATGATCGGGCCCGTGTACGAGCGCCTGGACCACGAGCTACTGGACCCGTTCATCGGGCGGACGTTTGGGATTATGGACCGTATGGGGCTTATCCCGCCCGTCCCCGAGGAGCTGGTGGGACAGGAGCTGGAGATCGAGTACATCTCGATGCTGGCGCAGGCGCAGCAGATGGTGGGGCTGGGCGGAATCGACCG
Source organism: uncultured Fretibacterium sp. (assembly GCA_963514535.1). GTDB lineage: Bacteria > Synergistota > Synergistia > Synergistales > Aminobacteriaceae > CAJPSE01. The sequence goes on from CAUPUB010000119.1 coordinate 3,458, forward strand.
CCTGACGACCTACGCCGGGGAGATTGCGCAGCTCAATCCCGACGTGTTGGACAAGTTCGACGCCGACGAGGCGGTGGACCAGTACGCGCGGATGCTGGGTGTGCCCGCCGCGATCGTCCGAAGCGACGAGACCGTGGCGGAGATGCGGCGGAGCCGCGCGGAGCAACAGGCGCAGATGCAGCAGATGGCCGCCGCGGCGCAGATGGCTCAGACGGCGAATCAGGGGGCCGGGGCCGTCCGTCAGGCGGCGCAGGCCGCCGAGAGCGGCGGGCTCGGGCAGATCGCGGAGCTGCTTGGGGCAGGAGGTGAAGGCATGGTATGACACACAAGGAACGGCGAAAACAGGACAGGGCGGACTTGGGGGCGATCTTCCGGACACGGGAGGGCGCCCGTTTTTTTTCGGCGCTGCTGGACCTGTGCGGGGTGTTCCGCCTGAGCTATCAGGGCGAGGAGACGCACGCCGCGGCGTTCAAGGAGGGGGCCCGGAACGTGGGGCTCCAGGTGCTGCACGCGCTGGAGGAAATAGACCCGCAGGCCCGGCAGAGGCTCCGGGACGCGGACACGGAAAGGGAGGTATCGCGGGACGATGACGACGAGGACGAATTCTAGTGGGTTTGACATCCAGTTTTTTGCGGGAGAGGGAGAAGGGGGCACAGGGAATCAGCCCATATCCGTGACCACGAACGCGGACCCTGCGCCGCAGGCCGCCGCGCCGACGAACACGGTGACGAGCCAGACGCAGACGCCCACGACGGATGGAGGGCAGACGCCGGCAGCGGGTGCTGCGGGAGACCCCGGTTCCCCGACGCCGCAGACGCCGCCGGCCGAACCGAAAACGAAGGCGCCGGAGAGCTATCAGCCGTTCACGCTCCCGGCCGAGATGCCCGCGGAGAACCCGCAGGTGAAGGAGGCCCTGGCGGAGGCCGGGGGCCTGTTCCGGGAGCTGGGGTTGACGCAGGAGCAGGGGCAGAAGCTGATAGACCTGCACGCGAAGCATTGGCTGGGCGGGATGCTGGACCAGCAGGAGCTCTTCGAGCAGGAGCTGGACCGGCGCGTCGCGCAGTGGGGCGAGCAGACGAAGGCACACCCGGAGTTCGGGGGGACGCGGCTGGGCGAGAGCCTGGCGAGCGTCCGGCGCGCCATCGCGCACCTCGGCGGGGAGAAGCTGGCATACGTGCTCGACAAGGAGACGGGGCTCATCAACCACCCGGAGGTCTTTGCGGCCTTCGCTCGGGCGGGGAAGCTCTTTGCGGAAGACCAGTTCGTGGGCGGTTCTCCGGCGGGCGCGACCCCCGACAGCCCGTCGGCAATGGCGGCCCGGGTCTATCCGGGCATGGCGCGGAACTAACGTTTTTGAGAAGACGAGGAGGTAAAGGGATATGCCTGGGTTGGGAACAACGATGACGCTGAGGGAGCTGGCGCTCGCGCAGGGGATCGACAAGAATGACCCCATCGTCGAGATGCTGAGCAAATCGACACCGCTTATCGAGGACATGGCGTTCCGTAACGGGAACCAGACGGACGGACACAAGTTCAAGACGCGCGCGGGGCTGCCCGGCGTGTCCTGGAGGGCCATCAACGAGGGTGTCCTCCCCACGCGGAGCAGCAAGAAGATCGTCCGGGAAACCTGCGCGATGCTGGAGGCGGTCAGCGAGGTGGATAAGAAACTCATCGACCTGGAGGACGATCAGGCCCTGGCGCGCCTGGAGGAGTCCGCGGCCTTCATCGAGGGGATGGGGCAGGAGTTCTCCAGTGCCGTGTGGTACGGGGACACGGGGTTCGAGCCGAAGGGGATTATGGGGCTGTCCAAGCGCTACGGCAGCCTGACCGGCCCTGCCAACAAGTACATCATCGACTGCGGCGGGACGGGGAACAACAACGCCTCGGTCTGGCTGATCATCCACAGCACCGACAGCTTCTTCGGCATCGTGCCGAAGAACGGCAAGATCGGGCTGCAGCACAAGGCATCCGGGGTCATCGACCTGGAGGACCCGGACAACGGCGGGACCTACGAGGGGTATCGGGACCGGTTCCAGTGGGACGTGGGGGTCTGCCTGAAGGACTACCGGCAGATCGTCCGCGCCTGCAACATCGACGTGACGAAGCTGCCGACCTTCGGGACGGCGTCCGACCAGTCGGCGCACCTGCTGAATATCGTCAATACCATGACGAACCGGGTCCAGAAGCTGAACGCCGGGCGCGCCGTGATCTACATGAACCGCACCCTCAAGGAGTACTGGGAGAAGCAGCTTTTGCTGTCCCACTACATCGAGAAGAGCATGGACCAGGCGACGGGAACCATCAACACGAGCTACAAGGGCATCCCGATCCACGTCGACGACTCCCTGCTCGAGACCGAGGAACGGGTGGCCTAGGGGCAACCGGATACCGAAGGAGGTAAGGGCATGATCCTGGACAAGCATCTGACTTTCGTAAAGGGGACGGACACGCCGGCGGCGGAGACCCGCGCGGTGTGCCTGGCGCAGGCGGACCTGACCGGCACGA
>CAUPUB010000120.1:0-5950 GCA_963514535.1 uncultured Fretibacterium sp.
CTGAGGCATTGTCTGGAGGGATTTCTTTTGCTGAAATGTGGAATCGTCGGCCTACTCCAGATTCCTGATGGGGCTTCGCCCCATACCCCCGTCGGTATCGGGGATACCGACGAGAGCGGCAGGCCGACCTCATCATTCGCCGTAAAGTCCTGAGGCATTGTCTGGAGGGATTTCTTTTGCTGAAATGTGGAATCGTCGGCCTACCGCTCTGCGGCAAGTCGACCGTCTTCAACGTGATTACACGGGCCGGGGCGGAGGTCAAGCCCTACGCCAGCGGCAGGACCGAGCCCAACCGGGCGTTGGTCAGCGTGCCGGACAGGCGCTTCGACAGGCTGGTGGAGATCTTCGCGCCCAAAAAGGCGACGCCCGCGACGGTGGAGTTCGTGGACCTGGCGGGGCTCTCCCGCGACGCCAGCAAGGGCGCGGGGCTGGGGAACTCCTTCCTCTCCTTCGTCTCGGAGTCGGACGCGCTGCTGCACGTCGTTCGGGTCTTCGGGAACCCGAACGTTCCCCACCCGGAGAACTCCATCGACCCCCTGCGCGACTGGCAGATCGTGGAGATGGAGCTGATCTACCGAGATCTGGGCGTCATCGAGAACCGGCTCTCCCGGCTGGACGAGAAGGCGGCGAAGAAGAAGACGACCCCCGCGGAGGCCGCGGAGGCCGAGCTCCTGCACGCGCTCCAGGACCACCTGATGGAGGAGCGGCCGCTGCGGGAGTACCCCCTGACCGACGAACAGAAAAGGACGCTGTCGGGGTTCGCCTTCCTGACCCTGAAGCCGGAGCTGGTGGTGCTGAACCTGGACGAGGGGCAGACCGGCTCCGTCCCGGCCGCGGACGCCCTGGAGGCGGCCATGCGGGAGAAGGGGCTCCTGACCCTGCGCATCTTCGGGTCCATCGAGATGGACCTGGCACAGCTGGAGCCGGGGGAGCAGGAGGAGTTCATGAAGGAGCTGGAGATCGATGAACCGGGCCGGGACCGCCTGATCCACGAGGCGTACCGCCTGCTGGGGCTCCTGTCGTTCTTCACGAGCGGTGCGGACGAGGTTCGCGCCTGGACACTGCACGATGGCGACACCGCGGTGGACGCGGCCGGCGCCATCCACTCCGACCTCGCGCGCGGATTCATCCGGGCCCAGGTGGTGGCCTACGACGACTTCGTATCGTGCGGGGCGACGCTCGCCGCCTGCCGCGACAAGGGCGTCCTGAGGCTGGAGGGAAAGGAATACCGGGTCCGGGACGGGGACATGATCGAGATACGATTCAACGTTTAGCCGATGCCCGCAAACGATTTGGGGACAGTGTGAGGTTGGAGGTTCCAATTCGGAATTTGGGGTTGTAATCGGGATGGGGAAGCTCTACACTATTCTGATGTACGGGACGCCGCTTATGCCCGTCCGGCCCGGGGCGGCCGGACGGGCATTCCGGTGGTGTCCATTGTCCGAACAAGGAGTGTTGAAGCGATCATGAAAAAACGACTGCTCCGAGGGCTCGCCCTGTCGATCTGTCTCCTCATGGTGACGTGTGCCGCGTACGCCCGCGATGGAGAGGTTACTCTTTACACACTCAATCATCTTCAAAGCCACCTCCTGCCCGTCAAGTCCACGGCCAAGCGGTCGCTTCCCGCCATGGGCGGGCTGTGTGCAGCCACGGGAATCGTGAATGCGGACATGAAGAAGAACGTCAACCCCATATTCGTCGCAACGGGCGAGACCGTCGCGGGGACGATGTGGCGTTATTTCAAGGGCAAACCCGAGATGCTCGCGCTCGAGAGGGCTGGAATTGCGGTCAACTCGCTTGGCAAGCACGAGTTCGACTACGGCCTGGGGCACTTGAAGGCGGCGCTTTCCGTGTCGCGCGTCCCCGTCGTCATCTCGAACCTCGTCACCCAGGACCCCGAGCTGCTGGGGATCCTGCAGAAGAACGTCGTGCTGCAGGCGGGCGATATGAAGGTGGGGTTCTTCGGGCTCCTCTCCCCCGCCGTCATGCGGTTGACCAACCGGCCCGAGGGGGTCTCGTTCGATCCGGACTTCAATACCGTGGCCCGGGAGATGGTGGACGATCTGAGGCGGAAGGGCGCCGACGTCATCGTCCTTCTCAGCGGCCTTTACGAGAACGAGAGCGTCGCGCTGGCCCGATCGGTGGCGGGGATACACGTCATCACGGGATGCGGGGCGCCCCTCAAGCAGACCGACAAGCCCATCCTCATCGAGGACCCGGAGGGTGACCCGACCCTCCTGATCTGGAGCGGCCTGGGAGGACAGTTCGTGGGACGCCTGGGCATCAGGATGAAGGACGGCCGGCTGGACACCGGGGGGACCTCCTGGGAGCTGATCCCCGTTCTAGGCAAGGCAATATCCGACCCCGGGGTGCTGGAGGTCGCCCTCGAGTACGAGGATAAGCTGGCGCGCGCCCTCAGCCGCGTGCTTGGGAGCTTCGAGCACCCGCTCGATACCAGGAGCAAGACGTTGAGGACCGGGGAGGCGCCCATCGGGAACTTCATCACCGACAGCATGCGCTTCAAGGCCAGCTCGGACGTGGCCCTGATCAACAGTGGAGGGATCCGCGGGGGCACCATCTATCCCGCGGGGGAGTTCTCGGAACGGACCCTCGCGGACATACTGCCCTTCGGAGACCGGATCTTCGTGCTGACCCTGACGGGTAAGGAGCTGCGCTGGGTGCTGGAGGTCTCCGCGTCGGCCCTGATCGCGGACGAAACGGACGATTACAACCCCCTGGAACGCCTTCATAACGGCTCGTTCCTCCAGGTATCCGGGCTCAAGGCCGTCTACGACCTGTCCAGGCCCCCCACCATCATGAAGGACGACCGCGTGCTCACCCTGGGAAGCCGTCTGGAGTCCCTTCTCGTCCTCAAGGACGGCGGATGGGAGGAGGTCATGGATGAGGGGACCTACACCGTGGCTACCACGGGCTGGATGGTCAACGGGGGCGACGGGGAGAAGTACGAGGTGTTGAGGAGCGCCCCCCGCGTCGAGACCCCCTATCTCGATACCGATGCCTTTGCCGAATACCTGAGCGTCGATTGCCGGGGGAGGGCGGACCCCAGGGAGGAAGGGCGCATCACCCTCACGGGACGCAAAGGGGAGCGGACTCTTTGACTCCTCACGGGACGACGGTGCATCGCAGGGGAGGCGGCCTTTGAGACGTTACACCCCGTGGAAACGCCTCTACAATGCCACCGCGTACTCCCTGAGCGGCCTTTTTCAGGCATTCAGGCAGGAGCAGGCCTTCGAGTACGAGGCTGTGGTGTTCTTCTTTTTGTGCGCCCTGCTGCTTCACCTGCGGCCTCCGCTGCCGCGTGCCCTGGCCGTGCTCGGGGGCTGGATGGCCGTGATGGCCCTCGAGCTGGTCAACAGCGCGGTCGAAAGGGCCTTTGACCTGATCGATCGAAACTATCGCGCCGAGATCAAGGCGGGGAAGGATATGCTCTCCGCAGCCGTGTTCCTTGCGATCGCGTTCAACGTCCTCCTCTGGGCGGCGCTGATCTTCCAGCCCCGCGTCTGACGCTGTAAAGCAGCTGTAAAGCAAAGGAGATATCGCCGATGTCGTTCAACCTACAGACCGTGCTGACCTCATTCCATCAGAGCGTAATGGAGGTATTCGGGCCCCTGCTGGATTGGCTCGATTCCGTTCCTGCGCTCCAACCCCTCCAGCCCTATCGGTATTGCATGCCCTACGTCGTCATCGGGCTGGTACTCTTTCTCTTGTTGCTGCTGGCACACGTCCTGAGACGGAAAGGCCGGGGCCCTCGGAGAGAAAAAACTCCCCGCTCCACGTCCGCATCCAGGTCTGCGTCCAGATCCACATCCGCATTCTCGGGAACGCCCGTCCAGGGCAGGGCCATCGACATCATGCCCGATTTTCCGGACCCTGTACCGCAGGCTGGAGCCCCTACACAGATCCAGGAGGAGGGATTTTCGGTCCCCACCATGGCGGGATCAGGGGCGTCCGTTCCTGATTTCGCCGCGTCCGGCCCCGTAGTCCTAACCGCTCCCGCGCCGGGGGCCACCTTCGGTCCCTCGGCGAGCCCCGTCTCCCCACCCGCAGCGGATTTCGCCGGGGCCTTCATTCCATCCGCGGCGCCGATCTCTCCCGCGGCACCGATTCCTCCCGCGGCACCGGCCGCGGCACGGACTCCGCCCCAAACCCCAGCTCCAGCCGCCCCCCGACACGAGGTCCCGGGGCCTCCCAGGGCCGCCGCGAGCCTCATCACGCCCCCCGAGTCGGAGTTCCAGCGAATCTACATCGAGATGTACATCTACCTGGAGCTCACCACAAACTTCGGCGCGCTGAGGGCAAACGTCAACGGGATGCTCTCCCGTGGGGCCTCCACGGAGCCCTTGATGCCGGATGGAAGCGCAGCCCCCGAGGAGCACATCCTCGCCTGCATCGCACTCGCCGCGCTGGAGGACCTTCAAACGAAGGAGTCCCGCCTCGAATCGGGGAAGCTGAGCCCGCATGGGGAGGAGCTGTGCAAGATCTACAACTACATCCTGGACCACCTGAGGGGAGGCGGAAAGCTTTCGGAGGACTCCGCCAGGAAACTGCTCCAGGATACCCTGGAGAGGGTCCGCGGAACAACGGGAGCGTCCTGATGGGGCTATGCCTTCCCAGCCTCAAGTGAAAAGGGACGATCTCGTGATCTCGTTTGGTTTAATAATAAAGAGAATTAGCAATATATGGAGAGGGATTTATGATCAAACTGATGATTTTCGACCACGACATGACGATTGTGGACTCGAGCCACGCCATCCTGGCGGGGCTCAACCTGGTGGCCGAGGCGGTCGGCCGTCCCAAAACCACCCATGCCCAGGTGATGCGGTGCATCGCCATGCCCATGAGGGAGTTCATGATCGGAACCCTGGGCGACTTTCGGCCCGAGTGGATGGACCTGTACCGCGACAAGGTCGCGCCGCTCGAACACTCCATGATCCGCCCCTTCCCGGAGACGAGGACGATCCTGCCCTGCCTCCGGAAGATGGGGGTAACCTTGGCCGTCGCCTCGAACCGGAACGCCCCTCGGACGGCCATGGAGCGGAGCGGAACGGCCCATTATTTCGACGCGATCGTCGGCCCCTCGGACCACCTGCCCTACAAGCCCGAGCCGGGGATGCTTCTGAGCCTGATGGACCGTTTCGGCGTCCCCGCGGCTCGGACCGTCTACGTCGGGGACTCCGACATCGACGTCAGGACCGCCCTTGCAGCGGGGACGCGGGCTATTGGTGCGGCGCAGGGCAACTTCACGAAGGATCAGCTCCTGGAGCTGGGGGCGTGGCGCGCCGTCGGGTCCCTTGACGAGCTGCCCAGGATCGTGGAGGAGGACGGGAGGGAATGAGCTCTTGATCTACAGGAACCTCTCAACCGTCCCGGGGGCGGCGGGCTCCACCCTATCCCCGCCCAGAAACCGTCTGTCGGACGAGTCCAGCCCCTACCTGCTCCAGCACGCCGACAACCCCATAGGGTGGTACCCGTGGGGAAATGAGGCATTTGAGGCCGCGCGCAGGGAGGACAAACCCATATTCCTCTCCATCGGCTACTCCTCGTGCCACTGGTGCCACGTCATGGAGCAGGAATGTTTCTCCGACCCCGAGGTGGCGGACCTCATGAACGATACCTGCGTCGCCGTCAAGGTGGACCGGGAGGAGCGGCCCGATCTGGACGGGCTCTTCATGGACATATGCCACATCCAGAACGGCAACGGAGGCTGGCCCCTGAACCTCTTCCTGACCCCCGAGGGCAGGCCCTTCTTCGCGGTCACGTGGCTGCCCAAGAGGACGACGGGCCAGATGCCGGGGCTGACGGCCATCCTGCCGCGCGTCAAGTGGCTGTGGTCCATGCAGCGCGAGGACGTGATCCGCGGGGCCGACAGCCTGGCGGAGACGCTGGCCGCCCACCTGAACTTCGTCTCGGGGGGCCGGGTGGGCGCCGC
>CAUPUB010000121.1:0-5917 GCA_963514535.1 uncultured Fretibacterium sp.
ACATCTTCACGGAGCGCAACGGGGTCTACATCATCGACCTGCAGAAGACCGTGAGAGGCCTGGACAAGGCGTATGATTTCATCCGCACGACGGTCTCGGAGGGGGGCACGGTGCTCTTTGTCGGGACCAAACGCCAGGCGCAGGAGACGATTCGCGACGAGGCGACGCGCTGCGGCCAGCATTTTATCAATCAGCGCTGGTTGGGCGGCCTGATGACGAATTTCCCCACGATCCGCAAGCGCGTCCAGCGGATGCTGGAGCTCCGTAAGTACGACGAGGACAATACCTGGGAGAAGTTCTCCAAGAAGGAGCTTGCCGCGCTGCGCAAGGAGCAGCTGAAGCTCGAGAAGTACCTGGGCGGCATCGCCAAGATGAACGCCGTCCCGGACGCGATTTTCCTGATCGATCCGCGCCGCGAGGAGAACGCCATCGCTGAGGCCCGCAAGCTGGGCGTGCCGGTGGTCTCAATCGTCGATACGAACTGCGATCCCGAGGTGATCGACTACCCCATCCCGGGCAATGACGACGCCATCCGCGCCATCAAGCTGATCACGGGGCTTATGGCGAACGCCGTGATTGAGGGCCGGCAGGGCGAGGACGAGGCCGCCCCCGCGGAGGCCGATAAGGCAGAGGAGGAGGCCAAGCCCGTGGACGTCAGCGAGGACGATCTGATCGCGGTTCGCGAGCGTCTGCACAATACCTACGGCAGCGACGACGTTGAAGGCAAGGGGGATCGTTAATATGGCCGAGATTTCCGCAGGCGCGGTTAAGGAGCTCCGGGAGCGCACGGGCTCCGGGATGATGGACTGTAAGAAGGCGCTGGCCGAGACGAACGGCGACGTGGAGAAGGCCATCGACTACCTTCGCGAGAAGGGGCTCGCCAAGGCGGCCAAGAAGGCCAGCCGGACGGCGAGCGACGGTCGCATCTTCCACTACGTCCACAACAACTTCAAGGTGGGTGCGCTGCTGGAGCTGAACAGCGAGACGGACTTCGTCGCCAAGACGGACGAGTTCAACGCGCTGGGGCACGAGATTGCCATGCATATCACGGCGGCGAATCCCCTCTACCTTCGTCCTGAGGACGTCCCGGTGGAGGACCTGGAGCGCGAGAAGGAGATTTACCGTCAGCAGCTCCGGGACGAGGGAAAGCCCGAGGATCGCATCGAGAAGATCGTGGAGGGCAAGGTCCGCAAGTTCTACGAGACGACCTGCCTGATGGAGCAGGCCTACATCAGGGACCCCGATAAGAAGATCGGCGACCTGGTGGTCGAGATGATCGCCAAGCTGGGCGAGAACATCGTCATCAAGCGCTTTGCCCGCTTCATGATCGGGGAATGACTTATTGAATACCGCTCCAGTATGACGGATCCGGCGTGGACGATTCCTTCCTCCGCGCCGGATTTTTGCTGCGCGCAGGGAACTTCGTTCGTATTTTTGTTCCGTTGAAGGGGGGATTGCGATGCCGAGGTACAAGCGGGTCCTGTTGAAGCTCTCCGGGGAGGTGTTGGCCGGGGACAGTCGCTTTGGCCTCGATTTCGACGCGGTGCGTCGGATCGGGGCGGAGCTCGCTGCGGTTCACCGTGCGGGTGTCGAGCTGTGCATGGTGGTGGGCGGCGGCAATATGCTGCGTGGCCGGGATGTTGAGAAGCTGGGCATCGAGCGGGCCCAGGCCGATTACATGGGCATGCTGGGGACGGTGGTCAACGCCCTGGGGCTCCAGGACGTCCTGGAGAAGCTGGGCGTCCCGACGCGCGTCCAGACCGCTATCGAGATGCGGGCAGTCGCGGAGCCCTACATCCGCCGTCGCGCCCTGCGGCATATGGAGAAGGGGCGCGTGGTGATCTTCGCCGCGGGGACGGGCTCCCCGTTCTTCTCGACGGACACCACCGCAGCCCTGCGGGCGGCGGAGATGAACGCGGACTGCATGGTCAAGGGGACGAAGGTGGATGGGATTTACGACAGGGACCCGAGCACCTTCAAGGATGCCAAGTTCCTCTCCCGCGTCACCTATAGCGAGGCGCTGCGCGACGGCATCGAGGTCATGGACGCCTCCGCGTTCTCCCTCTGCCGCGAGAACCGGATCCCAATCCTCGTCCTGGACGTCCGGAAGCAGGGCACCCTGGTTTCGGCGCTTGTAAAAGGCGAGCGAATTGGTACAATCGTGGAGGAGGGGGAGCCCGGCTAATGGCGCCCCCGTCGTTCTGGCCGTCATACGTTTGGACGCGTCCGGAATACGAGAACAAGAACAAGAAAACCTGAGAGCAAAGACCTGAGAGCGAAAAATTGAGAGGAGGAAAAACGTTATGCCCAGAAACGAGATTAAGCAACTTCGGGACAGGATGGAGAAGGCTGTAGCGTTTTTGCATAACGAATACCTGGCGATCCGGACCGGCCGGGCTCATCCGGGGCTGGTGAGCGACATCAAGGCGGACTACTACGGCACGCCGACGCCCCTCAAGCAGATGGCGAACATCACGGTTCCCGAGGGCCGCAAGATCCAGATAGCGCCCTTCGACCGCTCCAGCCTGAAGGTGATCGAAAAGGCGATTCTGGCCTCGAACCTCGGGATCACCCCTCAGAACGACGGGGAATGCATCCGCCTGACCCTGCCGGAGCTCACGCGGGAGCGGCGTGTGGAGCTGACGAAGCTCCTGGCGAAGAAAGCTGAGGAGACACGCGTCGTCCTGAGGAACCACCGCCGTGATTCCGTCGAGGTCCTGAAGAAGATGGAGAAGGACTCCGCCATCACCGAGGACGACCTGAAGAAGTACACCAGGGAGGTCCAGGATGCGACGGACGAATACATCAAAAAGGTCGATGAGGCCTATAAGGCGAAGGAGAAGGAAGTCCTGGAGGACTGACCCGACGGAGAACGCCCTGAGAACTTCTGGAGGAGAGCCTGATGGAAGAGCAGAATCAATACACCTCGCCCGAATACGAGGGGTTCAAGCAGAAGCTGCGCAAGATTATCGGACTGGACCTGAATTCCTACAAAAATCAGATTCACCGGCGGGTTCACATGCTGATGGATCGCTGGAACGTCAAGACCTACGATGACTATTTCAACACGATCAAGAACGATGACAAAAAATTGAGGGAGTTTCTGGACCATCTGACGATCAACGTGTCGGAGTTCTTCCGCAACGACAGCCAGTGGTGGAAGCTGCGGGACAAGCTCATCCCCGATCTGATCAAGAAGCGGGGCCACAAGCGGCTGAAGCTGTGGAGCGCCGGCTGTGCTACGGGCGAGGAGCCGTATTCCCTGGCCATTCTGTCGGCCGTCTGCGGCCTGGATGCCTCGACCCCGGTGTTGGCCGCCGACATCGACCAGGGGGCCATCGCCATTGCCCAAAAGGGCGTCTACCTGAAGCGGCAGCTCCTGAACGTCCCCCCGGAGTACCTCTCCAAGTACTTCACGACCCGTGACGGGGGGGAGACCTACGAGGTGAACGCCGAGATCAAGCGGCGCGTGTCATTCAAGCGCTTCAACATGATCGACGACGCCTTTGGCGGCGGGTTCGACGTCATCCTCTGCCGTAACGTCGTCATCTACTTCACGGCGGAGACCAAGGCCCTGCTCTACGTCAAGTTCTTCAACGCCCTGGCGCCCGGCGGGTATTTCCTGGTCGGGTCCACGGAGCAGATCTTCGACTACAAGAAGATGGGCTTCGAGATGGCGGGGCCGTTCCTCTATACGAAAAAATAAGACGTGCAAAAACAAGACGGCCGGGCCAGGCGGCCCGGCGAACGCCCCCGGACGCCCGTCCGGGGGCGGAACGTTTCTTTTATGTTTTTGCGGACGGGCAGTCCCCATCGTCCGGCATCCTCCGGCTGGCGCTTGGGGCGCATGAGGCCGGGGCCGGGTTCAGTGAAAGCCGACGATGCGGCGGTGTGGTTCGGCGGCCTGCACGTTCGGGACGAAGTCCTCGGCCAGGAGGGCTTTCAGTTCCGCATCCGTCGTCCTGTCGGCTGGGAGGCGCACCAGACGCGACGCCTGGCGCATCATGGCCCGCTCCACGAGGTTCCGCACGAAGCGGCCGTTGCCGAAATCGGGCGTACTCAAAGCGGACTCCAGCAGGCTGCGGACCCGCTCCTCGGCTTCCGCGTCGAGCGCCCGGCTCTTCTTCCTGACGACAAGCCGAAGGATCTCCACCAGCTCGTCCGCCGTGTAGTCGGGGAAGTCGATGTGAAACGCCACGCGGCTCCTCAGGCCGGGGTTGCGCTCCACGAACTCCCGCATCCGGTCGGGATATCCGGCGAAGACCACCACCGTCTCGTCCCGTGCGTTCTCCATCTCCTGGACGATCGTGTTGATCGCCTCGTCGCCGTAGAGCCCGTCGCGGTCCTCCACCAGCGAGTACGCCTCGTCGATGAAGAGCACCGAGCCCTTGGCCGCCTTGAACTTCTTTTTGACGAGCGGCGCGGTCCATCCCACGTACTTGCCCACCAGGTCGCTCCGCCCGACCTCCACCAGGCCGCCTGCGGAGAGCAGCCCGTTATCCTTCATGATACGGGCCATCAGGCGCGCCACGGTCGTCTTGGCCGTGCCGGGGTTTCCGGCAAAGACCATGTGCATCGAGGGCCGCTCCGTACCTATCCCTCTGTCCGCAAACAGCTTCTGGGCCTTGTGGAAGTCGATGGCCTGGAGGATCACCTCCTTGACCGACCGGAGGCCGGGCATCTCCATCAGATCCTTATAGGCGTCGCCCTTCGGCTTTTTCACCCGGCTCTCCGCCTCAGCGGAGAGCTCCCGGTACTGGGGGTGGAGCTCCGTCCTCAGGTAGCTGTCGTACCAACGATCGAACAGCTTGTTGAGGTCGGTGCCAAGGTACCCGGACTCCTCGCGGGGCAGGCTTTTGACGAGGGACCGGCAGTCCTCGATGCCGTTTTTCGCGGCCAGACGCCTCAGGTACCCCCGGGCCTCCCGGGTGAAGACGAGCTCCTCGTCCAGCCTGACGAACGTGATGCCATGAAGTTCGTCCATCAGATGCTCGTACAGTTTGGACTCCGACCGCCCCATCTCCAGGATGGTCAGGGTCCCGCGGCGGAACTCGCGAATCCTCGACGCGACGGACGCGACGAGCTCGAAGGAGGCGTCGGCGTGTCCGGACTCCTCCCCACTGTCCTCCGGGGAGAACGTTATCGCCAGGGCGCAGCCCAGCTGCGACTGATAGAGCTCCTTCAGCTTGTCCTCGTAGAGGCATTCGAGCAGGCCGCTTTTGACGCTGCGCGTCAGGGTGCAGTAGCGCCGGCCCATCAGGCGCCCCCTCTGGAGCAGGGAGCGCAGCAGCAGTTCCCGGACGGAGCGGCGGACCTGCGGGTCGTCCGACACGATGACGTAGTGGACCGGGTTCCCCTGGAAGCGGTCCGGGGAGCGTTCGTCGAAGATCCGCTCTATCTCGGGGATCAGGGAGGCTCCGCACAGCAGCCGTTTCGCCTCGGCGATGGCTTCACTTTTCGTGCAGGGGGTGTCGAGCAGCACCTCCTCGCACTCCGACTCCGTGCAGGCGTCGATGAACGCCATGCCCAGATCGGTCTTGTAATCGTCGTCGTCTTCGATGTAGTCGTTCCTGTCCGCCAGGTTGAGCATCCGGGAAAATTCCCCGGCGGTGATCTCTCGGGTATCGAGGATTTTCCCCTTGAGCCGGGTGCGAGTGCGAAACTCCTCGAAGGCCTCCGCGAGATCCCGACGGTTCATCAAGACGGCGTCCACGAACAGGGCGGCGCCGATGGAGACCCTTCGGTCCTCGAAGTCCGAGACGAAGAAGGCGATCGTCCCCTTCGTCCTCTCGTTGGCATCCGCCGTCAGAGCCTTGAGACGGGATCGCACGCGCCTTGACTGCCGATCGCCGCTCTCCAGGGCCTTCTCACTCTCAAATTCAATCTTGTAGAACAGCATCGTCGTCCTCCCGTTCGT
>CAUPUB010000122.1:0-5816 GCA_963514535.1 uncultured Fretibacterium sp.
TCCCGTGCCTGCGGCTCCGGTCGGTAAGCTCCGCCACGAGGTTCTTCTCGAAGCACGCGACATCCCGCACGTCCATCGTGCTCATGTCGAGACGCAGCACGGGCGCGGGGCGCTTGGCCTGCTCCGCCACCCACCCTTCGGCGGCCAGTCCCTTGAACAGATCGGCCTTCCCCTGGAACATCGCGTCGAGCGTCGAGAGCGTCAGCGACTTGCCGAACCGCCGCGGGCGGGACAGGAAGTAACGTCTTCCGCTCGAGACGATTTCCTGGAGCCGATGGGGCTTATCCACATAAAGAAGCCCATCCCGGCGCAGCATCTCAAAGCTCTGGATACCTATGGGCAGGGTCTGGAGTTTTTCGCTCATTATCCCGTCACCTCGCTTCGATCGAGCGTTTCATGACCCTATTCTAGCAGAGGGGGAAAGGCCCTAATTCACCCGGCGCCTCCCGTGATCTCGGGAGGCGCCGACATTTGGGACTTCAGGGATTTCAGAGAGGAGGACAGCTCTTGAGGGACCAAATCAGCGCCGTGTGTTTTTTAGCGTCGACGACGATGACACCCCTTGTTGTGCGATATCGATTCGCTACAAATCAGGCGGAAAGCTCCAAACGGCACTCCTGAGCGTGGTCCAGAAGCTCCAGGACCTCCGTTTCCCGAACCTCGTCCTCCTCGCCGTTCTTTTCCATGTTCTTTTCCACGAGATCCACAAGGGTCATGTCCTTCAGGAGCTTGACGAGCATGATATTGTTGTCCAGCAGAAGCTTTTCCTCGTCATCGAACAGGGTGTAGTCGTCTTTGCTGAGGCTCAGCTCCTCGAGACGAGTGACCTTGTCCTCATAAAGCCTTTGAGTTTTTCGTAACTCACTCCAGAGCCTGTCGCCCAGCCGTTCGAGCTTCCGCAGAAGCGTAAGGCCCTCGTCGATTTTACCGATGACTTTTTCCGCTTCCTGCTCGGCTTCACGAGCCTGTTCCAAAGCCTTATCTCCCTTGGAATCAAGCATAAAGCCCGTGAGCAGGAGAGCCGGGGCAACGACAATCCCCCCCAGAACCCAGGTCCCTGCCGCTATGCCCAATCCGCCGGAGGCCAACGACCCCCCGCCAAACCACGCCAACGTAGCCTTGGTCGCGGCGGCTCCGGCCAAACCGGAAATGGCGGTTCCCGTCGAGGCGGTTCCCAAAACTCCAACCAACGCGTAGGCTCCAGCCGCTGTGGCCGTTCCGGCGGTCACAGACGCGCCAATGCCCGCGATCGTCTCAACGGCGGACAAGGAAATCTCCCTCAAGGACTGGAGCTCGTGCTGAGCGAAGACGTAATGCTCCTCCCGTCCCGTCCGAAATTCCGGCCTGTTCTTGATCTTTTCAAAGGCGTCGGCAAAACGCTGAAAGCTCTTCTGGGTCTCCAGCTTCTGTTTCCCCAATTTGTCCAGGGTTTTTACGGTGCGGCTCTGCTGATTGTCCAGTTTTCTTTTGTTCTTCTCGTATTCCTCCCGGGCGGCATCCATGCGCTTTTTTGCCTGGTCCAGCTTCTCCTTGCCCGACAGCGCGCCTCCAACCCCCAAAGCCCCACCCACAACGGCAGCGCCTCCCAACAAAAGCGGTATCAAAGGTAACGGCATGACAATTCCTCCTTGAATTTTTTACAGGCTTCATAGTTGAGCTGGTGAAACTCCTCGCGGCTCATGAGATCGCGGAACAGTTTTTCGTAAGATCGGTCAACGTTGCAGAGCAGGGGACGGGAATCGTAGATTCTGCAGCGATGGCTCTCGAGATCCAGAAAACGGCAGGTCCCCGTTCCATCGTCCAGCTCCTCGAAAAAGGGCACACCCGACAGATGGCGACAGCAAAGGCCGCATCGATCGCACTCGAACATGGTTCAGATGACGAGAGTCGCGTTTTTGTCGTTCATGAAGGCATCCAGTCCGCAGAGATCCTCGTAGGGCAGCAGGATTTTCCGCTCGCGCATGACCTCGTGCAGCACAAGGTTCATCTCCTTCTCCGTCCTCGAGCCCTCCAGGCGGATGTTGATGTCTCGGAACGCCAGGATCTCCCTGGCAAAGTCCGCGTAATCGATGGCGTTGAGACGGGCAACGTAACGATCCAGCTTCTCGTTGGCCTCCTTGAAAAACAGGATCGTTTCACGAAAGCCGTCGCGGAAAAGATCGTTGATGAAGGCGACAATCTTGTTGACGACGGCGGAGTGGTCAAGGAAGTAGACGAGGGAGACGCTGAGGATCCCTCCGACGAGGGCCCCCAGAAACTGGGGCAGCACCTCGTTCAGGAGGGGGATATGGATGACCTTGGCCACAGCCTCCTGGACCAAGCCACCCACGATCATGCTGGCTCCAACAGCAATCACCTTGGCTGCCGCTTTGAGGCGATCGCCCCAGGGCAGATTGTCCGGGTTGACAAAAAGGATCTTCAACGCCTCGAGCAGGGAGCTCCAGGTCTCCCGAAGGATGCGCGCCACGTTCTTGGCCGTCACAAAAAAGATGTTGGTCACCGTTGTCGCCACACTGGCCAACACCCCCGCCAAGGCTCCATCCTTAAAGGAGGCGATAAGCCTCTTGAATTTCGCCCGCACCTTTTCAAAGGCCTTCTTCACCATACCGGCCAGTCTGCGGAAGAGCTCTCCAAGATCGAAGTCCGCCTTCATGCGGTCCACAAGCCTGGGAAACTCCTCCCGGATCACGAACCACACCTCGGCCAAAATAAGCCCCAGACTTTGCCTCAGCCCCATTTTGACGCCGCTGTTCAAGCTGGCCTTTGCCGTATCGGCCAAAAAATCATGGCTCGTGTAATACTTGAGCGCCAGGATACGATCCTGAGCCCTTCGGGCCTCCTCGTCCTTGCGCAGAAACCTCTTCTTGTCCACGCTCTCCAGCCGCTCAAGTTTGTGCAGCTCTTGGGACTCCTTGTCGTCCAGGCATTCCTTTCCCTTCAACTCCTGGATTCTGCATTGGCGCTCTTCGGCTTTTTTGTCCAGGCCACTAACAAATTCTGATGCGGATTTTGCCTTTTTGGATCGGTTGATGCTCCTCTCCGTGGGCTGCAGGTTGGCGGGGATGTTGGCTATCTCCGCCGTGTCCAGCCCCGCAAGCACCCTGCCCCGGTCGTCATGAATTTCCTTCGCGGACACGACGTGATCCAGATCGACGCGGGCGTTGGGAGACAGCCTCTCTCCCGTGTAGGCGTCCCGCAGGTTCCCGCTCTTTTTAGCTTCGCTGACCTCTTTGTTTTTCGTGCGATAGCTGGAGTCGCTGTGAACCTGCTTGCTGTTGTAGTCCCCGCGGTTTTGGTAAGCGGCCTCGTGTTTAGGGTTTTTGAAGCGGATCTCCTTGTCCCTCACGGTAAGGAGGGTGTCCACATCGCCCCCTTTTTGATCCGTGAAGAGCAGGGAATCCAATCCGAAGGAGGTGAAAAGGCTTCTGACGACCACCTCCTCGTACTGGCAAAAAAGCGAGCGGGCGGCTGGACTGGTATCTGGTGTGCCCGCCTGGTCGTCCACGTAAAAATCCGTTTCGTCCAGCTCGCGGATGAAGTGGGAAACGTCTGCGGTTTGCGTGTCGACCATGGAACTTCACCTCCTTGGATGTGTCTGTCTTGCCCGTGTTCTTTGACTGCATCCCCGCATGGGGCATCCCCTTATGCGCGCTTTGCTTTGTGCCTCTCGTGGTTACCGGGCCTCCATATAAACCAGAACGTCTTCTGAAGAACAGGATTTCACGTCGATATCAAAGCCGTCGAAGATATCGACAAGGGCTGTTTCATCGGCATCCAGCCCCTCTCTTGCGTAAACGGGACGTATTTTTATGTAGCCGTCACATTTGAGTATGATGAATTCCCTTCCCTTATGTTCGACGTTGGTCCAGCCCTCATCTTCATAGTCTGTCAGCTCCAGGGTCTTGTAATTGTCCTCGCCCAGCTCCTCCGGAAATGATGAAGAACGCCTAAAGTGATCCATCTGAGACGCGACACTGAACTTTTTGAAAAAATCGGAGGAGATTTCCTCGAAGGGAGAGTCGTCCACAAAGTAGCTTCTTTGCCCTATCTTTTGAAAACACTCCCGATCCTTTTTGTCCATGACGTAATGAGCCCGCGTCCCGCTGTGGCCGAAAAGCGCCACGGCGGCCAGGGGAGAGACCGCGTAAAGGTCATGAAAAAGCTCGATCGCGCTCAATTCAAGGATCTGCGGGTAATCCTTGACCAGCTCGTCCAGGCGGTCGTAAATCAACTGGAGATCCTTGGGGTCATCCTCGATAGCCTGGACAAAATTTTTGTAACTCTGGTAGTAGTCGTCGCTGAATACCGTCATCTTCCATCGCCTCCAAGCGCGCCTCCAAATGAGCCCTACTTTATAGGGCTGGCAAATCGAACCGCTTCTTTCATCCCTTGTTCCAACTTTAGGACGCCGCCTTGCTTGTTTTTTTATTTATCTGCAAGCATAACAATGGAAGGCGTCAGCTTAAGGGTGTTTTGCTTTTCGAGCCCGCGGCGAGTGCACGCTCCTCAACTTAACCTTGGCCGGGGTACAAAAAAAGACGCCCTTCCCCCAGCGCTCGGCACGCTGGAAAGGAGGGGCGTTTGGGATTGATTCCCTGGAGGGGCTAAAAGAATTCCGGGCCGCGGTTACTCGGACAAGCACAAAGACGCACGCACGCACGCACGCACGCACGCACGCACGCACGCACGCACGCACGATAATCGTGCTGCCTCAGGAAAAAGTCAAGGGGTGAATGTGTGTTCTTAAGGGCAAAAGCAAACTGCATGGGCCATCCCATCCTCGGAAAAAATGGTGGAGACTCCGTCCTGCAAAAAACCGCGAAAACTCCAAGGACTTCAAGAATTATAGGCGAGCCCTGCCGCAGGGTCAAGACGAGGTTAGACAGGTGTGGCTCCGTTGTCGCGGACAGGCCCTTGAACAGTTCGGCCTTCCCCCGGAACATCGCGTCAAGCATCGAGAGCGTCAACGACTTGCCGAACCGCCGAGGGCGGGATCGGGACTTTGGAGAGGAGGATGGCTTTCGAGGGACTTCGAGAATTTGCCTGTTGCGTTTGATTTGACAATCTAGCGATTCCAAACCCGCACTCAGGCATTTTTCTCCATCATCCGGGCTGCCAGATCATGAACGAGGGCACGTAGCTCAAGGGGCTCCAGGACGGAGATATAGGGTGCGGCGGACAGCACCCAGCGGGCCACCTCCCCGAGGTCGGGGACGCGCGCGGAGAGCACCAGGGCATCCCTGCCCACCCGCTCGGTTGTCTGTGTGGGGTGCCAGCGCGTTTCGGCAACGATGGTCGCCATGGGTTCGATAACATGCAGGCGAATGTCGTGCTCCGGCTCACCGGGAGCGACATGCCAGGCCGAGGCCGTGAAGCGCTTCTGGGAATAGCCCTCAGGGGGGACGGCGAACGGCAGGTGAGGAAGGAGCCGCAGCGCGTGCACTCGGGAAAGCCTGAATACGCCGGGGACATCCTGCCCTTCCTTCCCCGCCAGCAGATACCACGCGTGGGCGCGAAAAAACACGCCCCACGGAGCCAAGGTGTGGGTGCGAACCTCGCGCGTTCCATAGGGGGACACGTAGTCCAGCTCCACCATGCACCGTTCGCGCAGTGCCTGCAGCAGCCGATCGAACACGGAGCCATCCATGTCCGAGACTGGCGTCGCCACCGTAGCCGTCTCCGCCAGCCATTGCCCGAAGGATATGGCGGTGCCGGGCAGAAAATTTTTTATCTTCACCCCCAATGATTCGCACACCTTCCGCCTGTGGGGCAGAAAAAGCCCCCCCCTGCCCAACCCCCCCACGAGCCCGACAACG
>CAUPUB010000123.1:0-5756 GCA_963514535.1 uncultured Fretibacterium sp.
CCCGCCTCGAGGACTTCGGGGAGTGGGGGGACGAGGGTACAAAAAAGCGCGAAACGGACCTGTTTAGGGTCGCTTCGCGCCTGCGTTCGGAGGAAGTTCGTTCATCGGGGTTCACGCCGGGTGCGCAGCCTCGTAATGTCAAACGAATCCAACTTCATGGTGCCTTGAAGTACAGCTTATTGCAATCGTCCTCAGTAAAATGCAAATCATCCAAATCGACAATAGGTTGTTTTACTGAATTTATACAAAATCGCGTTTAACAACGTGGATCACTTCCCCTGATGAAGTCCCTAAGTTCGCCCCCCCCCAAAAAATCGCAGACAAAATTTTTAACGTGTGCCAAAGACAGGTTTTACACGCTTTCCGCTGCACCCGACGGGTGCACAAAACGAGAGTTGGCTCAATCTATGCAACAACACACTTATTCTTCATAAAGGTTATCGCAACCTGCGGTTTTGGGAAAATCGGGGCAAAATGCAAAATGAACGAAAAGATGAGATAATAGGGTGGGACGTCCTCCAACAAGGATGTTCAGGTTTCGCACACCTTAGGAGGCTTATCGATCGATGAAAAACACATCCCGATATCCCTACGGCGGTACACCCCGGGATGCCGTCCCTCCCCGCCCAAAGACGAAAAAAAAGAAAAGAAAGAGACGCTCGGTCCTGGGCACGCTGTTCCTGGTCATCATTCTTTTCCTTCTGCTGCTGATCGGCCTGGCGAGCGCCGGCGTCGCCTGGTACGTCGTCAGGATATCGGCGGACCTGCCCACGATGGTCGACGTCGCCAACCCCAGGAGCAGCGTGGCCTCCATCCTCTATGACCGCAACGACAAGGTGATCGCAAGGCTCTTCATCGAGAACCGGACTCCGCTTCCGCTGTACCGGATCTCACCGTGGCTCGTCAAGGCCGTCCTCGCGGCCGAGGACTCCTCCTTCTATCAGCATGGCGGCATCCGCATCGGGTCGATCATGCGAGCCCTCTGGATCGACCTCGTGGAGAGGGGCAAGGTCCAGGGGGCGAGCACCATCACCCAGCAGCTTGCGCGCAACCTCTTCCTGTCCCACGAAAGGAGCATCGCCCGCAAGGCCAAGGAGATCATCATCGCCATGCGCATGGAGAAGCTCTATTCGAAGGACAAGCTCCTGGAGCTCTACCTCAACACCATCAACTTTGGGCGCGGGGCCTGGGGCGCGGAGACGGCCGCGCGCACCTACTTCGGGAAATCCGCGGCGGATCTGGACATCGCGCAGTCGTCCATCCTGGCCGGGCTCATCGCCAACCCAGGACGCTACAACCCCCTGAGCAACATCGACAACGCAAAAATCCGTCAGAATTACGTCCTGGGACGCATGGAGGCCCTGGGCTGGATCGACGCGGCCCAGCGGCAGCAGGCCTACGAGGAGAAGCTGGAGTTCCGCAAGCTCGCCAACCGAATCGAGGAGTTCAACCGGGCCCCCTATTTCGTCTCGCACCTTCTGTTCAACGACCTCCTGCCCAAGTACGGCAAGGAGACGGTCTACAGCGGGGGGCTGAAGATCTACACCACCCTGGACATCGACCTCCAGATCAAGGCCCAGGAGGCCGTCCGGTCCCTCAAGGCGATGGGCGCCCTGGTGTGCATGACGTCCGAGACGGGGGAGGTCCTCGCACTCGTGGGCGGAAAGGACTTCAAGACGAGCAAGTTCAACCGCGCGACCCAGGCCTACCGCCAGCCCGGCTCCAGCTTCAAGCCCATCGTATACGCGGCGGCGCTGGAGGAGGGCATCATGCCCAGCGACCATTTCATGGACGCGCCCATCACCTTCGCAAACCGCGGGGGCCGGGGACGCAGCTGGTCCCCAAAGAACTCGAGCGGGCAGTACGCGGGTGAGGTCACCCTGCAGAAGGCGCTGACGAGCTCGTACAACACCGTGGCCGTCCGCGTCGCCGCCTACATCGGCACGGACCCCGTCGTGACCATGGCGCGAAACATGGGGATCGAATCGCGCTATCTCCCCAACGACCTCTCGGTCGCCCTCGGGGCGGCCAGCGTCCCCCCCTTGGAGATGGCCGTGGCCTTCAACTGCTTCAACAACGGGGGCAAGCGGGTCGTCCCCCTCACGATACGCGAGATTCGCGGCCCCAACGACGAGCTTCTGGAGTCGCGCGAGCCTCAAGCCCTCCAGGCGATGAAGCCGGAGACCGCGTACGCGCTCCGCTCGATGCTGATGGACGTCGTCCGTGCGGGGACCGGTACGAGGGCCTCCGTCCCCAAGGTGGAGACGTTCGGCAAGACCGGGACCTCCAACGATTTCATCGACGCCTGGTTCGTCGGCGGGACCCCCGGGCTGACGACGGCCGTCTACGTGGGTAAGGACGACCACACCTCGATGGGCAGGGGAAGCGTGGGCGGCATCGCCGCAGCCCCGGCCTGGAAGACGTTCATGGAGTACGCCGTGAAAAAGCAGAACACCCCAGCGAAGTTTGATCCGCCTCCGGCATGGGTGGAGACCGAAAGGGTCACAATTTGCCGGACGACAGGGTACCGCGCTGCGTCGGGCTGTCCCGGTGTCCCTCTGTACCTGCCGATAGGAAAGGCTCCGAGCGCAAGGTGTCCCCTTCATGGGGGTGGCTATGCCGAGGCCGAGGAGGACCCGACGGGCCCCAGGCTTTTCCTGATTGAACAGGACAACGACTTCGTTCCGGAGCAACCCGAGTACCCGTCCGCCCCGTCGCGGCAGACGCCCTCGATCGCCCCCGAGAATATCCCCGACGCGCCTGCGCCCTATCGCCAGGACCCCAGTCCGGCGGATGAGATAGAGAGCCGCTATCAGAAGCTTCTCAAGGAATACGGGATAGAATGACAAAAACCTGTAAGTAAATCTGTTGTAAGTAAATCTATAAGGAGGAGTGTTGAACATGAGCACAAAACGCATCATCGTCATCGGCGCGGGCCCGGGGGGCTACGTCGCTGCCGTCCACGCCGCCCACCTGGGCGCCTCGGTCACCCTGATCGAGAAAAAGGCCATCGGGGGGACGTGCCTCAACGTCGGGTGCATCCCGACCAAGGTCCTGCTCCATACGGCGGAGCTCCTGAACGAGCTCAAGTCCGAGGCGAAGAGGATCGGCGTCCTGGCCGACAACCCCAGGCTGGACTGGAACGCCCTGATGAAGCGAAAGGCCCTGACCGTCTCGCGCCTCTCCAAGGGAACCCTGGACCTCGTGAAGGGGAACGGGGTCGAGTACGTGGAGGGACATGCCGCCCTCAAGGGGCCCAGGTCCGTGGAGGTGAACGGCAAGGTCTACGAGGCCGACGCCATCCTCATCGCGACGGGCTCCGTCC
The DNA here is from genome assembly GCA_963514535.1 of uncultured Fretibacterium sp. Taxonomy (GTDB): domain Bacteria; phylum Synergistota; class Synergistia; order Synergistales; family Aminobacteriaceae; genus CAJPSE01. The sequence goes on from CAUPUB010000123.1 coordinate 3,326, forward strand.
CCGACGTTCCGGACATCCCCGGCTACGACCTGGAGGGGGTTATCACGAGCGACGACGCCCTCTCCCTGTCCGCCCCGCCCGAGTCCATGGTTGTCTCGGGCGGCGGGATCATCGGCATGGAGTTCGCGGCGGCCTACGCCTCCTTCGGGACCCGTGTCACCGTCGTCGTCACGTCCCCGGAGATCCTGCGCAACCTGGACACAGACATCGCCCTCATCCTGCGCAAGAACCTGGAGAAGAAGGGCGTGGACTTCCATACGGGGACCAGCATCACGCGGGTAACGCGCTCTGGGGATAGCCTGAAGCTGGAGCTGACCTCCCCATCCGGCCCCCTGGAGCTGGAGGCGGAGAAGCTCCTGGTCGCCAAGGGGCGTAAGCCCTACACGGAGGGGCTGGGGATCGAGGCCCTTGGCATCGAGATGAAGCGCGGCCGCATCGTCACCGATCGCCACATGGAGACGAACGTCAAGGGAGTCTACGCCATCGGCGACTGTGTGAACGACTACATGCTGGCCCACGTCGCCTCCCGCGAGGGGGAGGTGGCCGTCGAGAACATCATGGGGCAGCCCGTCGATATGGACTACACCACGACACCGGGCGCCATCTACACGTCCCCGGAGATCGCGACCGTGGGGCTGATGGAGAAGGAGGCGGCCAAAAAGGGGCTGGAGGTCAAGGTTGGGCGCTTCCCCTTGATGATGAACGGCAAGAGCATGATTACGGGGGACACGAGCGGCGTCATGAAGGTCATAGCCGACAAGGAGACGAAGAAAATCCTGGGGGTCCAGATGGTCGGCGGCCCTGCGACGGACATGATCGCGGAGGGCGCGCTGGCGCTGCACTTCGGGGCTACGCCAGAGGACATTCTGCACACGATCCACGCGCATCCTACCGTCTCGGAGTCCATGCTGGAGGCGGCGGCCAACGTGTTTGGGCAGGGCATTCATACACCCAAGGCATAGCAGCGTCCTGACCGGAGAGAGTGTCTATCGATCCAAACGTTTCAAACCAAACGCTTCAAACCAAACGCTTCAAACCAAACGCTTCAAACGGCCCCCGGCTCACGCAGGGGGCCGTTTCCTCACCCGATAACGCTCAGCGCGAATCCCGGCCGTCTCCATCGGCCGGAGAGCTCGTGGAACTCATGGAACTCGTGGAACTCATGGATGGAGGCTGGACCGGTGAATAGACGCTTCGGTTCCGCTCCCGTCTGAGCAGCTCTTTCTGTAGGAGCCACGCGGACTCCAGGGCCCCGGCCAGGGCCTCGCGGTTTCGCTCCCAAGCCTCCACAGCCTTTTCCTCGAGAAAAACATCGTGGTCGGCATCGATCCCCACGGGCCGCCGGTGCAGCGTGAAGCGCTCTCCATCGAAGGAGACCGAAGAACCATCGTCGAACGGCACATAGACCCGCATCATCCTATACCTCCCTCAAGGGGGCCACTCAAAGGGCGCGGTGCAGGAGAAGTACCATCTCCACCGCGTTCTCGCCATCCGAATAATAGCGTGCGCGCGTCGCCCCCCGCCGAAAGGACAGCCCCTCGTACAGGGCACGGGCGGGGGCATTAGCCTCCCCGACCCTCAGGATCAGGCGCGTGCGGCCCATGGAGCGGGCACATTCCGCAACGGCCAGGACCAGCTGCGTCCCAATCCCTCGGCGGCGGTATCTCGGCAGCACCATGAGCCCCATCAGAAGCGCGAAACCCGCCTCATGTCCCATCACCGCATAGCCCAGAAGCCGCGCACCGGAACCTCGGGAGAAGGCCCCCAAGTAGGACAGGTCCTCCCTGGTTTGCTCCAAGGAGGAGGCCGCAAGATCCCGTGCGATGACCGCATCCGGCCACGGGTAGAGGGAAAGCCCATTCGCCTCGATGATCGCAGGGACGTCATCCGGCCCACAGAAACGTATCTCCGGCAGGAACATCCGTCGTCCTCAAGTCCTCAAATCCTTAAATCCTCAAATCCTTAAAGGCCCCTGTTGATGGTCTGGCCGCGGTCCTGCCCCACACCGATGAGCTTTACCGGGACCCCCAGCCCCTTCTCGATATACTCAACGTAATCCCGCGCCTCACGGGGAAGGGAGTCGAAGCTCGTACAGCCCGAGATATCCCCCTTCCAGCCAGGGAGCGTCTCGTATATCGGAACGACCTCGTCCAGAACGTGAGGCGAGGCCGGGAAGCCCTCCAGCCTCCTGCCGTCATACTCGTAGCCCGCGCAGACCTTGATCTCCGGCATCCCGGACAGGACGTCCAGCTTGGTCAGGGCGATGACGTCCACCCCGTTCAGGGCCATGGAGTATTTGAGCCCCACCATGTCCAGCCACCCACATCGGCGGGGCCCACTCGGCCCCTACCCATACTAATTACCACCGGTTCAATGACGCGCCCCCGTCCTCCCCTATCCCTTCCATAGCTGCAGGCCGTTTTCCCCCCCG
>CAUPUB010000124.1:0-5645 GCA_963514535.1 uncultured Fretibacterium sp.
CGCCGCCCGGCGGAGCCAGTCCCACCGTGTGCCCGTCCGCCCCCGGCGGGAGCGGAAACTCCGTCGTCACTCCATTGCCCTGATACATTTCCTCACCTCCAAAATAAAGGCGAGATCACTCCCGCCTCACATCCAGATTTTTCTTCGTGTCCTCCGTTCGTCTCTCCGCATCCCTATCGCCTCTTTGAGGGCTTCTTTGTATTCGCCCTCGGACAGAGCTTCCCCGATCTTCCAGATCCTACGGATAAATACCGTCGGGACTCCACCCGTGAGCAGCCCCACGCCGTCCATCAGGTCGAACACAGCCTTTTCTTTGTCCTTTGCGGTAATGGCGCCACGAGTGCCCTTCGTTAGAGCCCTGACCCCCTCGTACAGCGGAATGGAAGTAGACCGGAACTGCCCACCGTGGACTGCATAGTCAAACGCTCCGCTCAATACCTTGCCGTACAAAGGGACTGTCTCCAGCATGTTTTGGGTGCTGGACGCCGCGACGTATTTCGCCCACTCCCAAGGGTCGTCCCATTCGTCGGGGCCGCCATCACGGACCATCTGCTCCAGGAGCTTTGTTATCGCAAACGTAGCGATCAGGGCCAGAGCCTTTTGCTTGCCCCCATTCTTCAACGCGGCGGGGATGTCGTAGACCACACAGCCCCACGCCTGTGCCAGGTCGGAGGTGAATATCGTAAAGAACTTCATAGCCCCCTTTTCCCTCATGAGACGTGTCGCGTCTTTGGCGTGCGACGCGGATTGCGTCAGTGCAACGACGTGTTTCCCCTCCCGGACGGCCTTGTCATGCGACGCCCCGTTTTTTCTCTGGGCGTTGTAGACGGCTTTGAAGACGACTGCCGCTATAATCTGGTCGATCCAACCGATGGGCGCGAGCCCCTTGTCCAGGATTTCCTTGTAAATGCCCGTCGCTCCCTCGTGTGCCCGGAGCGCGGCGGTCCAGATATCGCCCTTGCGTTCCGCGATCTCCGGAGCCATCTCGTAGACCCTCTCCAAAAAATCTCCCCCGTCCCGGACGGCCTCCGCCATCGAGGACATCAAGGAGGTCCATCCGCTATAAGGAAGAACCAGCGGCAGGGAATACACCTGCCTCATGTACGTCACCCAGTTCCAGACTAGCCTTGTCGCAATAAAGTTCCTCGTAATCCTCCCGAACTCATCATCCAGCAGTCCGCGCATGAGCTTGGATTCGTCCTGCGTCATGACATTGTAATAGTCGACGACGGCCCTCCACCCCTCCAGCCCCCAGGTCTCCCGTATGAGCTTGCTCAGCGTCATATCAGGGTCGGCGGGGTTCTTCATCGTCAACGCCGCTCTGATGTCTCGGAGGGGGCGGACAAAGGCGATCATGTGCTCCTGATCGTCCACCTGAGAGAGCCAGACACTGTACATGCCGAGTTTTATCCCTTTTCGCTCTCCATCCGGGATGTTTTTTCTGGAGATGATGAACCCCCTTTCCAGGTCCCCCATCAGCCCCGCGTCGGCCTTGGCATCGTTCAATTTGTCGTCCTCGTACAGGACGGACAGCCCCTGATTCGAGTCGTGCTCAAGGACGTGATGACGCATATAAAGCTCTTCCTGCTGTAGGGAGATGTTGTACTCCTCGGCAACGACCTTCTGTATCCGGGAGAAGTTCTCCCTGCCGTCCTGGAACAGAACGTGAGCGAACGCCCTTTCCTCGTCGGTCAGCGCCTGGATACAGCGTCCGGCGGCATGTTCCGCGGCCTCCAATGTCCATTGACCGGGGCCGAACAGGTTTCTAAAGTTCCCGAACAGAATCTCCTTACGTCCTGTTTCGTACTGCATGGCGGCGTAGATCGACAGCAGGTCTTCGACCTTCCACCCCTTGCCGTCTATACTGGGGACGCCCTTGACCTCGCGGCGTGTAGCCAGGTCCTCGGGGGACAACCCCAGGTCCGCCATCTTCTCCGCCACCGCGGCCTTGCGTCTCGTCTTCCCCCGTATCTCCTCGTCAAAAGCGTTGTTCAGGGGGTCGTAGACGCCGCGCACCCAGGCCCCCTCGCGCGTACCGCGCCCGCCGTCCAGAAGGTCAAATATCCGCAGCGGGTTCAAAGTCTTGAAGTTGATCTTGTCCTTCAGCGCGGCGGCCTTCCCCTTGACGGCTCCGACGTGCCTGTCTTCCTCACCTTCCTTCTGAGCCTTGACGGTCCCGACATACAGCTTGTCCAGGTCCGAGGGGCCTTTGACCGCGCCGATTCGCTGAGGCAAGGTCTTGGCCTTTTCCAGCAGCGGGGCAGCCAGCTCGTCGGCAAGCCGGTCCTGGTATTCCCTTCGTTCCGCCCTGCGAGCCTCAAGAGCCTCGCGCCCCTCCTTATGAAGCTGCTCGATTTGATCCTTCAAGGTGCGCAGGTCGTCCAGGGTCATGTCGTTGAGCGTCCTGGTCCCCAGGTATTTCAGGTCGGCGGTATTCATCGTGTCGGCAGCCTCGGGGTTCTCCTTCAGGTACTCCTCCAGCTCCGCACGGATGTCCAGCTCCTCTTGTCTGCGTTTCTTCAGGTCGTATTTCTCAAGAATCGCCTGGATGCGGTCCCGGAACAGACAGTCGATCCCACTGTCCCCCGCCATCTTGTTGATGCCCTTAACGAGCCTGTTGACCTCTTTCTTGAGCTTCTGGCGCTCCTGGAGTTTCTGCTTGAGGAGCTGCATACGCTCCCGCGCTTCGTTACGCCCCGCTCTGAATGCCGCCCTGGTATACTTCTCTGCCATCGCGTAGCCCCGGCGCATGGCCTCCGACAGGGACAGCATGGGATTGACGTCTGGCTTACCGGGTGATACAGTAGCGCCAGAGTTGCTCTTCTGCCTTGCGTTCGGGGCAGTGCCTTCCCGGCCTTCGCTTGGGCCTGTCCGCGAAACCACACCGGCGCCGGGGTCGGTGGCGAGCGGTTCGCTCCTCGCGAAGAGCAGCTCTTTTTTATTGAGTGCTTTTTCGCGAATTACCCACCCCGTCTTTGTTCGATAAACTCCATCCTCATTGACCAGCTCGATGGCTGCAATAGCATGGTGGTCCCCCAGAGGCTTGCCCAGTAAAAGAGATCCATTGCTGCCTCTGAAAATCTTTTCATACCCTGAGAGTACGTCGAATATAAACGTTGTCGCATCAGGGTATCCAGCGCCCAATATCTGCGCTCCGTGCCCCTCTTCCGCATGCCTTACGGCCCCAACATTGGCGCGTATCTCCCCGGCGGCGATACCTGCCGCCTTCGCCACATCTTCATCGATCCGCCCCAGCTCTGTCGATCCGTCCGGTGTCAGCAACAGTTCGCTGCTGTCCGCCTCGTCGATGGACCGCCCCGACTCCGGGGTCAGTGACACCGACTCGATGACCTGTTCAGGCACGAGGTCACCCTCCGCCTTCAAGGTCCCCTCCAGAGCCCGGAGCCCGCTCGCTATCTCCCTCTGCTCCCGGTACGTCGCCTCCAGGTCTGCCTTGATCTGTTCGCTCTTTTTACGCAGCTCAGATGCTTCCCTCATGGATTCTTGGAGTGCATCCATGTTCTCATCGGTGTATCTTGCCCCGGTTCGGATTATCCGCTCCGAGTGTTTTGCTTTTTTCTCAGCAGTCTCTGCTTCAAGGCTTGCCTTTTTATCTTCTTCCTGCAAGGTCTTCTGCAGAATGGCCAAATATTTTCTGCGGTCCTTCAAGTACGCCTGTGCGCCCTCGACGCCCAGGCGATCGATCAGGGCGTTCAGCGTGTCGGTGTTGACCTCCAGCAGCGGGGCAGGCTTCTTCAGCTTGCCGCCCTCGATGCCCCCCAGAAACGCGACAAGCCCATTCTCGTCCAGCCCCAGAGCCTCGGCCAGCACGTCCAGGGGCAGGCCGCGTCCCTCGGCCAGGGCCTTCTTGGAAGTGAAATAGAAGCTGCCCAGCTTCTTCTTGAGTTCTCTGGCGGCCTCGTCGCCCATCAGGCGAACGAGCCGCTCGAAGTCCAAGCCGCCCTCCTCCCGGATATGGTCCAGCGTCTTGCGGACCTCAGCACGGGCGGCGCGTCCGATCTCGTAGGACTCCAGCTCGCTTAGCCAGCCGTCTACAGCTTCCGCTGCATTCTCGGGGATCTCTAAGAACGCCCACTCTTCTCTGCCTTCGGCGGATATTCGCTCCTGAGCCTCCCACTCCCGCATCTCCGCCTCGTGGCGCTGGATTTCCTCCTTGAGTGCCGCCTCCTCGATGGCCAGCTCCCGGACGGTAGTCTCCGCGTCGATCTCCTCCGGCATGGCCAGCAGGCGGTCGTAGACGCCCCGCATCTCGTCGGAGAGCTCGACCCCCAGTGCCTGCACCACGTCATGATAGACCTCGATCATCCAGGCCCGCAGCCTGCGGAACACGCCCCGGAGCTCCTTGCTCGGGGCCTTGCCCTCGGAGATATAGACCTCGAATCCCCTGGCGAAGAACTCATGCACCCTCGTCCTGGCTGCCTTGCGTACCTCGGCATTATCGGAGTCGAACTCCTCGCGGGTCACGCCTGCCTCCCGCAGGATGGTGTTCACGTCCTCGATGAGCTGCGGGTCCACGCCGTCGCGGCCGCTCAGTTCGTAGATCACCCGGAACATGTGGTGCGCCAGCTCGTGGAAGCTGGTACTCCGATTCGCGTTCTTGAAGAACTCGATCAGGCTCACGCCGTCGGGCCGGACCGTCAAACGGCCGGTGGTCTCCCCACCGCGCCCGGATACACCACGGGGGGCCGTCCCCATCCGGGAAGTGCCCCCCGCTCTTTCAGCGCCTAGCCCTGCTGCTCTCCGGCCGCCGCCTGCTGCGCCCGTTTGGCCGCTTTCTCTGCCCTGTACTCCAAGCGTCCCTGATGGAATGCCTCCTCGCCTCTCTCGTAAATCTCCTCGGTCATGGGATATATCTTCCGTTCCTTCGACTTGCCTTCCGGGGAATACTGTGGTGTCGATCCTGCTGTAGCCATCCGCTATGCCCTCCTTCTTAACTCTCTCGAAGACCTCACGCGGCTTGTTGCTGTACTTGAAAGACGTTGCTGCGAGGTCCACGAACCGCCCCGTCTCCGCAAAACGCCTCAGGTTGCGTCCCGCCGCCACGTTGGGATTGATGTCCGCCATGTGGACGTAGACCTGGTAGCCCTTTTGACGGAGAGGGGCTATGTAATCCTTCTCCAACTTAGTGTAGTCACTCCCCACGATGGGGATAACAACGTTCCTGCCTTCGTCCGTGGCACCCTCATATACCCTACCTACAATCCTCTTACTTTCCTCATGCACATACCCCGCGCCAAAGCCGTCGTCAAACTCCGGGATGAGCTTCTTGGCTTCGTCGCTGTCAATGAGCATGGATTTGTACTTGCTGGAGATGGGGTCTACAAGGGCGGAGGACTTGCCGCTGGCGGGCAATCCGATGATGATATCCGCCCTGCGGTCGTTTCTGACTTCCCCATTATAGACAGTCCGTTCTCTTCCGTCAACGACCTCCGTCACCGCGGAGCCGTAGCTCATGAGCTCGTCATAGACCTGCTGCCGGATGGACTCGCGGTCCGGCATACCCAGCGTCGACCCCGTGGCCGTCCTGCTCCTCGCATCCTGAATCTCGGGGATGGCGTTGTACTCTTCCGCGGCGATGGGCTCTCCAGCCTCCAGCTTCTCCAGCGCCGCCATGTACTCCCCGG
>CAUPUB010000125.1:0-5592 GCA_963514535.1 uncultured Fretibacterium sp.
GCCCTGCACCTGTGGACGCCGCGGCTGCCTTGAGGCTTATGCCTCGGCGACTGGGCTGATCGCCATGACGCGCGAGGCCATGACCGCGCATCCCGAGAGCCTCATGAACTCTCTGACCAAGGAGGAGGGGCGGGTCGGAGGACACACTGCCTTCGCCGCGGCGGAGCGGGGCGACGCCACGGCGCTCCGCGTGGTGGACGAGTACCTGGACTGCCTCGCCTGCGGCGTGACGAACATCGTCAACGGTCTCCAGCCCGAGGTCGTCGGTATCGGCGGAGGAGTGGGAAGACAGGGTGATCGGCTGCTGGATCCCCTGCGCCAAAAGGTCTACGCCGAGGTCTACGGCGGCCGCGGAGAACGCTTCACACGGCTGACTCTATGTACCCTGGGCTACAGGGCGGGCCTGGTCGGCGCGGCGATGGCCGCGATGCAGAGCACCGTCTGAGACCTCGGACCTCCGGCCGGCCGTACCGGGGTGAACCGCGCCTGGGTGAATTGAAGCGAATTCGATTAGGGTTCCTCCGAGCCCGAGGTCGAAATCTCTCGTAAAAGGAGTGGTCGAGATGCCCGTAGTACTCGTTTTCATCGTTCTGCTGACTGCGTTCCTGTTTTTAACCTTTTTTGCCATGCTCAAGCGTTACCGGCGCTGCCCCTCAGACAGGATTCTCGTCATCTACGGAAAGACGGGGGAGGGCTCGGCCCGGTGCATCCATGGCGGCGCCGCCTTCGTCTGGCCCCTCTTCCAGGACTACGCCTATCTCGACCTGACCCCGATCTCCATCGAGATCCCGCTCCAGGGCGCACTTTCGAGGGAGAACATCCGCATTGCGGCCCCCTCGACCTTCACGGTGGGCATCAGCACGGAGCCTGCAATCATGAAAAATGCCGCCGAACGTCTGCTGGGTCTCAACCTCTCGGATGTCCGCAAGGTGGCCGAGGACATCATCTTCGGTCAGTTCCGCGCCACCATCGCGACCATGAACATCGAGGAGATCAACAAGGACCGGGAGAAGTTCCAGTCCGCCGTCATGGAATCCGTGGAGGTCGAGCTCGCGAAGGTTGGGCTCCGGGTCATCAACGTCAACATCAAGGACATCGACGACGAATCGGGTTACATCAAGGCCCTTGGCCAGAAGGCTGCGTCCGAGGCCATCAACCAGGCCCGCATCGACGTCGCCGAGCAGGAGAAGAAGGGACAGACCGGTGTGGCCGAGGCGGAGAAGGAGAAGAACATCGCCATCAGCCTCGCGGGGAAGGAGCAGAGCATCGGAGTCGCCCAAGCCGGAAAGGAGCAGTCCATCGGCGTGGCAGAGGCTGAGAAGGAACAGCGTATCGGCGTAGCCGAGGCAAATTCACGGGCCATCGTCGGTGTCGCGTCCGCCGACAAGGAACAGAAAATCGGCGTCGCCGAGGCCGAGAAGGAACAGCGCATCGGCGTGGCCTCCGCGGAGGCGGAGGCAGTAAAGGGCGAGAACATCGCCAAGCAGGTCAAGGCCCAGTCCGAGGCGGAGCTGCGTGAGAAGGTGGCCGAGGCGGACAAGCGCGGGACCGTGGCGGAGAAGACGACGCAGGCGGAGGCTCGGCGTATCGCCTACGAGGCCGAGCTCGAGGCGGAGGTCGCCCGAAAGGAGCGCGACAAAGCCGCTCAACTGGCCAATACGATCCCGGCCGCCGAGGCGGAGAAACAGCAGCGGATCATTGCGGCAGAGGCCCTGATGGAGCAGCAGCGGCGCGAGGGCCTCGGCGAGGGAGAGCGCATCAAGAACGAGATGCTGGGCCGTGCAGAGGGCATGAAGGCCATCTTCGAGGCGAACGCCGAGGGCATCCGGAAGCTGGTGGAGGCCTCCGGCGGCGATGCAAACGCCGCATTCCTGCTGATGATGGCGGATCGCGTCCCCGCGATGATGGAAATCCAGGCCAAGGCCATCTCGAACTTCAAGATCGACAAGGTCACCGTCTGGGATGGGGGCGCGGGGGGCGGGAACTCCATCTCCAGCCTCGTCCGCGACTACGCGACCAGCCTGCCCCCGCTGCAGGATCTGCTCAAGATGACCGGCGTCATCGGCCCCGGGCTTCTGGGTCGCAGGGAGGACGAGAAGCCTCCCCGTCAGCCGGATCGACCGGCCCCCGGGAGTGCGGATAAAGCCCAATGACGCCCTGGGAGTGGACGCACGCGGCCATAGGGGGCCTCGCCTCCGCAATCTTTCTCCTGCAGACCCTCGGCATGGGGGAGGACGGCGGAGACGCGGATTCCCCCGACGCGGACTTCGACTATGGAGAGATCCACGACCATGCTCCGGGGTTCTCCAGCTACCTTTCCCTGCGTAATTTTGTGGGCTTCTTCATCGGCTACGGATGGGTGACCCTGGCGAGCCTCCTGTCCGGCGTCGCGCCGGGGCTCTCCTCGGCCTTTGGCATCGCGGCCGGCGTGGTCTTCGTCCTTGCCTCGCTCCTCTTGATCAGGACGTTCCTCGGGTTCCAGGAGGACGGCAGCCTGGAGCTGGAGCACCTGATCGGCTCCCGAGCTTCCGTCTACATCACCATCGCAGGCTCGGGAGCCGGACAGGGCAAGGTCATGGCCGACACCCGAGCCGGGCGCATGGAACTGCCCGCGCGGACCCGCGATCCGCAAAAACTCCCTCCGGGCGAGCTCGTCGAGATCGTCGGGGAGGACGGCGGCGTTCTGTGGGTGGCCCGCGTCACGGAGGACCGCCCTAAAACGGAGGGGGAAGGCGGGCGATAGCTGAAACGGTGGGCGTGCCTCAGCCTTTCCGATTCGGGGCATTCGGCGATTCTTCGCTGGTGCGCCCGGCGGCGCTCCGTTACGATGTTCGTATCGTTTTCCCTATTTCAGTTTTCCCTACTTCAGCAGGAGGGATCCAGCCATGAAAATTTCGCTATTGACCACCGGCGGGACCATCGCGTCCGTGGACTCGGAGAAGGGCCTCCAACCCGGCCTCGCAGGGGAACGGTTGCTTCGCGCCTGCCCCGATCTGATGGGCTTCGAGCATGACGTCGCCGTCGTCGACCTGATGTCCAAGGACAGCTCCAACATGCATCCCTCCGATTGGCTCGCCATGGCCAACGGCGTCCGGGATTGCGCCGCGTGCTCGGACGCCATCGTGATGCTCCACGGCACAGACACCATGGCGTGGACCGCCTCCGCGCTGTCCTATCTTCTGGACGACGTCTCCGTCCCCGTCGTCCTCACCGGCTCCATGCTCTCAGTTGAATCCCCCGGCAGCGACGCTTCGGGGAACATCTACGCAGCCTTCCACTTCGCGCTGCAGCTCGCGATGTACAAGCGCCGAGGCGTCTCCGTCGCCTTCGCGGGCCTGCTCCTCCATGGCCCCCGGGTCACCAAGATCGACAGCCGCAGGAAGAACGCCTTCGTCGGCGTGGACTACCCTCTCCTCGGGGAGATGGTGGATCGGGAGACCCACAAGGTTGCCTGGCTCACGGCCAAGGTCCCGGCCCTCTCGGCCGAGCGTCCCTGGGGGCCGTCCCCGGCGATCGAGACGAACATCGCTCTCGTCCCGATCTTTCCCGGGCTCCCGGCCCGTTTCCTGGACGCCGTCGCGGACACCGGACCCAGGGCCGTCGTCCTGGAGGGCTACGGGCTTGGCGGCGTGCCCTTCATGGGGGAGAACCTCCTGCCCGCTATCGAACGGGGGATCGCCAGGGGAATCCCCTTCGTGCTGCGGGGGCAGGCGCCCTTCGGGGGGACCGACCCCGCGGTCTACGAGGTCGGCCGGCGTGCGCTGGACCTGGGGGTCCTGTCGGCCCGCAACATGACACGCGAGGCGCTGATGAGCAAGCTCATGCTGCTCCTCCCCGTCTCCGCGCCATCCGACCTGGAGTGCCGCCTGGGCGCCAATCTGTGCGACGATGTCCTGTAACGACCGGCGCGCGGCCTGCGGGGACAAACAGGCCGCCCTGAAGCGCCTGACGGAGATGTCCCGAACCAGCGGGTGAGCCGCCAAAATAGGTCCGGCGGACCTGGCTCAGGTTTTGGCGGAGATCCCCCATGTCGAGAGCGATCGGGTCCTCGCGACGTGGAGCGGCGGCGAGGATGCGGCCCTCTGGACGATCGACGATCGCCGGCTGGGCGTCCTCACCGTCGATTTCATCACGCCCGTAGCCGACGATCCCTACGTCTGGGGACAGATAGCCGCGGCCAACTCCATCAGCGACGTGTTCGCGATGGGGGGCCGTCCCATCGTGGCCCTGAACGTCGTCGGCTTTCCCTCGAAAGCCCTGGGACTGGAGGTCCTGAAGAGGGTGCTGGAGGGGGGCTTCGAGAGGACGCGCGCATCGGGCGCGTTCCTCGTCGGCGGACACAGCGTCCAGGACGAGGAGCCCAAATACGGCCTCGTCGTCTACGGCGAGGTGGACCGGGACGCAATATGGCGCACCGTCGGAGGGCGGCCGGGGGATCGGATCCTCCTGACGAAGCCCGTCGGCACGGGCGTCGCGGTCACGGCGATCAAGGCCGGGATGGTCGAGGACCCCCGGACGGCCGAGGAGGCCATGCGATGGATGACCACCCTCAACGACCTTCCCCTCAGGCTCCCCGGGACGCTGCACCGAAGCATCCATGCGGGGACGGACGTCACGGGCTTCGGGCTCGCGGGGCACCTTCTGGATATGCTCAGCGAGAATGCCGCGGACTGCGAGCTCTCCCTGTCCCAGGTCCCGGTCCTCGGCGGAGTTCCGGAACTCGCGGACATGGGGCTGGTGCCGGAGGGCGCCTACAGGAACCGGGAGGCCTACGAGGCGCAGGTGGACGTCTCGGAGACCTTCTCCCCGGCGCGTGCCTCCCTGGACATGCTCTACGACGCCCAGACCTCCGGAGGGCTGCTGCTGGCCGTCGATCCCGAAAGGGCGGACGAGCTGCTGCGCTTCTGCCGGGAAAACGGCTTCGAGCGCTCGGCCCTCATCGGGACCCTCACGGAGGGGACGGGACGCATCCGGGTCGCGCCGTAGCGAAGCCGAGCCGAATAAATGCACAAGAGGAGGAGCCGGGGAGATCGATCTCCCCGGCTCCTCAAAAACATCGGATATAAAGCCCCACGTTTTGCGGGCCCCTTGCTTACTTGCTGCCCAGCCCCGCCAGGTATTCGTTGATGTTGGCGGCCGCCTTGCGTCCCTCGCCCATCGCCAGGATGACGGTCGCTGCGCCAAGGACGATATCGCCGCCGGCCCAGACCTTGTCCAGGCTGGTCTTCTGCGTCTCCTCCTCGACAATGATGTTGCCGCGCTTGTTGACGTTCAACCCCTTCGTCGTCTTCGCCATCAGAGGGTTCGATTCGTTGCCCAGCGCGACGACCGCGGCGTCGATCTCCAGCACGTGCTCCGTGCCAGGCTTTGCCACCGGGCTGCGGCGGCCCGACGCATCGGGCTCCCCCAGCTCGTATTCCAGCAGCTCGACCCCTGCGACACGACCTTTCAGGGCCCTGTCCTCCGTCTCGAGAGGAACGAAGCGGGTGGGATTCTTCAGGAAGAGGAACTCGACCCCCTCCTCGAAGGCGTGCTCTACCTCCTCGGCGCGGGCCGGCATCTCCGCACGGGTGCGGCGGTAGACGCAGTAGA
>CAUPUB010000126.1:0-5461 GCA_963514535.1 uncultured Fretibacterium sp.
GCATGCAGGGACACGGAGAGCCTTATGGGGATCTCGAAGTCCGCCAGGTCGACGATACCCTGGGCGACACCCGAGGTCGATATCGTGATGTGCCGCGCGCCCAGCCCTCGCATCTTGGGATGATTCAGCATGCGGATGCTCCCGAACACGCTGTCGGCGTTCAGCAGGGGCTCGCCCATCCCCATGAAGACGATGTTGTTGATCCCCTGCTCGACGCCGGCGTCCAGACGACGCCGCTCCATCATGAGGAACTGCCCCAGGATCTCCCCTGGCGTCAGGTTCCGGGTAAAGCCCAGGGAGCCCGTGGCGCAGAACGCGCAGGCGAGCGGGCAGCCCACCTGGCTCGAGATACAGGCCGTCGTGTGGCCTCCATGATCCAGCAGGACGGACTCCACCCGCTCTCCGTCCGTCATCTGCCACAGGTACTTCCGGGTCCCGTCCCGGGACGCCTGCTCCCGGATCAGCACGGGTAGAGGCATGAGAAGGGAACCGCTCAGACGCTCCCGCAGGGACTTCGAAAGGTTGCTCATCTCATGATAGTTGAAGATCTTCCGGCCATAGATCCAGCCGCAGACCTGATCGGCGCGGAAGCGAGGCTCCCCCCATTCCGCCATCCGCCCCCGCCATTCCTCATAGGAGAGGGAGAGGGCGTCGTCCCCTCCCGTCCCCATCCCATCTCTCTCGACCTCTCTCATTTTGCTCCTATCCCCCAATATAGGGAAGCGCTGATTAAAACAAAAATGCATATTTTATCAGGAATAAATATACAAAACGTCTATAAACAAAAAATTTCAGCGCTTCCCTAGAAAATTAACATGGGGGCTTCGCCCCCATGCCCCCACGCCGCTATCCTGATAGCGGCGGCCCCGGCAAGTTCCTTCCTCAAAAACAGCAAGCTGGGGTACCACAGGGAGGCTTCGTGGATTAAATCAGTGTTTCCCTAAATCAGCGTATCCTTAAATGTAACTTATATTACAATTATAATGAAACGGTCTCTGCAACCACGACAAAAAACACCAGCTCCGGCGCCGGGAGGTCACAATGCCCCAATTCTTCTCAGGAAAAAACTTCAGCGAAAAAAAAGCCTCCCCCTTCCGGGGGAAAGGACTCAATCAGCTGCTCGCAGGTTTCTGCCTCCTGACGGCGGCTCTGGCCTCGCTCTACTACAGAGACGTCCTCGTGACCAGTTTCTTCCGTTCCGCGGGACAGTGGGACGAAACGGCCTTTCTCCTGGTATCCATCGTCCGAATGCTGTTCCACGGAGCTCAGAACCTGCTGCTCCTCTCGGGCTGGAACCTCGCCGGCCGGGGGGTGGCCCAACGCTTTCCCCGAAATGAGGACCTGCTCGCCATCATACTCCCCGCTCTCGGACTCGCGGCAAGCTTCTACCTCCTGCCGCTGCTGTTCCCCCTGCTCCGTCCGCCGTTCCCGATCAACGCCGCCATCGTGTTCCTCCTGATGGTCCTGTTCCAGCTTCTGACGCTCCGGGTCGAGGACAGTCTGGATCGATTCGCAGCGCTGCTGCTCTGGACCCTCTCCTTCCAGAGCCTGGAACTGTTCTCCGGCTTCTCGGACGCCCTCTCCGCGCAGAATACGGCGACCCTGGGCCTGGCGGGGACCGCCTTGTTCTTCAGCTTCCTGGCCGGGGCCGTATCCTCCACCTGGCTCATCGCCCGCTACGCCATCCGGGTCAACCTGCTGCGTCAGACCTGGGCGAAGTCGGATTTCAAGACTACCCCGGAGGACGAGGGCCTCAGGACGATCTCCATGGTCGACGTCAACCACCTGGCCCACGACCTCAAGAACCCGATCGCGGCCATCAAGGGAACCGCACTGCTGCTCCAGAAAGGGGATTCCGCGGAGAAGGGCGCCCTCATCCTCAGGGCCACGGAATTCATGGAGAACATGGTCCGCGAGCTTCTCTCGGAGGACGAGAAACACGCGCTCAAGGTCTCCGAGCTCTGCGACACGATCGATCGTCAGATCCGTCCCTTCCCCTGGGGAAAGGACGTCGCCCTGACGCTCGATCCGGAGGCCGAGGAGATCTCTATCCCGGCCAACAGGATGCGCCTCCTCCGCGCCGTGTTCAACGTGCTGGACAACGCATGGAGGGCCAACGAGACCGTGGGAACCCGGGGGGTCGAGCTACGCGTCCGCCGCAACGCAGGACGCCTGGAGATCGAGGTCCTCGACAACGGCCCCGGGTACGATGCGGAACGGACGCACGCATACAGATCCGGATGGGGCTCGACGGGGCTGGGCCTCGCCTTCACCCGCCGCATGGTCGCCCTGCACGGCGGCTCCCTTCTGATCGCCGGCAGGACCGATCAGAAGCGCGGGGCCCGGGTGCTCATCTCCCTTCCGATCCCATCCTCTCCTATCCCCTCCTCTCCTCCGACCCAACCGGACGCCCCTTGACGCGGAAGCGCAGCCAAAGGACATAGAGAAGGACAAGGAGGAGCGCCGCCCCCGCGCAGACCAGGGGCAGGATGTGCAGGTAGCGGGCAAGCTGATCCTGATGCTCGCCCAGCAGATAACCGGCGAGCGTCAAAACCACCACCCACAGTCCGGCCCCGAGGGCCGTGAAGACGGTGAACAGCGTCAGGTTCATCCTCGTCACCCCCGCGGGCAGCGAGATGTACTGACGGATGACCGGCAGCAGGCGCCCCACGAGGGTGCTCACGTGCCCATGCCGGGCGAAGAAGACCTCCGCCTTCTCCAGGGACTCCGCGGACACGAAAAAGTACCTTCCATACTTCAGAAGGAAGGGCCGTCCGAACCGAACCGCCACCCAATAGTTGAAGAGGGCCCCCAGGATGCTTCCCGCGATGCCCGAGGCGATCGCCGCGAGGAGGGACATCTCGCCCCTCCATGCCAGGTAACCCGCCGGCGGCAGGACCACCTCGCTGGGGAAGGGGAAGAAGGACGACTCCAGGAACATCAGGGCGACGACCCCCGGGTACCCCATGCGCCCGACCGTCTCCACCAGCCATGCCGTTATCCTTCCCAGGAGCTCGGCCATCGGCCCGGCAAAACAAAGGGCCAGGCCCGCACAGAGCAGCAGGACCAGGACTGCCGCCAGGGCCGCCCAGCCACGCCGGCTCAAGCCCAGGCCTCCTCGAGCAGCGCCCCGGACGCCACAAGAGCCGTCCTGCCCCTAAGCCAGGCATGGACGGATCCGTTCCCCGAGGCGAATTCCAGGCGAACCGTGTTGACGCCCCCGGGGTTGGTCACGCGTATGGGAGACCCTATCCCCCAGACCTCAGCCGCAGCAATGGCGACGGCGACGCACCCCGTCCCGCAGGAGTCCGTCAGGTCCTCGACGCCCCGTTCGTAGGTGACCGCACTCACCTCATCCGGGGACGCGCGGCGGGCAAAGTTGACGTTGGCCCCCTCGGGGAAGAGCTCCGTATTCCAGCGCACCTCCCGCCCCATCTCCCGCATGGCGTCCCGCGAGTAGTCCTCGTCCGTGAGCAGGACGCAGTGGGGCACGCCGACGGTCAGGAAGACGAACGGGAACGTGACGCCCCCGGCACGGAGGCTCCACCCGAAGGTCCCCCTGGCGAGGTCGATGTTCCCCATGTCCAGCTCGACGAACGGCGGCTCGACCGTGGCCTCGACCATCCCCGCCCCCGTGGCGAAACGCATCGGCGAGGCGGCTATCCCCCGCTCGTACGCGTAGCGCGCGAGGGCCCGGGCCCCGTTCCCACACATCGCGGCCTCGCTGCCGTCCGCGTTGAAGATGCGCATCCGAAAATCGACGCCCTCGGCCTCCCCGGCGCGCTCGACGGCCATCAGTCCGTCGGCGCCCACGGAGGCGCGCCTGCGGCAGAGCGCCGTTGCAGCGGCGCTCAGGTCCGAATCGGAAAGGCGCCCCTCCCGGTTGTCCAGGACGACGAAGTCATTCCCGTTCCCATGTACCTTAAAAAAGTCCATCAAACTCCCCCCTCCGGACGCAACGAACATCCTCATCCTATGATACGATAATAATGGATGTTGTATCGTTTTCGTATTTGGAGTCGTTATTTTACCCAACCCCGGAATGGGAGGGCCAGAGGAGGAAGACGGAGATGGCCTTAAAACTGAAGATCATCATGGAGTTCGGCGGCTACCGCTGCGGCTGAGGGGGCGGAAGGGGGAGCTACACCCCGGAAGAGAAGGCTTCTTTTCCTCAACAACAAAAGACTCATCAGGAGGTCAGCCAACTGCTGCGTGCGCTGCGCGACCGTTATGGGGAGCGTCTGGACGTCTGCGTCATAGACCCCCGCAATCCCCTGGCCCTTTTCGACATCTTCCGATACCGTGTCCGGCCGTCGCGCCCAACGTGGATCCTGGGACGCGACAAGCTCTGCGACGGCATCCCCTCCCTCGACGCACTGGAGGAGGCGATCGACCGGAGCCTGGCCGTCTGATCCCGAAAAAACGGCGCAGAGGCTCCCCATGAAAGAGAAAAATGAAAGGGAAATTTGAGGGGAGTTCCTGCGCCGCTTATCAAGGACAGCTTCTGTTTGGAAGAGGGTTTCCAGAACCTGCCGTGGATCGAGCTCAGTCCTTCTGCACCCGCTCCAGAATATAGGCCTTTTTCGGTTTCATTTCGGTCCTCACGATCCTGGCCAGAACTTCGGTCCCCTTTTCGACCTTCAGAGCGGGATCGAACCGGGCTTCCATGCCCTCTATCGTAAAGGAGCTGTTTCCCTTCTTGTTGACGCTATCACACCGAACCGTCAATTCCTCCCCGATCGGATGAGTAAAACCGGCCTCGCGGTTGAGCCTTTCCGCTTCCGCCCGCTGCGCCTGTTGCTGGCGCGCCTGCTGCTCCTCTCTGGACTCGACCCGCTTCATCCGTCCATAGCCCGACCGGGTCTTCCCGCCCGCACCACAGTGCTCAAAAGCCTCTCCCAGAAGCCGAAGCGCCAGATCCTCCCATTTCTTCCGGACCTCGGGGTCGGGGTCCTCGCATCCCACGCGCACCTCGAACGATCCCCTGACGGAAAGGAAGGTAACCGGGTTGGGGTCATCGAAGTCCGTCGGGGCTTCCTCGCCCGTATAGTATCCGCTGTGGTGAGGCGTCATGACGTCAAGGCAGAGCGAATTCGGAAGGGAAGCGGGCAGGAGCCACGCGTCGTAAAAACGAAGATATCCCGCCTCGGCGTCCTCCTCCTTACCCGTCATGGGGACCTTTCCAAAAAGCACCTCGTAGATGGCCCCGGCCCGACGGGTCGGACGGGTCCTGGCATCGAGAGCAGGAGAACGAAAACGCTCGTCCCCCGCACCCCACATCATGGAACAATAGTGCGCCGCCAGCCCCTTGAGCGAGCTTCCGGGGATCATCGGCGCCCCGTAGAGCGGGTTCAGGGTCAGGCCGGTCTCGAGCACGTTGCTGCCCCCAAGGCCCGCGATGAGCCGCCCCTCCGTCTCGAAGATGCGCGAGGAGGAGCAGGCGGACAGGGCATTTTTTCGC
>CAUPUB010000127.1:0-5383 GCA_963514535.1 uncultured Fretibacterium sp.
AGAACCAGCTGACCTTCAGCATCTGGTACGCCTTCTCCGAGAACTTCATGCTGCCGCTCTCGCACGACGAGGTGGTCCACGGCAAGGGGTCCCTCATCAACAAGATGCCGGGCGACTGGTGGCAGAAGCGGGCCAACCTGCGCCTCCTGCTGGGCTACATGTGGACGCACCCCGGGAAAAAGCTGCTCTTCATGGGGGGGGAGTTCGGCCAGGGGCTCGAGTGGAACCACAACGCCGCGCTGGAATGGCACCTGCTGGAGAAGCCGGACTTCCGCGGGCTCCAGCAGTGGGTCCGGGACCTCAACGCCGTCCACGGCTCCTGCCCTCCCCTGCACGAGCTGGATTTCTCGCAGGAGGGCTTCCGGTGGATCGACTGCACCGACTGGCGTCAGAGCGTCATCGCCTGGCTGCGCAGGGGGAGGCGCGAGGGGGAGTTCGTCCTCTGCGTCTGCAACTTCACCCCGGTCCCCAGGGAGCCCTACCGGGTCGGGGTCCCCTGCCCCGGCCATTGGCGGGAGATCCTGAACAGCGACGCCTCCGTCTACGGAGGAAGCGGCATGGGCAACATGGGAGGGATGGAGGCCGAGCCTGTGCCCTGCCACGGATACCCCCAATCGCTGCTCCTGACCCTGCCCCCGCTCGCGATCGTCATCTTTCACCTCAAGACCCTGGACTAAAGCCCGGACGAACATTAAGGGGAAGCCTGTATTCTTAACGTCTTACGTCTTACGTCTTACGTCTTACGTCTTACGTCTTACGTCTTACGTCTTACTTTTTACCGCAATGTGAAGGGAGTTTTTTCGTATGCCCCGCTACGTCTGTATCCACGGACACTTCTACCAACCGCCGAGGGAGAACCCCTGGCTCGAGGCCGTCGAACTGCAGGAGTCGGCCGCTCCCTGGCACGACTGGAACGCCCGGATCGCAGCCGAGTGCTACAGCCGAAACGCCGCGTCCCGAATCCTCGATGCTGCTGGGAACATCGCCAAAATCTGCAACAACTATTCTCGGATCAGCTTCAACGTGGGGCCAACCCTCCTCTCCTGGATGGAGGAACGGGAGCCCCGCTGCTACCGCGCAATCCTGGAGGCGGACGCCCTGGGACGGAAGCGCTTCTCCGGGCACGGTCCCGCGATGGCGCAGGTCTACAACCACATCATCATGCCCCTGGCCAACCGCCGCGACAAGAGGACCCAGGTCGTCTGGGGAATCGAGGACTTCAAAAGGCGCTTCGGGCGCGTCCCCGAGGGGATGTGGCTGGCCGAGACCGCCGTGAACACGGAGACCCTGGAGGTCCTGGCGGAGAACGGCATCCGGTTCACCGTCCTGGCCCCCAAGCAGGCCGCCGAGGTCCGCCCCCTCGGGGAGGGGGCCTGGCGCGACGTGAGGGGAGAGCGGGTGGACACCCGTTGCGCCTATCGCTGCGACCTTCCCTCCGGCCGAAGCATCGCGCTGTTCTTCTACGACGGCCGGATCTCCCAGGAGATCGCCTTCGGAGGGCTTCTGGACAACGGGGAGAACTTCGCCCATCGACTGACCGGCGCCCTGGCGGACTCGAACCCTCCGGGGCTCTCTCACGTCGCGACGGACGGGGAGTCCTACGGGCACCATCACGACCACGGGGACATGGCCCTGGCCTACTGCCTGGAGACGCTGGACCGCTCCCGGGAGGCCCAGCTCACCGTCTACGGCGAGTTCCTGGCGCTCTTTCCCCCGGAGCACGCCGTGCGGATCGTCGAGAACTCCTCCTGGAGCTGCGCCCACGGCGTGGAGCGATGGCGGGGGGACTGCGGCTGCAACGCGGGGACACCGGGGTTCCACCAGAGGTGGCGCGGCCCCCTGAGGGAGGCCCTGGATGCGCTGAGGGACTCACTGGCCGACATCTTCGAGCGCGAGGGCCGGGGGCTCTTCCCCGACCCCTGGGGCGCCCGGGACGCCTATATCGCCGTCATCTCCGACCGCTCGCCCGAGAACGTGGAGCGCTGGCTCGCGCGGCATGCCGTGCGTCCCCTCGGTCCCGAGGAGCGCACGCGGGCCCTCTCCCTGATGGAGCTGCAGCGCTCCGCCCTACTGATGTACACGAGCTGCGGCTGGTTCTTCGACGACATCTCCCGCATCGAGACGGTGCAGATCCTCCGCTATGCGGCCCGCGCCATCGAGCTGGCGAGGGGCCTCTCCGGGCGGGACTGCGCCCCCGAGTTCCTGAGGATGCTGGAGAGGGCCCCCAGCAACGTCCCCGAGCTCGGAAACGGCGCCCGGGTCTACGAGCTGCTGGTCCGGCCCGGCCGGATCACGAAGGCCCGGCTGGCCGCGCACTACGGGATCACGTCGCTCTTCCCGGGCTTCGCGCCCGCCTTCTCCGAGGGATGCTGGGGCTTCTCCGGGACCGCCTTCGTCCCGAAAAAAGCCTCAAATTCGGGAAAAACCTCAACCCCGGAAAAGATCTCGCCCTTGGAAGAAACTCCGCCGCAGGGGTCCGCGGGTTCCTGCGCCTTCTCGGCCGGGACGGTTCGGGTCCGTTCCGAGGTCACGGGGGAGGAGGAGACCTTCCTCTTTGCCGCCAACTATCGGGGCGGCACCTCCATCCTGTGCGGGGTCGCCCCCGAGCGGGAGGTCCGGGAGGTGACGGCCGGGGAGACGGACGCCCTGCGCGAACTCTTCGCCGGGTCCGATGAGAGGGGATTGGTCGGGCGCTTCGGGCACGACCTGTTCTCCCTGCGCCATATCCTGGCCGACGCCCAGCGCGGGGTCCTGGACAAGCTGCTGCAACAGGACGTCGCCCGGATCGAGGAGAGCATCCATTCCATCGTCCGCAGCTACGACTCGCTCCTGGACTACCTGACGACCCTGGAGATGCGGCCGCCACGGATCATCGCCTCGGCCACCGAGGTCGCCCTGACGTCGAACATCGTCCATACCCTGGAACACGACACACCCGACGTTGCACACATCCGCGGGCAGCTCCGGCTCGCGGCACGTTGGAGGACGGCGCTCGACGTCCCCCGCATCGGCTTCGCCGTCTCCCAATGGCTGGACCGGCGGATGGAGCGGATTTGCGGCGACCCCGGGGACACCGCCGCGGCGGACGGGATCTGCGCGATGCTCGCCCTCTTTGTCGATGAACACCAATGGCACCTCAGCCTCTACCGGGCACAGAACCTGTACTTCGAGGTGCTGGAGGCACACCGGGGGGCCACCCTCCCGTCCGAAGCGCGGGACGCGCTGTACCGTCTGGGGCGGCGGCTCCGATTCTCGGAGGCCATGTTGAGGAAACCCTGATTCAACGACCACCGGTTTTCAGCCGGTGGTCGTTGAATTCCTCACCCTCCTTTCCTCGAATTTCCCCTTGATTTTGACAGAACAGTTCAGTTCCTTACCCACACAGAATAACGAGGGACCCGTTTTTTCCACTTCCCACTCGGCCACAAGAAACCAGCATTCCGAGGACAATCTCAAAAAGAAATCGATGTTCTCCTTATCGGTTGACCACAAATCGTACAGCATGACGCGAGCTTCTTCCCACTTCTCTTCTTTTTCAAGCTCTTCGAGCCCTTCGATCATGGGGAATACCCTCATATCGCTCAATTCCTTTTTATCCTTGGATTGCATATCCAATAAGAATCTCAAGTCAAGGGCCATTATACCTGAGATTCAAGCATGCATAAAAATACATGAAAAAGCATATAGACGTATTGCAGCTGATCCTATACGCTTTTTCGTCCTTTCAAGGCGTATCTTATCCTCCCTACCGAAACCCCGAGTCGCAATACGCCATACCTCACTCGGGGTATCGATTCCCTGGCGTTGCTTATGCTCAGATATCTCTGAAATACTCCTCGATAGCGGTATCACCTGGAAAATACTGACCAAGAAGCGGGACCAACCGTCTCTTTGCTTCTTTATATTCGTCGATTCCTCTTGCAAGGACAGAAGGCAACCTTACGTAGTAATATCTTATCAGCGGGTCGTCCGGATCCTGTCTGCCCGCCAATTCCGACATTTCATAAGCTTTGGACTCCCATTCCAGATACAGGGCGTCGATATCCTTCTTGTCAAGGCCCTCACCACGATAAAACAGGTCAGGAAACAATGCGATCATATATCCCCCTGCCCACAAAAAACGTGTCTCCTTGCCGAAATGGGCCAAGCCGTACGTCGTGCACTCGATGAGCGTATCCTGAAAGATATCCCAGGACAATCCTTTGGCATTTACGACGGCATCCCACTCGCACAGCACATACCAGCACTCCGAAAACACCCTGAGGAACAAATCGACGTTTCCTCGATCCGCATTCCACTGTTTGTACAACAGGGCTCGGGCTTCTTCCCATTTTTCGGCGCGCTCCAGCTCCAACAAGCCCTTTACCTCAACGAAAACTACCACATCGATCACCTTGCCTCAACTCATTCCGGCAGGGGGTGGGCTGATTCGCTCTCCTGCCGGACTGCACAATTAGCAACCACAGCAAATGTCGCTGGATTATCAAGTCAAACGTAACAGGTAAATTGAAACCCAAATCCACAGGTTGCGACGGCTTTACTGAGGATCAAGCCCGTCGTTGTACAGGTTAAGCAAACTCTGACCTTTCACCTGCCAGGTGCGGTGGAAAGATGCGCAAAACTTGCCCCTGCCACATGCCACACGTTAAAAATTTTGCCTGCGGATTTGGGTGAAAAAGGCTTCATTGACATTTTCCCAGACTTGCATCTATTTCTGGACGAATGCTGTGCCAATGGATAGGATCCCCCCATCCTTTATGTAATATCTGACCTCTACAATAGCTTTTACCCCATTCACAGTAACCTCAAGGATTCTCCTCCACGAATTTCCATTGGCTATTTTTGTGCCGCTTGTTAAAACCGTGGATATAATGAACTTGATTTTTTCCCAGTCATTGGGATCATTTGGGTCCAGTCCAAACTTCTCCAACCAACAATGCTTCTCCTTCTTGATATGTCCTCCATGAGTATTACCAGGCTTATCAAGCTCCTCAACAGCGCCCTCATTTTCCTCTTGAGTAAATTCCCCATCGGATGTTGCATTAATTGGACCTGTTACCGTGTTTAAAATGGCTCTTCTCAACATGCTTAACAGCGTCACAAACTTTATGTCGCCGTTAAGCGCCGACTCCATAAACTTTTCGGTAAGCAACGAAAGCGCAATCGTCGCGCCTACGATCGCTTTTGCGCGGCCTCCCATCAGCCCCAGCATCGCGGCAAAGTTCAGCCCGCTCGACCCGGCCAGGATTCCCTGGCCCGCCATAGCTCCGCCCAACTCGCCCAACGTCCACATTCCCGTCGGGTCGACGTTGTTCACGGGGTTCGCGTTGGCGTACATGTACTTGTGCAGGCTCGCCGGGTCGTGCCGGTTCCCCTGGTACGG
>CAUPUB010000128.1:0-5325 GCA_963514535.1 uncultured Fretibacterium sp.
TGCTCTCCGGTCAGTTCCCCGCCGGGACGCAGGTGTCGGTGGACGTCGAGGGGGATGAGCTGGCGTTCGCGAACGGGACCTCCGCGTGATTTCAAATCATTTGTATGCTTCGTTTAATAGGAAGAACCGCTAATAGGAAGAACCGCTCCCCGGTTCGAGGCAGCGGTTCTTCCCGTTTGTTTCCGTTGTTTGGCCAGGGTGCGGTCTGAGCTGGAGTCAGGACTATTTGTAGAGGTTGGCGGCGCTCATCTCCAGATATCCCTCGCCCTGATAGTCGGGGAACGCCTTCTTCATGGCCGCGACGAAATCCTTTTTCGTCTTGGAGGCGCTCAGGATCTCTTTCGTCTTTTCGAGATAGGCGATCTTCTCGTCCAGGGCCTCGGGCTTCTCGGGCGTGTGGTGGGAGGTCAGGATCAGCTCGTATCCCTCGCCCTTCATCTTGCGAAGCTGTTCGGCGAACGCATCGATATACCTGCGCTGCCCAGGATGGAGTGGGTGTCGCCTCCCAGCATGTGCAGATAGACGACCTTGGCGGAGGGTAAGCAGCAGTCTAACCAAATCCGCAGGCAAAATTTTTAACGTGTGGTAGAGACAGATTTTGCATGCTTTCCGCCGCACCTGGCGGGTGCAAAATGAGAATTGGAGCAATCTATGCAATAACTCACTTTATTCCTCATAAGGCTATCGCAACCTGCGGATTTGCGGCGCAGTCAAAGGCCGGGTGATCTCGTCCAGAGGGCCGTGCACCGGTATCGAGTTCGTGTTGAAATATTTTCGAGCACAAATATTTTTATTGCTGAATACCTTTCTTTCCAGATACAATAGAAAACGGAATTGCCCTATCGAAATAAAAGGCTGGGGGCGGAACGCCATGGAGTTTGATATCGGGAAGTTCGAGGAGTACCGGGAGGACAACCGCCTCGAGGTCAAGGAGGCGAAGGGCGGCCTGCCCAGGAGCCTCTGGGAGACCTACTCCTCCATGGCAAACGGCTATGGGGGCCTTATCCTGCTTGGAGTGAGCGAGAAGAAGGACGGCAGCTTCGAGACAGCCGGGCTTGGCGCGAAGGACGTGGAGAAGCTGCGGAGGGACCTGTGGAGCGTCCTTAACGACGGCAAAAAGGTGAGCGTCAACCTCCTGGCCGAGGAGGATGTGAAGGACTGCAAGGTGGGGGAGGATCTTGTCCTCTCCATCCGTGTTCCGAGGGCGGAGCGCGAGGTCAGGCCCGTCTATATCAACGACGACCTCTTTGGCGGCACGTTCCGCCGAAACGGCGAGGGGGATTACCACTGCACACGAAGCGAGGTCAAGGCCATGCTTCGCGACCAGACGGAGGAGACCTCCGACATGAAGGTCCTCGAGAATTTCGAGATTGGCGACCTGGACCTGGACACGGTCCACGCCTACCGAAACCGGCACAGTGCCTACCGCACCGGGCATGTCTGGGAAAGCCTGGACGATGAGGAATACCTGGAGCGGATCGGCGCGGCAAAGAGGGCAAAGGCGGATAAAAGGCTGCACCCCACGGCGGCAGGACTTTTGATGTTCGGCGAGGAGTTCCGCATCCTGGACGAGTATCCGGAGTACTTCCTGGACTACCGTGAGACGCTGGACCCTGCCCTCCGATGGACGGACCGCCTGCAGTCGAGCTCCGGGGACTGGACGGGGAACCTGTTTGACTTCTTTTTCCTGGTGTACTCGAAACTTGTGAAGGACTTGAAGAGACCCTTCAAGCTGGAGGGCGTGACGCGCGTCGACGATACCCCCGTTCACAAGGCCCTCCGCGAGGCCCTGGCCAACTGTCTGGTGAACACGGATTTTTTCGTGGCGCGGGGCGTCGTCGTCAAGAAGGGCAGCGACGCCATCGTCATGGAGAATCCCGGCTGCATCCGCACGGGCAGGGAGCAGATGCTGAAGGGTGGCATCTCCGACCCTCGGAACAAGGCGCTGATGAAGATGTTCAACATGATCGGCATCGGAGAGCGCGCCGGGAGCGGCGTTCCGGATATCTATGCGGTGTGGGAGTCCCAGGGCTGGAAGGAGCCCGTCGTCGAGGAGCGGTACGGCCCGGACCGCACGATCTTAACGCTTGCTTTTACCCCAAAACAAGCGGAAAAAACAAGCGGAAAAAACAAGCGGAAAAAACAAGCGGAAAAAACGGAGGCGAATGGCAGCAGGGGTAAGTCTGCGAAGACCCTGGAGAACAGGGTGAAGATCACTGCCTTCCTTGCCTCCGAGGAAAGTGCCGGAACCGGGGAAATTGCGCGGTATATCGGTCTCAGCCCGGCGAGGGTGAGGGTTCTTCTTTCAGAACTTATGGATGAGGGCATGGTCCAGGCAACGGGAAATGGGCGATCGCGCCGATATTCCGTTAAGCAGGCGACCGGCTCTGATGAAGCCTCTAAGCGACCCGCATGACTCGCTAGTGCTCGTTAGCGGTCTGCTTATCTGCGGCCGTAGGCCGCAGATGCCGTGTCGATCGCTTATGTCGATGCGCGGCACAATTGTCGCGCATCGACGCCAGCAGGCGACCGGCTCTGATGAAGCCTCTGATGAATCCCCCTGGTGAAGAATCTAAGTGCCGGGCACTGGAGTGAGTGGCAGAGCGCGCCGAAAGGGACGCCTGCATCTCACAAGAGCGGCCCCCTCAAGGGCCGCTCTCGCGTATGCTGCGTGTTTAGGGTGGCTGAACGAGAGCCCTACTTCATGGGCTCCAGGCGTCCGTAGTTGCCGTCCTTACGCTTGTAGACGACGTTGATGTCGCCCGTATCGGCGTTCTGGAACATGAAGAAGGTGTGTCCCACGAGGTCCATCTGCATCACGGCCTCCCTGGGGTCCATGGGGTGCACGGGGATCTTCTTCACCTTCTCGATGACAGGGTCCTGGAGCTCGGCGCCCTCAAGGGGGGCGTCCACCGTTTCGTCCAGGCTGAAGGAGAACTCGGCGTCGCCTTGGTACTGCCCCTTGTTCTTGAGGTAGTCGTTGTGGCGCTTGATTCGGCGCTCCAGGTTCTTCAGCGCCTGGTCGAAAGCCCTGCGGGGGTCGTTGGCGTTCTCCTCCGCCCGCAAGATGACGCCGTTGGCGTTGGCCGTCGTCTCCACGTTGAAGTTGCCCTTATGAAGGCTGACGACCACCTGGCTGTTCAGGATCTTCCTGAAGAACTTCTCCAGCTTGGAGACCTTGCCCTCCATGTAACTTCGCAGTTTGTCGTCGATCTCCGTCCCTCGCTGCACAAAACGTACTTCCATCGACCTTCGCCTCCGTTTCTCAGATAGCGGATAAAAGAGATGTTGAGAGCGGACCCGGAAGCCTACCCATGGTCGGGGCCTGCCCGTGGCCGGGCCTTCCCCCTTCCGTGGGGGCGGCTTCCGCTTCGATTTTAGCACATTTATCCCTTACCGTATCGGGATGTGGGGCGATTCGGTTTTTGTCCCGGTCCCTTGCCAGAGGCGTGGCGCAGGAGCTCCCAGAGGAGGAGCTCGAAGTCCAGCCAGCCCCCGGCGGCGGAGGTCTTCTCCCTCCAGGAGAGGCCGGCGGCCCCCAGCATGAAGCGCTTGATCGCCTCCGCACCGAAGTTTCCGAGGGCGAGTCGGGACATCCTCACGGCGTGGTCCCGGGAGCCGCCGGAGGCCCGCAAAGCCGTCGCCTCGTCCTCCGGGAAACAGGCCAGATAGAGCGCGGGACGCAGTCGGTTGCCCAGCGCGGCCAAAAGGCGCAGCGGGGAGGGATCGGACCGGAGGTGCCGCAGGCTCCGCACCACCTCGCCGTGGCGGGCCTGACAGAGTCCGTCGAGAAATTGAAGCAGTGCCTTGGCCCCCTCGTCGAAGGAGAGCGCCCTCACGTCGTCGACCCCGATCTCCCTGCCGGAGGCGTAGAAGGACAGCTTGTCGAGCTCCGAACGCAGCTCCTCCTGAGACTCCAGCGACTCGCCCAACAGGGCCGCGGCCGCGGGGTTCAGTCGGCAGCCGCGCTCCCGGGCCAGGCCGAGGAGCCAGTCCTTTCGCTTCCAGGGCGGTACGGACGCCTCCGCCTTGAGGAACAGAATCCTCTTGAGCGCCAGGGTCTCCCTGGAAAAAATCTTCCGGGTGTCCCCCGCGAAGGTCGCGACGACGACGCTCTCCGCCCCGCCACCCTCCGGATCGTCCTCCAGGCTGCCCTCCAGAATGGAGGCCAGCTCGTCGGGAAAGGGACCCAGCGCCTCCGCGCCCTCGGCCACCGTGACCGTCCGGGCTTCGAACAGCCCACGCGCGCCCGCGGAGGCAAAGAGCTCCTTCCAGTCCCGGAACGCCGTGCCGGCCTCGAGCTTTCCCGCCAGGGCGAAGCCTTTTTCGGAGAGCGCCGCCAGCTGCTCCGCGAGCTGACGACGCTGGCCCTCGTGCCCCTCGATTACGATGAGGCGGGACATGGAAAAAGGTCGGACATGAGAGGATGCCGATATCGAGTGCCCGGGTGCCTCAGCCCTTGACGACGATATTGACCAGCTTGTCCGGGACGACGATCGTCTTGACGACGGGCCGTCCGTCCAGGCGTTCCCCGACGGTGGGGTTGGCCATCACCCGGGCCTCGAGGTCCGCGCTGTCCAGCCCGGCTGGCAGCTCCAGCTTGGCACGTACCTTGCCGTTGATCTGCACGACGACGGTCACGGCATCCTGGGCCAGGGCGTCCGCCTCGGCGACCGGCCAGGGGGCGACGCTGATAAGGTCCGTGTTTCCCAGCATCTCCCAGAGCTCCTCGGCGATGTGGGGGGAGAACGGGGACAGACAGCCCAGCAGGACGCTCACGGCCTCGCGCCGCAGGGCGTCCGCCTCTGCCCCCTCCGCGGCGAAGGAGTAGAGGGCGTTGGTCAGCTCCATCAGGCGCGCGATGGCCGTGTTGAACTGCTTCTCCTTGTCGATGTCGCGGGTCACGGCCTCGATGGTCGTGTGGATCCTGCGCTTGAAGTCCCGCAGGACGGGGTCCTGGAGCCGATTCATCGGAACGGAGCTCCCCGCGGTCCTCAGAACTTCGAGGTGCTCCTCGACGTAGCGCCACACGCGTCCCAGGAAACGGTGCGCTCCCTCCACGCCCCTCTCCGACCAGTCCAGATCGTTCTGGGGTGGCGCGGCGAAGAGGATGAAGAGCCGGACCGTGTCCGCGCCGTACTTCCCGACGATCTCCGTCGGGTCCACGACGTTGCCCAGGGACTTGGACATCTTGGCCCCATCCTTGATCACCATGCCCTGGGTCAGCAGATTGACGAAGGGCTCCCGAACCTTCATCAGCCCGATGTCCACCAGGAACTTCGTGAAGAACCGGGCGTAGATCAGGTGCAGACAGGCGTGTTCGAT
>CAUPUB010000129.1:0-5213 GCA_963514535.1 uncultured Fretibacterium sp.
CATCCTGGAGCACGTTCAGCGACAGCGCCTTGATCACGTCCTCGTCGCCGGCGAAGTTCAGCCTGCCCGTCGAGCCAGGGATCAGGGAGCGGATCACGATGGTGCCTGCGACCGTCTCCGGCCCAGCACCCCCATCCTGATTCACGAATACCGCGAACTTATCGCCTGGCTGGCCCTTACCGATATACGCACCCTGCCCCAGGCCCTCGCTGATAGCGTTGTTGATTCTCCTGGCCACGTCTTCAAGGGTATCGTTGGCGTAGAGCGTCACCTTGGTCTGCTTGCCGTCGCCCTGGGTCAGGGTCAGCGTCTGGGCATCCTTCAGCATAAAGCGCCCCTGCGGGTCCCAGAACTTGTCCAGGTCGCTCAGCTTCACGTCCTTCTTCGCCACCTGGCCGACAAAGCCCACCTCGAAACCAGCCAGCGATTTATCCTTAACGATGCTTTCGTCATTGGTACGCAGGACGATATCGCCCTCGTAGACCTCGCCCGTCTTCTCGTTCAGGTAGTAGTTCTTGAAGCTCACATCCTTACCCTTTACCTTATCAGCTACGAGGCCGTAGGCCACAGGCGCTCGCGTGACGTCTGAGTTCTTGTTCGTCCAGTTATCTCCCCAATTCGCATTCTGCGTCCCGGAGATCTCGACGGCCGTATCCGCCTTCTTACCGACGACCTTACTCCCTGCTGAGAAGTTGTAGACGAACTTGCTGCCCTTGTTGAAAACGTTAGAGAACCCGGCTTTCAGTCCCAGCTCAAAGGTGTCGGCTGCGCCGATTCCCAACATCTCGCCAAGCTTTACCTTTCGACACACTATGCCACTCATTTCGGTGCCCGACAGACTTAACGGCACTCGGCCAGGCCGGCGGTCGTCAACTATCTCAATATAAAAAATCGCTCCGGACCTCCACTTGCGTTTTGATCGACAATCTAGCCCCTCTGCTCTTTTCACGGGCGGAGGCAATGGAGTTTTCTGGTAAAATGCCCTTACGGGATTGTCGGCGCTGCTTAAAAATGTTCGCGTCCTGCGGGGAGATCTCAGAGGGGAGCATTGGAATATGAAGGTCAGGAAACTCCTGCTTGTTACCGGGACAGTTGCTGCTGTATCTTTAATTGTAGTTTTAATGGGAATTTTGTTGCTTCGATCGGCCATTCTTGAGGAACACAGGTTTTTTGAGGAGCGGCTCGAGTATGTCGAGCTGTCCAATACCTTGAGTGCGGCCTCGGACTATTTGACGGATGAGGTCCGTTATTATGTCCAGACCGGAAAGAAGGCCCATTTCGAGAACTATTGGCGGGAGATCCGTGAGACCCGCCGCCGGGAGAAAGTCATTACACGCCTGGAGGAGCTGGGGGCGCCCGTGCAGTACCTTGAACTTTTGGAAAAAAGTGCTTCGGAGTCCCATAAGCTGGCCAAGGTCGAGGAGATCGCCATGAAGGCATTGGAGGCCGGAAAACAGGAAGAGGCCCAGCGCCTGCTGTTCGACGAGAACTACGAGAGGAGCAAGGGGATTATCGGAGGGTATGTTGGGGAGTTTAAAAGGCAGATTCGAGACATGGCCGCGAAGCGTGTTGAAAAGGCTTGGCGTACCTCCATCCAAAAACTCGGCTTGATGATTGCCGGGACAGTTCTGCTGATTCTGGTTATCCTGGGGACCTTTATCGTGCTGTACAGTAAGATTCGTACTCTGCTTAAGGTCAACCGGCTTCTGGATGAATTGGCTCACAGCGCCGGCGATTTGACGCAGCGTCTCAATGTGTCCGGCAGGGACGAGATCGCGGAAATTGCCTTCAATGTGGATGCTTTTATCGAGAAGGTCCGGGAAATTGTCCTGGCGATTGTCCATGATGCCGCCTCCCTGACCGCCTCAGCCGAAGAGCTGAGTGCGATGACTACCGATGCCGCCGGCGCCGCAAATGACTTGAACCTGTCCATAGAAAAGATGACGGAGTCCGCCCTCTCTCAGGCAAAAGATGCGGAGGTCGGCGCCTGCAACATCAAAATGCTGGGAGATTTGCTCGATGAGGATCTGGAGCTGATTGATGTGTTGGGGCAGGACGCTGGTTCGGTTACGAGTCTGGTTGCCGAGGGGATCGGCGCCCTGGAGAAACTGAATGCTTCCGCGGCCGAGAGTACCGCTCTGTCGAAAAAAGCTTGCGACTCGATTACCGAGATCAGCACAAGTGTCGCCGCGATCTCCAAGGCCAGCGAGATGGTTCGAGGGATTGCCCATCAGATCAATCTCCTGGCTCTGAATGCGGCCATCGAGTCCGCACGGGCGGGGGAGGCGGGAAAGGGCTTTTCTGTGGTGGCCGAGGAGGTACGCAAGCTGGCGGAGGAAACCTCGACCTTTACGGACGAGATCACGCGCACCATCGACGGTCTGCTCGGCAGAGTACGGGAGGCCGTCGAATTGATGGGGCAGACTCAGGCGTTTGTAGATGTCCAGAACGGGCATATCCAGAACACCAACGCGAAGTTCAACGGGATCTCCAGCGCCATCGAGAACGTCATCAAAACCTCAAAGGCCCTCAACGAGGGGAGTGTGAAGATGAGGGGACAGAAGACACAGGTGGTCGATATCATATCGAACCTGTCCAGGGTCTCGGATGAAAATGCAGCTACGGCCGATAAGGCGACAGAGGACATCAGAGGCCAAACGGTCTCCATTGACTGCATATCGAAGGCCAGCCATGAGGTAGCCGTCAAGTCCGAGCACATTATGGAGACCATCACGCTCTTCAAATACTGATGGGATGTTGAGCTCCGATGGGATGTTGAGCTCCGATGGGATGTTGAGCTCCGAGCACCAGCGTGCCCGCATCGTCTCGGGGCCTTTTCGTTTCCTTATCTACAGGAGGTCTGGACATGTCCCTTCAATCTGATGCCAAACCTGACGCCGAACGGCGGATGGAGGAGCTCTTCGAACTCGTCGCGCATCACGCGTGTCTCTATTACGAAAAGGACGCTCCCGAGCTCTCCGATGCGGACTATGACGCCCTGGTCCGTGAGTTGGCCGACCTGGAAAAGGAGCATCCGGAGCTCGCCCGGCCCGATTCCCCGACCCGGCGCGTCGGCGGCGCGGTCCTGGAGGGGTTCGGCAAGGTCGAGCACCGGCGCCCGATGCTCTCGCTCGACAACGTCTTCGACTCGGGGGAACTGGCGTCGTTCCTGGCCCGGATGCGGGGGGCCGTGCCGGACGCGGATGCGGCGGACTGGTCCTTTACCTGCGAGATGAAGATCGACGGCCTGGCCGTCTCCCTCCTGTATGAGGATGGGCTCTTCGTCCGCGGGGCGACCCGGGGCGACGGGCGCGTGGGGGAGGACGTCACCGGGAACCTGCGCACCCTGCATTCCCTGCCCATGCGCCTGAGGGGGAGCGTGCCCGGAAGCCTGGAGGTGCGCGGGGAGGTGCTGATGACCCGGAGCCGTTTCGAGGCGCTGAACCGCCACCGGGAGGAGCGCGGGGAGCCCTTGTTCGCCAACCCCCGCAACGCCGCTGCAGGGACGCTGCGCCAGCTGGACCCGGCCGTGACCGCGGAGCGCGGGCTCGACATATTCCTGTACTACGTCCTGGAGCCCCGGACCTTCGGGATCGCGCGTCAGAGCGATGCCCTGTCCTGGCTCGCGGAGCGGGGGCTTCCGGTCCAGCCCGCGTGGGAACGCTGTTCCGGCCTGGACGAGGTCGAGGGGTTCATCGAAAAATGGCAGGAGGGGCGTTTCGGGCTGGACTACGTGACGGATGGGGTCGTGGTGAAGCTCGACGATATCGGGCTCTGGGACGGGCTCGGTGCGACCTCGCACGCGCCGCGCTGGGCCGTGGCCTACAAATATCCTCCCGAGGAGGCCCTGACCCGCGTCCTGAGCATTGATGTCTCCGTCGGCAGGACGGGCGCCCTGACCCCGGTGGCGAACCTGGAGCCGGTACGGCTGGCGGGGACGGCGGTGCAGCGGGCGGGGCTCCACAACGAGGATGAGATTCGGCGCAAGGACATCCGGGTCGGGGACATGGTGCGCGTTCGCAAGGCGGCCGAGATCATCCCGGAGGTGGTCCGCGTGGAGACGGAGTATCGGACGGGGAGCGAGACGCCCTTCCTCATGCCAAAGCGCTGCCCGGCGTGCGGCGCGGAGGCGGTACGGCTGCCGGACGAGGCGGCATGGCGCTGCCCGAACCGGTCCTCCTGCCCGGCCCAGCTGAAGGAGGGCCTGCGGTATTTCGCCTCGCGGGCTGGCCTGGACATCCGGGGGCTCGGCGAACGCCTGGCGGAACAGCTGGTCGATACGGGGAGGGTCCGGGACCTGGCGGACATCTACGACCTGACCGAGGCGGATTGGGCCGCCCTGGACAGGATGGGGGAGAAGTCGGCCCGGAACCTCCTGGCGGGGCTCGAGGCATCGAAGAGGCGCCCGCTGTCCTCCCTGCTCGCGGCCTTGGGCATCCGCTACGTCGGGACGCGCGTCGCGGAGCTTCTGGCCGGTCACTTCGGCCACCTGGACCGCCTGGAGGAGGCCTCCGAGGAGGAGCTTGCGGGGATCGACGGGGTCGGTCCCGTCATCGCCTCCTCGGTCGAGGCGTTCTTCCGGGAACCTGCGAACCGGGACCTGCTGCGCCGGCTCCGGGAAAGGGGCCTGGATTTCGTCGGGGATGAGAAGGAGAGGGGAGGGGAGGAGAGCGGCGCCCTGTCGGGCAAGAGCTTCGTGTTCACCGGGGAGCTCTCCTCGATGAAGCGGTCCGAGGCCGAGGCCCGGGTCCGCGCCCTTGGCGGGACGGCCACCGCGACCGTCAGCTCCAGGACCGACTACCTCGTCGCGGGCGAGGGTGGCGGCTCGAAGCTGAGAAAGGCCCGGGAACTGGGCGTCTCCGTGATCGACGAGGAGGCGTTCCTGAGGATGCTGGAGTGAGGGATATGCAGGAGGTTTCTCCGTCGAGAAAGTCCGTGAGGATTTTTCGTAAAAAGTGAGAAACGACGCGCGGCCCCGTCTCGGGGGCCGCGCGTTTTGTGATGGATTTTGAGCGCATCTGTTCAGGACGAACCGTTCCGCAGCGCCTTGATCTCGTCAAGAGAAAGCCCCGTCACCTGAGATATCTGCTCGGACGTAAAATTCATGTCCAACATCCGCCGCGCGGTCTCAGCCCTGTTTTTGGCCTCGCCTTTGGCCTCGCCCTCGGCCCTGCCTTTGGCCTCGCCCTCGGCCCTGCCTTTGGCCTCGCCCT
>CAUPUB010000130.1:0-4925 GCA_963514535.1 uncultured Fretibacterium sp.
CGACGCTCTCTCGCTCCTCTTGCAGCAGCATCACGTTCGCTCCTCTCAAAAAGCCACGTTCCACACCCGGGATGCCCGTCCCGACCGTTTATCCGAACGCTTTCCCCGGCTTTCGGCGCATGACGAAACGTTTGCTCCGTCCGGCCCCGCCGATATTTGTTACCTCGGTTATATTATAATTATAAGATGTTGCCGTTGTGAGCCGCTGGTTCGGGAGTCCAGAATGGAGGGGCAAAATAAATGGAGGGGGCAAAGTTGCCGGATTACATCTCCGCCTTTCGGAATACGTCCTCGTCCGCCGCCGTCATCATATCCGTGGCGCTCATGCTGTTCTCCGGGTTCATGGCGACGCGCCTGACGAAGCGCCTGAGGCTGCCCGACGTGACCGCCTATATCGTCTCCGGGATCCTGATCGGGCCCTGCTGCCTGCGCCTCATCCCCCAAAGAATCATTGACGGCATGGATTTTCTTCCGGACATCGCGCTCGCCTTCATCGCGTTCAGCACGGGCGAGTTCTTCAGGATGTCGGTGCTGAGGAAGAATGGGATGAAGGTGGTCGTCATAACGGTTCTGGAGGCGTGCCTGACCTCGCTCCTCACCTTCGCCGTCGTCTATTACGCGCTTCGTCTCAATTTCGCCTTCTCGGTCGTTCTGGCAGCGCTCGCCTCGGCGACCGCGTCGGCCTCGACCATGATGACGATCCGGCAGACGGGAGCCAGGGGGGACTTCGTCAACACGCTCCTGCAGGTCGTGGCGCTCGATAACGTCGTCGGGCTGGTCGAGTACGGCATCGCCATCTCCGTCGCCCTCGCCTCGATCTCCGGACCGGGCTCCGGCTCGGGGGCGGGCGGAGGACTCGACCTTCAATTCGATCTTAAAAACATCCTTCTTCCGATTGCCGTCAACGCAGGGGTCCTGGCCCTCGGCTGCTTCTTTGGCCTCGTGATGAAGTGGATGCTGTTCAAAAAACACTCCACCGACAACCGGCTGATCATCGCCATCGCTCTGCTGTTCTCGTTCTGTGGCATCTGCACGCTCTTCGACGTCTCCCCGCTGCTGGGCTGCATGTCGATGGGCATGGTCTACGTCAACCTCACAGAGGACGACAAGCTGTTCAAACAGCTGAACTACTTCAGCCCTCCGCTCCTTCTTCTGTTCTTCGTCCGGTCGGGGCTGTCGTTCGAGCTGGACGCGCTCTTCAGCACCTCGGCCGCCGTCGGCAGCGCGCCGCTCCTTCTCGTCGGGGTCGTCTATTTCATCGTCCGGATACTGGGGAAATACGCCGGCGCGTTCTGGGGATGTCTTCTCGTGCACAAGCCGAAAAACGTCAGGAACTACCTCGGGCTGGCCCTGATCCCGCAGGCGGGCGTCGCCATCGGCCTCGCGGCCCTCGGAGCGAGGACGCTCGGCGGGGAGATGGGAGGGGCGCTGCAGACGATCATCCTCGCCTCCAGCGTCCTTTACGAGCTGATCGGGCCGGGCTGCGCAAAGCTCTCGCTGTATCTGTCGGGCTCCTATCACACGCGGCTGGAGGACATCATCCCGGAGGAGGACCTCCCGGCGAGCGAGGGGCAGAGGTCCACTATAGAATTGCTGATCGAGAGGATACAGAAAATACAGAAGGAGCTCCAGCCCCCCAAATCCCTCCTCTCCGAGGAGGAGGAGGCATTTCTGGAGGCGTCGGAGAATCAATATGCGGCGATGGAGGCGAGCCGCCGCTACGCGAACATCCGCCGTTCGCGCCTGAGGAGGTTTTAGGTGTCATGAATACACAAATCAATGACCTGGCCGCTGCAATGCTGGGGGGCTGGACGGGGGAGCTCAGCGTCCGCTCCGTCGTACTGAGGATTTTGTTGTCGGTTATGCTGGCGGCGATCATCGGCTGCGAACGCTCCAGCAAGCGGCACTCCGCGGGGCTGCGCACCTTCATTCTCGTATCCCTGGCCTCCACGACGGCCATGCTGACGGACCTGTATCTTTGCCAATCCGCAGCGGAGAGTTTCCCCCTCATCTCGGCGGCGGCCGTAGTCGGCGCCGCGATGGTCAGTGTCAACGCCATCCTGTTCAGCTCGAAGAGCCAGATCAAGGGCCTGACCACGGCGGCAGCCCTCTGGTGCTGCGGGCTGGTCGGAATGGCGCTGGGAGCCGGGCTCTACACGGTGGCGACGATCTCCTTCCTGGCCCTATTCTCCAGCCTGGCCCTGTTTCCACCCATCGAAACGTACATGAAGGATAACTCGAACCATTTCGAGATCCATCTGGAGCTGAAGAGCAAGGGCAACCTGCAGTACTTCGTCACGACGGTCCGGAGCCTGGGGATCCGGATCGAGGACATAGAATCCAATCCCGCATACCTGAACTCGGGCCTGAGCGTCTATACCGTATCCTTGACCATCAACAGCGCCGAGCTGAAGAAGTACAAAAAACACAGCGAGATCATCGAAGCCCTGCGTTCGCTCGAGTACATCTCCCACATCGAGGAGATCAACTGACCGCACTGGACGCCACCCCACATCCCGCAAAGCCAACTTAGATTCTTCAGCAGGGGCTTTATCAGGGGAGCCTTTCTTGCCCTTTAGACGCGAATTGGTATAAGGTGGCGGAGGAGGTCGCGAAACAGGCGGACGGCCTTGCGGTCCTGGCAGATAGGCTGAAGGGGGCTCTTTCGCGCTTTAAGGTGTCCTCTGGCAGTGCTTCGGGTGCCAGGCGGGTGGCTTTGAAGGGCTGATCCCAAAGCCAAAAGACTGTATAAGAGGAAAGAGCAGAGGGGAGCGGCACCGGCCGCTCCCCTCTCTGTTATGGTTGTCCTTGCCTTGAGGCCGTTCTTGCTGCTGCGTCCCTCCGGCGGCCTTAGCTGAACGTGCTCCAGGAAAAGCTGTCCATGGCCTTCTCGTCGCACTCCTTCTGGTAGAGGATGCGGGGCATCCCCACCGTAACCAGGCCGGAGTGAGGATCGACGAAGTAGTCCCGGGCGTCGGCCTCGGGATCCTCCCCGATGACCGTGCCGTCGGCGATGTAGTTGTGCGCGTCGATGATCGCGCGCCGGATGCGGCAGTTCTGCCCGATGACCACACCCTGGCCGATGATGCTATCCTCGATGACGCTCCCCGGTTGGATGACGCAGTTACGGGACAGCACGGAGCTGGAGACGGTCGCCCCCAGGATACGGCTCCCCTCGGCGGCCAGCACCCGGTTGACCATGCAGTCGTGCCCGTTGGATGGGTAGGAGTAGGAGGGCGGATCGGCAAAGGAGACGGTTCGGATGGGCCAGAGGGGGTTGTAGAGCGTCATCTCGGACTCCGGGCTCAGGAGCTCCATGTGGGCCTGCCAGTAGGCCTTGAGGGTCCCGACGTCGCGCCAGTAGGGCCTGTCCGTCCGCCACTGGTACATCCGCTCGGCCTCCACGGCCGAGTGGGGCAGGACGTTGGTGGAGAAGTCGTAGGCATAGACGCGCGCCTTCCGGGCGACGAGGTTGGGGATGATGTCCCGCCCGAAATCGTGGCTTGTCGGCTGTTGGGAGTCGTCGATGAGCACCTCCTCCAGGACGCTGCGCTCGAAGATGTAGTTCCCCATCGAGACGTAGCTGAACCCCGGCTTGCCCGGGATCTCGGGTGGGACGGCCGGCTTCTCCAGGAACTCGACGATGCGTCCTGCCGCGTCGGTTTTGATGCAGCCGAACTGGCTGGCCTCGGAGACGGGGACGACGTTCGCCGCAAGGGTCACGTCGGCCTCCTGCTCGGCGTGCCACTGCAGCATCTGGTCCACGTCCATCTTGTAGATGTGGTCGGCCGCGAAGATACAGACCCGGTCCGCCCTGAAGAGGGAGACGAGGTGCATATTCTGGAAGACGGCGTCGGCCGTGCCCTGGAACCAATGCTCGCCGCGCCACATCTGCGCCGGGACCAGCGTTACGAAGAAATCCCGTCCGCGAAGGGCGCCACCGAACTGCCATCCCCGTTCGATGTGTTCATTCAGGGACTGGCTCTTGAACTGGACCAGGACGTAAACGGCGAAGATGCCACTGTTGATCAGGTTCGACAGGGCGAAGTCGATGATGCGGTACTTGGCGGCGAAATAGACGGCGGGCTTGGCCCGGTACCGCGTCAGCGGCATCAGCCGCTCCCCCTTCCCCCCTGCAAGAACGACCCCCAGCACTCTTCCGTACTTTCCTCCGTTCATTAACGACATCCCCTTTCGTAGGGAAACACTCCCTGCTGCCACATGCTGCATCATGAAAACTATCGCATGAAAACTATCGCGCGAAACGGCGCCCCAACCTGCGGACCTCCGGCGGAAAGCCGGGAAAAAAGCCTGGAAAGGAAACTCGAGAAGAAAGGCCCGAGGGGGGAAACGGCGAGGCGGGCTAAAGCGTTTGGTAAAGGTCCCTGTAGAGCAGCGCGGAGCGGTCCCAGGAGAAATCTCCGGCCATCCCCCGCGCGCGGAGCGCGTTCCAGTACCCGGCGTCGCCGAAACGCGCGACCGCCCTCCTCAGGGCCCAGAGCATGCCGGCGGCGTCGCAGGTCTGGAAGGTGAACCCGTTCCCGCCTCCGGGGGCGTCGGCGTCTGTCACCGTGTCCCTCAGGCCCCCGACCTCGCGCACGAGGGGGACGGTCCCGTACCTCATGGCGATCATCTGGGACAGGCCGCAGGGCTCGAATACCGAGGGCATCAGGAAGATGTCGCCGCCCGCGTAGAGGAGGTGGGACAGCGGTTCGTTGTAGCCCCGGAAAAACCGCAGCGTGTCCGGGAAGCGCTCGCTCGCCTGACTGAGGGCGTTCTCGATCCAGCCGTGCCCGCTGCCCAGGAAGACGAACTTCG
The DNA here is from genome assembly GCA_963514535.1 of uncultured Fretibacterium sp. Lineage (GTDB taxonomy): Bacteria > Synergistota > Synergistia > Synergistales > Aminobacteriaceae > CAJPSE01. Next base: position 4,819 of record CAUPUB010000130.1, read on the forward strand.
CGCCGAGCTCGGGGAGCGCGTCGAGTGCGGAGAGGATGAGGGAGAACCCCTTCTGCTCCACGAGCCGGGAGACACAGACCACCAACGGCTCCCTGGATCGGGGGTCG
>CAUPUB010000131.1:0-4828 GCA_963514535.1 uncultured Fretibacterium sp.
CCCTTATCGAGCAGGTAGTTGAAGATCTTCCCGCAGCAGTAGATGGCCCAGCAGTTGGGCGTGTTGTAGAGGGAGTCGGCGTCGGCGTGGATCTTGTAGCTGAGGTAGGTCGGGACCGTGGGGGCCAGGTCGTCGCGGATCAGGTCCTCACGGATGATGACGACGGCCATTCCGGCGGGCCCGACGTTCTTCTGCACCCCGGCCCAGATGAGCCCGTATTTGCTCACGTCGCAGGGGCGGGAGAGGAACATCGAGGACTGGTCGGAGACCAGGACCTTGCCCTTGGTGTCGGGCAGCTTGAAGTAGGTGGCGCCGTGGATCGTCTCGTTCTCGCAGATATAGACGTAGTCTGCGTCGGTGGGGATGTCCAGGTTGGAGCCGTCGGGGATGTAGGAGAAGTTCTTGTCCTTGGAAGAGGCGACAACCTTCACCGTGCCGTATTTCTGCGCCTCCTTGATGGCCTTCTGGGACCAGGCGCCCGTCTCGATATAGCAGGCGACGCCATTCTTCATCAGGTTCATGGGGACCATCGCAAACTGGACGTGGCCGCCGCCCTGGATGAAGAGGATCTTGTAGTTGTCCGGGATGCCCATGAGCTTGCGCAGGTCGGCCTTGGCCTCGGCCAGGATATCCTCGAAGACCTTGGAGCGGTGGCTCATCTCCATGACGCACATGCCGCTTCCGCGGTAGTTCATCATCTCGGCGGCGATCTCCTCCAGGACGGGCTCGGGCATCATGGCGGGGCCGGCGGAAAAGTTATACGTGCGACCGTACTTCATAAGAATCTACCTCTTTCCTTTTCGATATTGATATTGAACAGGTTTCCCTCTCCCGACGGGGGAGAAAACGGGACAAGTCCGGTTTAGGCTGCTCCGGAACGGAACGCGAAAGCCCGATAGGGACGGCCCGAGCGGGCAACGGACCTTGTCCGAGCCAGGGCATGGGACAACAAAAACCGACAAAAGCCAAAAAAGCCGGTAAAAGTCAATAAAAAAATAAAAAATGGGAAAAACAGGGGGATGACGAAAGGGGCGCTGAAACAAGCCGGAGGACACACGACACACGGAGCGGCAAACGCCCGCCCGCGTCACGGCTTTCGGCAACACGACACCCTCCCCTGTCCATGCAGTCCCTGCATCTCACAGGAGCGTCAGGTAAAACCCTGCCGTGCCGCCAAAACAATCCGCATTGGTCTCCCTCCCATTTGATCTCCCTCCATGGATAGGATGGATAGGACCGAGGGATAGGGTCGAGACGGTCCTCGAACGTGACGCTACTATATCAGCCCACTCCGTCCCCGGCAAGGGGGGACCCGCCCTTTTGTTTTTTACGGCGGCTCTTAAGAGCTTTCCCGATCCTCAGGAACGCATACAGCCCCCAAACAAGGGTGTAAGAAGCAAATTCGATGGATTTTCTTTTCAAATCAAAGATATAGAGCGATGCCACATGGAGATAAATGCCGCCATAAAACAGATAGGCCCAACGCTGCAGACGCTTCCATCTCATCGGCTGTATTCTACGCCGAACGGAGGGAAAGGATGTGACAAAAAGCGGAAGCATGATCATCAAAAGGAGAACCGTGATCAGGGTGGCGACCGCGTGTTGAATGGAGACGTCCCTGAAACCTATCGCCATGGCCCTGAAATAGACGCTTCCGTAGGTGACGTTGTGTCCCAGCGTGACGATGCAGGCAAAGATGGAGAGCTCCGCCCGGAGCCTCATGAGCTTTTGGACGATCGGGAACCTCAACGGCAGCGCGCCGGCATACATGACCAGGATAAACAGCGCCGTAGGGAAAGAGCCTCGGATCACGGGATCGAGGATGAGTTTGCTCACCCAATCGGGAAAGAAGGAATCCCATTTCAGAGCGTAATAGCAGACGCTGAACACAGCGAGTAAAAGGGCCCCGAAATAAAAGGAGCGGGGATGTCTTTTGATGGCCTTTTCCAGGCACAAGACCATCAAAAGACCGATCAGGAGGGAAAGAAGCAGCTTCATCCGGGACAGAGCCGCAACGACCCCGACCCCATCCAGTCGTGCCTTTTCCTTACGCTCTTCCGGCTTCCCCTTATGCCCTTCCGGTAACCTTGCGCGGGCAAGCGCTTTATCAATCGCCTTCAAAATCCCCTGACTGCTGGATGTCGCGCCGCTCACGGCGTCGATTTTCGTGTTTTGGGCCTCGATCACCTTGTCCAGCAGGGTGATGGCCCTATCCATGTACTCGACATCCTCCACGTCCTCCAGGATTTTCAGGGCCGAAATTCGGCCGCCGGAGACCGTGACCTCCACGACGATCCTGTCCACATAACCGATGCCGGATCCCCTGTAAACGCCATCCTTCAATCCTTCCGGTTCCGCCGGGACTCCCCAGCAACGGCCTCCGCAGACGAACAGGACAAGGACAGCGACAAACACAGCCAGGCTCGTCAACGTCACGATGCGGCCTTGGGTTCTTCCGTTCATGCCTATATCCGTTTCCTCTCCCCATCAAAACGTTGGTGCGTACCCTTTGAGCACGCACCAACGACCTTGCTGCACGCCAAGGGGCATCTCCCCGCCTATTTTGTGCCCCCGCTCTCGAAGATGTCGATCCCGAAGACAAGCATGGCTTGCCGTGCGGATGTCCCGCAGGCGTCGGGGCCCTCTTCCAGAGCGATTTTTCCTTTATTCTCCGGGGTTTCCAGAACAGGATATTTCTTCGCTTCTTTATCGTAGGCCGTAACGTTGACCGTCGGGTTATCGTCCAAGGCGAGCCCGTAAACAAAACGGAAGGCCCTTTCGTTCGCCGTGAGATCGTAGAAGTCGTCCTTGAAGCTTCGGATATCCGAGGCGTCCGAGCCGTACTGCAGCGAGGTGTATTTTAAGGCGATCATCGGCTTTACGGGCTTCAGGTACTTCGGATTGGAGGCCAGGGCTTCTCTGGCTTTGAAACTGAACGCCGAACCATCGTCCTTCAGTATTTTTCCGATGGCAGCGTCTTCCCATGGCGCAGACACGAAATACCGCTCTCTTTCCATGAGGTCTTCATAGGTGTGTTTGAAATTATCCGTATACCTGGGTTTAATCCAATATTTTTCAGGATTTTGAAAGATTTCTCCCGTTGGGGTCGCCTCGTTGGTCAGGGTCGCCTTGATCTCGATGGGGGCGTCCGTAACCCGGCACGCCAGCGACATGCCATTTGAGAACTCAAACCCTGAATCCTTCAGCAGATCCTCCAATAGGACGCCCTGGACATGAAAACTGATAAGGCCATGCATGACACAGCCCGCGCTGTAATATCCCTCGGTCTTGCAAAGGGCTGCCAGCTCGTTGTAGGAGTAGGTCTTGGTCTTTTTCAGCTTGCCGTCCCTGTCGAAACTGCGCAACGTAAAGGAGAGGGGACAAAAATTGGTCACCTTGAGATCCATCGTCGCCGGTTCCGATCCCTCGGACAGGATCGTGATCTCGTATTCCGCCGTCTCCTCCGGTTTTACGGGAAACAGGCTGCTGTCCATAACGATCTTTGTCGCGCCGACGGTATACTTCTCTTTTGCCACAAGATCCTTCTCGGTCACGGGCTCCCCCGCCTCCGTCGGTTTCCTGCGCAGGTACAGGCCGGTTATCTTCTCCAGCCAGTCGTCCGCCAGCTCGTCATTCAACTTGAACGTAATCTTTCCGTTTGCCTTGAGCGACGCTTCATAGCAATTGCCTGCCTTCTCCGCCGCCGCGGCCTCCGTCCCTCCACACGTGGCGAGCATTCCTACGATCAACGCCAACGCACAAAACAAACCCCTTGCCCTTTTCATCGTACCTCATCCTCCCGTTCGCAATGGTTCTGTCCAAAAAATGACAGAAAACGCTCTCTGGCGACAACGAAACCTGGCGACAACAAAAAATGAGCGTCAAAAACCGGATACGACGTCCAAGCCACGCCTGGCGTGCGGCCCCTTCAAGGGCCCCGCCTCGAGCCGATCTCTCGTCCCCCTTCGTCTCCATGGTCGAGGCCGGATCCTGCGGCATCCTGCTTCTTCGTTCCCGTTAGCCCATTATACCCCCAGAACATCCTGGAACGCGCCTTCTCGAGGGTTGACTTGGGATTTGCGGCCGTTATACGCCAGAACCGCCGGCAGCGCCGGCGGTTCTGGCCTTGTGTCACGCTATGCCGCGGGGCCTTTGAGCAGGCAGGCCTCCACTTCTCGATGCGGGGGGCTAGGGCAGCATCCCCACCATCTCGTCCGCTCCCTCGAGCATGTCCTCGGCAAACTTCGCGGCCGTCGTCGTGGACTCACAGAGCGTCGCGAACCACATTATCAACTTCGGGTCGTCCAGCAGGGCCTCCACGCTCGGCGAAGTCGGATCTCAGCATCGTGTCTTTGAAGAAGCTCTTTATGGCCTCCGGCGTGTAGGTCTTCCCCTTGCGCCTGTCAGCCTTGTGGAAAGCGTACAAAACCTGTCTTTACGCAGGGATCGTCAATTCTATCCGCAAAGGTGTGCCGCCCAAAATCGCAGGCTGCGGCAAGTTATATTGGCGGCGTATTATAATGAAGACGTTCAAAACGTCTCGACCTGCGTCCGTATTGGCGTATTCTTGAACGTGATGTATTCTTGAACATTGATGTATTCTTGGACTTGAATGGAGATGGCGCGATGAAGACGATGCAAGTGAAGGGATTACTTTTTTTCGTGCTGGCGTATGGAGTGCTGGCGTCGGCGGGGTGCGGAGGCGGAGGCTCCGAAGAGCGGGGAACCTCGGGCCCCGCGCCCAACCCCTACCTCTCCGCCCCGCTCTATGGAACCACGCACTTTGACCCTGCCCAGAGCGACTCCACCCCCTACGGTCCCCCAAAGG
>CAUPUB010000132.1:0-4810 GCA_963514535.1 uncultured Fretibacterium sp.
GGTCATGGATGATGCGGTAGCGGGGCCTGTCCGCTCCGGGGAGAATACGAACGGAGAAGCGGGGCCGGAGGGCTCCGCTTTCTCCGGTTCTGCGGCGCTGGTGGAGAATGCCATTGTCTCCCTGGCGATGGCTGCGCGCATTGCGGGGATACCTGCGGATCCCGAGAGCCTGTGCCGTGCGTTTCCCTCGCGGGACCCCTCCGCCATCCCCCTCATCCTCCTGCGTGCGGCAAAGGCACTGGGCCTCAAGGCGAAGAGGATGACGACCTCGACGGAGAGGCTCGACAGGCTGCCGCAGCCCTCGCTGCTGCTGCTCTCCGATGGCGGCGTCCTGATCTTTCTGAGGTTCGAGGCGGCGAAAAATGAGGCCGCACCGGACGCTTCTCCCGATGCTTCTCCTGGAAACGGGCGGGTCATGCTGCTCCGGGCCGGGGAGAAAAGGCCGTTCGTCTGGAGCTGCGAAGAGCTGGGCGCGGTGTGGGAGGGAGACGCCATCCTTCTGGCACGGCGCTTCTCCCTGGCGGAGCTGGGCAGGAAGTTCAGCATCGGATGGTTTCTGCCGGTGATCCTGCGGTTCAAACGCCACCTGGGCGAGGTCTTTGTCGGGTCTTTTTTTCTTCAGACGTTCGGCCTGATCACGCCGCTCTTCTCGCAGGTGATCATCGACAAGGTCCTGATCCACAAGGGGCTTTCCACCTTGGACGTGCTCGTGCTGGGGCTGTTTCTCATCAACATCTTCGAGATGATCCTGGGTGTGACCCGCACCTACCTGTTCTCCCACACGACAAACCGGGTGGACGTCATCCTGGGAGCCAAGCTGTTCAAACATCTTCTGGCGTTGCCGCTGCCGTACTTCGAAGCCCGCACGGTCGGGACCACGATTGCACGGGTCCGGGAGCTGGAGACGATCCGCTCCTTCATTACCGGCACGGCGCTGACGGTGGTGCTGGACCTGATCTTCACGGTCGTGTTCGTGGCCGTGATGTTCTTCTACAGTCCGAAGCTGACGTTGATCTCGCTTGCGGCGCTGCCGTTCTTCGTCGCGCTCTCCGTGGTCGTGACTCCGATCATCCGGGAGCGTCTGGACAAGAAGTTTGCGTGCAACGCGGAGTCCCAGTCCTACCTGGTGGAGATGGTGACGGGCATCCAGACCGTCAAGAGCCTGGCCATCGAACCGCAGCTGAACTATCGCTGGGAGGGGCTGCTGGCGAACTACGTCCGATCCTCCTTCCGCGCGGGGTTCCTGAGCAGCCTTGCGGGCAGCACGGCGCACCTGATCCAGAAGACGTCGACCCTCGCCATCCTGTGGTTCGGAGCGCGGATGGTGATGGACGGCGAGTTCACGGTGGGGCAGCTGATAGCGTTCCAGATGCTCTCCGGCCGCGTCACGGAGCCCATATTGCGCCTGGCTACGCTCTGGCAGGATTTTCAGCAGGTACGGCTCTCGATAGAGCGCCTTGGGGACGTGCTGAACTTCCCCGCGGAGCCGGACAGCTCGCCGGGCCGCAGTTCGCTGGGTCGGATCAAGGGACGCATCGAGTTCGACCACGTGGGGTTCCGGTACCGGCTGGACGGACCGCCAATACTGGACGACATCGACCTGACCGTGGAGCCGGGGACGACGGTGGGCATCGTGGGCCGTTCGGGTTCGGGTAAGAGCACGCTGACCAAGCTGGTGCAGAGGTTTTATGTTCCCGTGCAGGGACGTTTGCTCATCGACGGGGTCGACCTCGCCCAGGTCGATCCCGTGTGGCTCAGGCGTCAGATCGGCGTGGTGCTCCAGGAGAACTTTCTGTTCAACGGAAGCGTGAGGGACAACATCGCCGTGGTGGATACGTCGGCGCCCCTGGAGCGCGTGATTGCGGCGGCGAAGCTTGCCGGAGCCCACGACTTCATTCTGGAGCTGCCGGACGGGTACGATACGCCGGTGGGAGAACGGGGGTCGTCCCTGTCGGGGGGGCAGCGTCAGCGAATCGCGATAGCGCGGACGCTGATGACCGATCCACGCATTTTGATCTTCGACGAGGCGACGAGCGCGCTGGACTACGAGTCGGAGCGAATCATCCAGCAGAACCTGCGCAGCATCTGCCGGGGCCGGACGGTGTTCATCATCGCGCACCGGCTCTCCACGGTGCGCATGGCCGACACCATCCTGGCGATGGACAAGGGGCGCATCGTCGAACGGGGCACGCACGTCGAACTGCTGAGAAAGGGCGGGCTCTACAGCTTTCTGCACCGGCAGCAGGCTCTGCTGGGCAATACGGAAGGGGCCGGAGGGGAACCGGTTTCCGGCCGGGACGCATAAAACATCTTGTCCCCATATTCTTGAAAAAGCTGTGGGATTGTCCTTCTGGTACACTTGAGCGGGAGGGGGTCCGATGATGCTGGAGAAGAATCCAATAGGAAGCGATACCAGTCGGAAAGCGATAGGAGAATTCGTCCGTCGCCTCCGGGGCACGGAGGGCGATAATCTTCTGCGTGTCGTTCTGTTCGGTTCTCTGGCGCGGGGGGAAGCCCGCGAGGACTCCGACGTCGACGTTTTCGTTCTCCTCAAGGAATACGACAGGACGGGGGCGGAAAAAGCCGCCATAAAGGACAGGATTTTCGCTATCGCATCGGCGGTCGAGGATTTGAACGACCGCAAGGTCTACATCTCCCCGCTGATTCGGTCCGAGGCGACGTATATGAAGAACAGAAGAGCTTCCATGATTTATTATGACATCGCCGACGAGGGGATTCTGCTCTATGAAAAAGACGCTTGATGACGAGGACAGAAGCTATCTGGTACGCTCCTACGAGGCGAAGGCCCTGGAAGCCCTGGAGGATGCGCACGATCTGCTCGAACGCAGACCGGGGCTGTCCGCGCGCATGTCCTACGAGGCTGCGTACCACTTTACGGCAGCACTTTTTGTCAGTGGAGGAATTTCTCTGCCTCGAACGCATCGGGGCATGAACAGCGAATTGTATAGGAACTTCGTCGACGTGGGGCTATTCCCCAAGGATGTGGCCTCCTGTCTCGGCCAGCTGGAAAAGGACCGCAGCACGGCTCAGTATGACCCCATTGAGAGGATCGAACCGGAGGAGGCGGAGCAGGATCTGAAGAAGGCCGAGTTGTTTTGTGCGGCCGTGCGGGAGCTGATTGCCAGACAGCTGTCTTAGCCTGGACGCATCGTGTTGCGGCTGTATGGGTAGCGAGTCGATTCGGCCTGGCGGCTGGGGAGGCGTTATGTTCGGACTGCGGAAGGACACCAAGAACAGAAACAGGGGGAAAAAGGGCGGGGATCGCCCGAAAAGCAGGGGCGAGGAATGGGGCCGCGAGGAGCTGGAGTTTCTTCCCGCGGCCCTGGAGATTGTGGAGAGCCCGCCGTCCCCGATAGGGCGTGCTCTGCTGTGGACCGTGGTCTCCTTCTTCCTTATAGCCTTGGTCTGGTCGATCGTCGGTACCGTGGACGAGGTGGCCGTGGCCCCGGGCAAGGTGATTCCATCGGGCTACACCAAGGTCGTGCAGGCGGAGGACAAGGGGATCGTCCGCAGGCTGAACGTCGCGAACGGCACGCTCGTCCGCGAGGGCGATGTTTTGATCGAGCTGGACACGGTGATCACGGAGGCCGATATGGCCCGTTTGACGAAGGAGCGGGATTTTTACGTTCTGGACCTGGCGCGGCTCTTTGCCGACCGGGACGGCAAGCCCTTCGTTCCGCCCCAGGGCGTCTGGGACCCCGAGGTGGTTCTGCATCAACAGGAGCTTTCCCGGACGCGGCAGCTGGAGTTCCGGTCCCGGATCAACGTTCTGGAGCAGCAGGCGCTGATGGCGAAGGCGGCGCTGAGGAACTCGAAACAGCAGTACGGCAAGTACGCCGCCCTTCTGCCGATCGCCACCGAGCAGCGGAAGAAGACGGAGGAACTTGCGTCGGACGGGACGGTGTCGCTGCTGGAGCATCAGACGTACCTCCAGAAGGAAATAGAGGTGAGGCAGGACCTCCTCTCCCAGCGTGCGGAGGTGGACCGCAACGAGCACACCGTCGCGGAGAGCGAATTGGAGCTGAAGAAGGCGGAGAGCGAGTGGTACTCGGAGATATCCGCGCGGATCGTCGAGGACCGCAAGCAGCTCCAGGCGGTGGAGGAGGAGCTGGTCAAGGCGCAGGAGAAGAACCGGCTGAGCCGGATAACCGCGCCCATCGACGGCGTGGTGCAGCAGCTGGAAATTCATACGCTGGGCGCCATCGTCACGCCGGCCCAGCCGTTGATGCTGATCGTCCCGGCCGGAGGGGGGATAGAGTACGAGGTCTGGCTGGAGAATCGGGACATCGGCTTTGTCCGTGCGGGGCAGGACACTGAGATCAAGGTGGAGACCTTCAGCTTCCAGAAGTACGGCACGCTTAAAGGGCGCGTCAAGTCCGTGGCGACGGAGGCAAAGGAGGACCAGAAGCGGGGCCTGATCTATCAGGCGCTGCTGGAGACCTCGCGCGACCATTACGTCGTCGAGGGGAAAAAGATTCCCCTTCTTCCCGGGATGTCCGTGACGGGGGAGATCAAGACACGCCGCAAACGGATCATCGAGTATTTTCTGGACACCTTCCGCCGCTATACGAACGAGGCGCTTCGGGAGAGGTGAGGAAACGGCCGTTGTAGTCATTTCTTGACCTCGTTCTTATGCACTTTACATTTGCGTGCCTTTATGATTCAATCATATAAAATGGACGAAGTGTAAAATCTCATTTTCGAAAAATGGAATAGGTTGGAACTCGGAATGTCAATCGGGAGCGACGCGGCGGCGCGCAGACCTGGACAAACTACGAATTCCTGCGGA
>CAUPUB010000133.1:0-4765 GCA_963514535.1 uncultured Fretibacterium sp.
GACGTTGGGAATGACGCCGTGCAGGTCCTCGGCGAGGTTGCGGTTCAGGAGATCCGCGAAGGGCGCCCCGATGAGCCCTCCCAGTATGGAAGCAAACAACACGACGTGCAGGGATGTTCCGAAGGTCAACACGCAGAAGGGCGCTATACTGACGACCGGAACATAGGTGGGATACCAGCCGTTCTCAATATGCTTCCTCCCATACAAAAAGACCCCAAGGCCCCCCGAGACCAGCTGAGAAAGGAGTATCGCGGGAAAGACCTTGGCCCCGCACATGCCATGCTCGTGGTTGATGATCCAGTCCAGAATTCCCCCAATGATCAGGAAAAGGGCGGGCCACTCGTTTCCATAGAAATAACAATCCGTAAAATCCGCCAGGGTCCTCCGGATGAGGAACATCGGGCTCTTCAAAAGCTCGTATTGCTGCTGTCCGGAGAGCGTGCGCCGATTTTCGGCGATGACGGGATGCCTCACCTTTTCGATCCAGGGCGCCAGCTTGCAGACCTGCAGAGTCAGGGTGATGGAAAGGGCCAGGGCAAAGTAATTCGCGATGGTCCCCGGCATTCCCATGGGCACCAGGATGCCGGCATTCACAAAATTGGCGATGGGCACGGAGAGGAAGGAGGCCAGAAGCACCCCTGTGACCAGGTTGCGCCAACTGGGGCCGTACACGCACAGCACGGCTTGAGGCGCCCCCACGAGCAGAAGGAACGTGGGCAGCCATGTGAAACGAACCCCATCGATCAGCTCCAGATATCGAAGGCAGAAAATGGAAAACATGATCGCCAACACCTGCGAGGCCAGAATCCAGGGCCAGATGTTCAATCCATAGACGATGTCGAAGCCTCTGAGCCTGCTTTTTCTCACGTCCAGGCGCCAGGCCGCGAGGCCTCCCAGGATAAGCCCCAGCCCCGCGAAAAATCCGCCATAAAACTGCCCTTCCGAAAAGTCCTTGACGATCCAGACCCATTTATCCGCTACTCCACCCTCGCGTATCGACGTGACGAACATGCCGTAGGGCTTTAAAATCTCGCAGGTATTGTTTACCCCCGACAGAAGAAAATATTGAAGAAAACCTATCCCCAGCAGAATCGCGTACCCCGTCAACGAGGCCGTCGTCCTTTTCGTGATCCTGCGCTCCTGCATCTTCGCATTCCCCCCTTTCAGTTTTGCCCCCCGTTCTCTACGACAATAAATGTGAACGGCCATCCGGTAGAGCGTCGAACTGCGGCAGAACGCGTTGCCCCTCCAGAGTAAAAACGGAATGGGCGAGGACGGAAAAACAGGAAGCGGGGCAAGGGAGGGATTCCCCGGGGCGCTCTCACGCCCCGGGCAGCCTCCACCCCCGCATCGATCGGCTCAAAGCTCTTCGGATGGGATGGAAAAACAGGTACAGCTTCCTTGATTTACTGGAGGATATTGAAAGATCAGCGCAGCGGCACTATCGAGGGGATGATCTTGTAATTCTCCACGTCAACGACGCCCTTGTCCGTGATCTTCCATTTCGGACTGGTCGCGAGGGACAAAAAGGCCAAGTGCATGAAGGGCGCGGGCACGTCGCACCCCAGCTGTTCCCTGACGATATTGTGCAGTTCTATCGTCTTCTCCACCAGCTGCGGCCCCGTCAGCTCGTCGGTCATCAGGCCGCAGATCCGGAGGGGCATCTCTCCGAGGATCTCTCCCCCTCTGGCGATGGCGACCCCGCCCTGCATTTCAATCACCCTGTTGGCCGCGGCCGCCATATCCTCGTAGTTGGTGCCGATCACGATGAGGTTGTGTGTGTCGTGGGAGACCGTCTCGGCAAAAGCCCCGTTCTTGATGTTGAACCCCTTGATGAACGTTTTGCCGATGTCCGGCTGACCGTGCCTTCCTATGACGGCCACGGGAAGGAGGTCATCCTCGACGGAGGTCACGAACCCGTCCACCACCGGCAGCCTGACGCTGTACTTCTCCGAGAGGTTCTGCATGACGATGAGCCCCACGCAGTTCGCCTGGACCTCCTTCTCCGCAGAGGGGATCTTCAGCTCGTCCGCCGAGACGCGGCCCCGTTTCACGGTATGCTTGACCGCATCCGGGTACGTGTAGGGCTTGAGCTCCACGACGAGCTTTCCGTCCTCGGCAACCTTTTCCCCCTCGAGGTACACCGCGGTGACGTTCATGTCCTCCAGCTTGCCGCTGATGATGTTGATGTCGGCATATTTTCCGGGGGCGAGAACGCCGATTTCATCCAGGTTGTGCCACGTGGAGGCGTTGATGGTGACCATCTGGATGGCCTCCACCGGGTTCACGCCCCGTTCTATGGTGCGCCTGACGATGTCGTTCATGTGCCCTTTTTTGATGATGTCCTCCGCCAGCATGTCATCCGTCGCCAGGAGCATCCTCCTGGAGGAAAGCCCCTCCTCGGTGAGCGCCCTGATGCACTCCGGCATGTTGCTTTGGGTGGAGCCCTCCCGCATCAGGACGTAGACTCCGTAGCGCAGTTTTTCCATGCACTCTTCCTTGGAGGTCGTCTCGTGGCACGAGATGTCCGTTCCGCCACATATGATGTGCGCGGCCAGATCCGCTCCAAAGATCTCCGCCGCGTTGCCGTCGACCTTCTTCCCTATGTCCCGCGCGTAGGTGGTCGCCGCGATGGTGTCCTTCACGACGTCGTATTTGTGCTCGTAGACAAAGCGCATGCAGGTGACGCCCTGAGTCTCCCCGATGCCCGTCACCGTGGGGTACTCCAGCATCTCCTGTACATCCTCGGACGTGAGGCTCTCCCCCGGGGTCTCCAGTCCCGGACAGTCCGGCGTCAGAGCCGGAACCCTCAGGTAAACGTGGTGGGGAAGCGTCGCACACTCCTCGGCCATTGCCTTGATGGCGGTCTTTCCCAGGACGTTCCCCACCTCATGGGGGTCGGCAATCAGACAGGTGGTCCCCGTGGGAAGGGAAAGGCGCGAGAACTCCGTAGCCGTAAGCATGGCCGATTCAAAGTGCATGTGAGAATCGATGAAGCCCGGAGTGACGTACTTCCCCGATACGTCGACGACTTCCGTCCCCTCCCCTATCAGCGGGGTGCAGTCCCCTACCATGAGGATGTATTTTCCGGAGATGGCCACATCCGCGACATAAATTTCTCCGGTAATGACGTTGACGACGTTGCCCCCCTTGAGCACCTTATCCGCAAAGCTCCCTTTCCCCAGAAGGGCATCGACGCAATGCAGCCTATCCTCCGCCACCTTCAGACTTTTGACGTTCAACACGACAATCCCCCCTCTTCAGCGATAGATAAAAATATGCCGAACATCGCAAAATCCCCCCTGAAAACCATCAGCCGAGAGGCCAACCAAACGGCTTTCCAGAGTGTGCCCCCAGCACCTCCGAAAGAATGGCCCCGGGTTCCGGTTACCTCTCGACCAAGGCTACGGCACGTATCGGGGACCCGCTGCCGGCGCGGATCCTCAGGGGAAGCCCCATATAGATGAAACGCTTCCCGACCACCTTGTCCAGGTTGCACAGGTTCTCCGTATTCGTGATCCCGAACTCCCCGCAGACGAGGTGGCCGGAGAAATCCAGATCGTCGGGGGTCTGGTCTATTGCCGGAGAATCGACGCCGATGTTCACCACGCCTTTCTCGGCCAGCCACTTCGCGGCCTCGTAGGATACGCCGGAGTGCTTGGCCGTGATGCCGCCGTAGCCCCTGTCGGGATACGTCCTCTCGTAGTGCCCCGTGTACATCAGGAAGATGTCCCCTTTTCGGATATCGAGGTCATGCTTTTTCAATGCCTCCTCGATATCCTTCACCTCGATGTAGTCCGGATACCGGACGTGTCGAAGGTCGACACAGATGGCATCCCCATAGAAGAGCTCCAGCGCCATGTTCTCGATGGTCGGCCCATCCGGCTTGAACTCCCAGACCGCGTCGGAATGCGTGGGGCCGTGCTCGCTGATCAGCATGTTCCTGGCCGAGAACCCCAGGGTCTTGGAGCCCGTATCCTTCATGTTCTGTTCGTGGGTCTGGTTCACCATGAAAAAGGTCTTTTGATGCATCCCGAAAACAGGCATCCCCTCATAGATCTCCTGGCTCAAATCGATGATTTTCCACTTCTGGTTGAAGTTCATGAGTCCCCCTCCTCCTCAACTCCATTCACCGGACAACGCCCCCCAGCGCCGAACAATATGGAATACCACACCCAAAATCCGTTACGGACACCACCCCCTCCGCTGCCATCACCTGCGGCTGCCCCTTCCACACCCGACATGAGGTTATGCACGATTTCCCGAAAACAGATAAAAATTTTCAGCTATCGACTTTTTCTTGTGACTTTATTCTGTGAGGTGAATCCACTGCAAACACACCGAGGCACCAGAACGAAACCATAAGTCATAGACGGATCAAAAGCACACGAATGCAGGTGAAGAAGACAGCTACCGGAAGGAAACCGAGCCATTTTGCCCCCCTGAGCTACGGGCGGCTGTGAAAAATTTTAAACGGAAGACCATAGAGCTCAATTACATTTTGCCCCAAAAGAGCAGAATGTCATCAGCAAAAAACACAAAATAATAAAAATATTTTTGTTGATTTTTGATAAGAAAAGGATTTTTGTCGTTCCGACTGAGGCTTCGTGTCCTGACGGTGTCCCTCTACGGGGTCTCTTTCCGGATAGCCTGCCGGATTTACGGAAGAAAGGATATCTGAGCCCCGTCCGCCCCCTGTGGTTTGATGGTGCGGAGGAACAGCACGTGGGGCGCGCCGTCCGGCGCGGTCGTGACCTCCGCCTCC
>CAUPUB010000134.1:0-4710 GCA_963514535.1 uncultured Fretibacterium sp.
TGCTGGATATCGTTGACGGCGAGTGCACCTTCTCCGCCTGGGGAAAGTTGATGTTCGAGCAGGTTTCAGAGAAACTGTATGGCGAGAGGCTGCTGCCTCCGCTGTCGGACCGGATCCGTTTCAGCAGCAAAACGGAGGGCGATGCCGGCAAGCTGGACCCCGACAAAAAGATCCTCTTGAACCGGGCTATTGACAACCTGTCCCGTTTCCTTGAGAACGGAACCAACCTGAGCAGCTTCAACTTCAGGCCACTGGTCGGAAATCCAAAGGAGGACTCCACGCACGAGTTCAATCTCTGGTCGATAGAGAATGCCTGGCGGGGCTTCTGTCACTACGAGGATAAAAAGGAGGATAAAAAGATTATCGTGGTGGACTCCATCGGGAAAGGGATTGGTCACTGACGGGTCCGAGGGACAAAGGATCAGGGGGGATCGGCCGGAGCACGATCCCCCTTAAGTGCCTTTTCCTGATGCTCTCAGAGGAGGGCGCCCAGGTCACGGTCTATGGGATGACTTCCATCGATGTGAATTTTTCCCGAGTTTCGGAAATCCTTTTCGTCGGAGAAAAATCTGATTTCTGCCGTAATATTTTCGACGGTCAGTCTGTTCCCCTCCTGGTGCGTTGGAACGCTCTCCACGGTATCCCCATTCTCCTTGGTCAGCACCGCCCGGTTGAAGCACAGCTCCGTAGCGGACTTCTGCCGGAAGAACATTTTCAGCGACCTGTAGGAGGTCCCTCCGGCATTTTCCAGGAGGATGCGTGCAAAAACCTGTGGCCTGTCGATGATGTCGGCGCTCCCCTTGCCCGCGAAGTTGATGCCCAGGTAAAGTCCCTTGCCCTCGGATGTGAAATTGGTCTCCTCGATATAGGTAGGCAGCTCCTCGTCAGGATTGATGCTTCCATAATCCGCCTCGACCAAAAGGTTGAAATTGTTGCGGAAGCGCGGAAGCCAGCGGTCTCCGTCGTCCGGCGCCAGGATGCCGATGCAGCGGCTGCGCCGCATGGTGTCCAGGGGATTGCAGTGGATGTAGTTTCCCTGGAAGGTGATGGACTTTCGAGCGTTCTCCAGAAGCCCCTCTGCGACAACCGTTTTTGCCTCCAGCTCCATCCGTGAGTTTTTTTGAAGGTCCGGCTCCTTGGCGTGGGCTTCAAAACAGCCCGTGGTGCAGTTCTCAGGGCGGTCGTCAAAGGAGTATTCCAGAGGCCAGATGAAGTCGTTCCTGACGGGAGCTTTTTCCCTGGGGATGCTCTCCTCCAGGAGCTCCCTCAGGCCCAGGAGGGCGCTGGACCTTCCGGATACCAAAATAAGGTCGAGTTCGGGCTTGTCTTTGGACCATGCGGCGATTCGCTCGAACACGGGGCGGAAAACTTTTTTGACGATGTCCTTCAGCTGCTCCTGGGTCAGGAGGGATTCGCTGTCGCCTGGGGCCTCCAGCGGAGTTCCCGACAGCAGAGGGGTCCAGTCTATGGAAAAGCTGGGGTTCTCTCCCAGATGCCTTTTTGCCGCTTCCGCGATGTCGAAGAACTCCGATATCTTGGAACGTCTGTAACGGGATAGGATCTGTTTATGCTCCCCATCCAGGAAGGTCTCTTCGATCCGGGGATCGTTGAGGTTCGTCCTCAGCCAGCGGCTGACCTGCTCCTGCGACATGCCGCGGCTGACGTTATGCTCGCGGATGCGGTCCTTCAGGATCTGTGCGATACACCGTGTGATCTCAAGCCCGCCCTGGTCGAGGGCAAAATACAGCTGGATGTTGGACTCCACGATGGGACCCATCTCCGCATCGTGTTCCAACGTCAGCCAGACGATGTCCGTTGTGCCCGCCCCGAAGTCCAGCACCAGCACATTGCGCTCCATCCTCTCGCCCTTACCGTTTTCGGTGCGGTAGGGCCCCATCAGGCTCAGGATATCTACGGGCGGCATTTTGTTGAAACGTCTTGCCAGGAATCCCACGAACGCGGCGGAAGCCTCGTCCAGCGAGTACCTGTTTTTTTGCAGGACGGCCTCCGGCCTCCGGTTGGCGATGTAGTTTCTCAGGGTGCTGCGATCCAGTGCCTTCTTGAGACATTCCTCATATTTCTTGACCTGATGCCTCATCCAGACCACGGGATAAGACCAGCTGAGGCTTTTAAGAGGTCCCCTGACGCCCTTTCCGTACCCATCCAGGATGGAAAGGCGGTGGGCCGCCATTTCAAAAAGAGCGAAGAGGTAATTCTCGATGTCCTCGTCCGACTGCGGACCGTCGTTGAGTCCCAGTGATTTCTTCGGCGAAAAAACAAAGGTATGCAGCACCCCTTCGGAAGCCGTGTGCCGGCTGGCTTCCAAAATTAAGAGTGCCTCGTCCCCAATCACGATTTTATCCTGCCCCTCGTAGTCCTTGACCTTGCAGAAGAGTGAGGGGACCCAGGGGATTCCCCTGCGAGGTAGGGGGAGGCGATTGCGCAGCATGTCGGGCGGAAGATGCAGGGGCATCTTCTCCGTGCTGTCGTTCCCCTCCTCCCAACGGATCACTTCCCAGGAGGCTTCCCGTCCGCTCTTCATGTTCGAGAGGTCGGGAACGAGCGTTTCATGCTCCCAGGGGCACAAATCCCTCAGAAAAAGGTCTTGCGGCTCATCGGGATTTTCGTTGTAGTTGACGATGGACAGGATGCTGGCGGAGGTCCCGAAGTCCAGAGCCATCAAAAAACCATCCTCCTTGCGGACATCCGTTTCGGAGACGTGGAAGGCGATCTGAGGTGGTCTGAAGTGCCATTCCCTGGACCCGAAAAGCCCTCCCAAGTTGGAAAACGAGTCCACCGGTTTGGCGGAGGGTTCCCAACCGGGTTGATGGGGCAGGAATGCCAGGCGGGGCAGGGAAAGCAGAAGGATCTTTTGCCCTTTGTAGAATTGCCCTATCTCTTTGATAAAAGCATTGTTTTCGGAAAACACGGACTGCGGAGAGAGCAGGAGGGGGCAGTCGTTGTCTCCAGGTCTCCATTCCAGAAAGAGGGTACATTCTGCCGCACTCGAAAGGGAATAGCCCAGCCTGAGGGGAAGCTCATCAGTTGGAACCTGAGAATGCTCAAGACATTGACCCTCCCTGTCGAACGAAAGCTCGTAAAGGCATTTTTCCCAAAGTTCCTTTGACAAAACGGAGGCGAGTGGCAGCGGTGTCTGGGAACGCTGCCAGCAATCCGAGCCGGGAGCCCCATTCAGGATGTACACAAAGAGGTTTTCGGACTTTTGAGATGTCTTAAAAAAGCTCCGGGCGGCCTTGGACTTTCTTTCGGAGGATGTGCAGCACTCGCAGCGAAGGGCAAACCGTTTGGGGGAGTATCCCTGGACGGAAACAAAGGGCAGGCTCATGATTGAACGTCCTCCTTGACAAGCGAAGTTATGTTCCCGAATGATTTGATTATAGGATTGTCCTGCAGGCTTTTGAGGTAGGCGGCGCATTCCGAACGGGCCTGCTCGAACAGGCTTGAAACCTCTGCTCTCTCCTCTGCCAGGTGGTTGTCGTAAATCTCTCTGAGCAGCTCCATCTCATTGGGGTCGGCCTCGAAATAATTCTGAGCTAATTGAGCTCGGGCCGTATCGTCGATGTTCCTCAAAAACTCGACGATTCCGGGAAGTCTTTCCAACGCTGCTGCCATGAGTATGGTCATTTCGCCCCTGTTCTCCTCAAAGGCTCCTTTTTTGGCGTTGAACAACCCGGCGATGGCAGGGGTGTGCAGCAGGCACTGTCTGAGCGTGGCGGACAAGGCCTGTTTGTCTTCCTCATCGATGTTTCGAGCCCATAATTCATCCTGCAGTGTGTCCGATACGACGGCATTGAGGACATCCTGCTCGCTGCATGCCGGCCTTGAATGTCCCCGAAGTTCCACCTGGTTGTTTTGGCTCGCCTGCGCCAGAAGACGTCGGCAGTTCCGCCCGAAATGCATTTTCTGGTCGTAGCGTCCTGTTTCAAGGACTTTGTGGACCAGTTCGGATGTCCTCGCGATCTCCTCTTCGGCTTGAAAATTGGCGCGCGAGAGTGAGAATCCGTCGAGGAAGTTTTTGTAAGAGGCCAGGATGTCCTCCAGGAGCTTTTCCCGTTCCCTGGCATGGGCGATGGCTACGGGACCGCGTGAGGCATATTTGACGATGCTTTCGGTCAACAGCTCCAGGCCTCTGTCGGAAGGGTCGAGAAAAGCGCAGAGAGAACGAACGAGCCACCTTTTGAAGGAGGAGAGATCGACCTGTCTGTTTTCGTACGCTATGTCATCGCACTCCTGGACCAGAAACAGGATACACTTTTCGGCGTCCGAAAGGTCGTTTCCCAGGGGGTCCCTGTCGAGAAATCCGTACAGGCGTTCGGCCATCTCGGCTCCGGAGCCGGTGGGGACGCTTTGAGTGAGCCTGTTCAGGAAATCGTAATCCTTGTCGTAAAAAAAGATGGGGGGCCAGGTGGTGACGTCGTCCTTCTGCACGATTGGGGGTGTTCCATCGGGCGCTGTGGCGAAGAGGGGCATCAGGATGTTCTTGTACAGCATCCGTCCAAAGCTGTTGTTCTGTGCCGCGATGTCCTCCTCGTCCTCTTCCTCGTCAAGCGCTCTCATGGCATTTTTTAAAAGTTCCGTAGCATGGGTCAGGAGCACGAAGAGCCGTCCTTCCGATTCCGACTGGCAGCGCCGGGACCATGGGTACATGACGTCCTCCTGGAACTGCCCGCCGATGTTGATGGAGCTGGG
>CAUPUB010000135.1:0-4682 GCA_963514535.1 uncultured Fretibacterium sp.
CCGCGTTCGGCCCGGTCTCAATTTTGCACGCCGCGGCGCTGTTCTCGATCGTCCCCGTCGCCTTCCCCGCCACGCCGCCGACGGTCCCTCCGCCGGAAAGGCTGCCGCGGGCAAAGCAGTTATACGTACCGGCGCTGTAGTCCCCATAGATGCCGCCGAGGGTGATCTGAGGGCTGTTCCCCACGGCAAGGCTTCCGTCGAAAACGCAGTTCGTCACCATCGTCACTCCCCCGGCGATGCCTCCAATCAACGATTTATTATTTACCTGACAGTCCTTGGAGACCGTCCACTCCGCCAAGCAATTTTCAATATTCTTGATGTCTAACTCTCCCGCTACTCCTCCCATATTGAGGGTAGAGAACCTGGCTTCTCCCAAAGAGACGGAGAATCTGCTGCGGCAATCCTTTATGGCGACACTGCCCTCTGCAACGATGCCGCCCAAGACAAGAAAGCGGGGTTTATTCGGGTTCGACAGCGGTATGTCGACAAAAAGCTCCCCCTCGAAGATACAGTTTCGAACCGTCCCCGTCCTGACTCTACCGACGATACCCCCCATCGTCGCGTAAGAATCCTCTCCTTTCACCGCTATCCGCGCCCGCACCCGGCAGTCCAAGAGCTCCTCCGTATCCTTATTGGAGGCTCCGTAGTAACCAATGAGACCGCCCAATATCACGCTGGAATTTTTCCCTGTTTTCTCTATACTAACGGAGCCTGTGAAGGAGCAGTTCCTGATCGTCCCACAGGCCTCCTGGGCCAGGATGCCAACTGTTTTTACCCCATTAGTATTGAAGACGAGGGAGACGTCGCCGGACAGGTTCACGTTGAGGACCGTCCCCACGTTGTTTCCCCCGCCCACAGCCCCGATGTTGCCGAACAGAGGGAATTTTATACGGATGAGGTGTCCCTGCCCGTCGAAGGTCCCGCGGAATCTCATATCCACAGTGCCAGCCGACGCGCCGGAACCGATAGGTGTCCACTCCCTCTCAACGAGGCTGAGGTCCGCGTCCAACCGCACCGTCTTATCCTGGAAGGTGTTGTTGTCGTTCACCAGCTTCGCCAGCCCCGCGAGCTGCTCCTCCGTGGAGATCGTGAACTCCGTCTGCCCCTCCTTGTACCAGCTCACGTCCGCACTGGCGAGCCACCCCACGTCCGGACTGACCGGCCCCGGAACATCCGGGCTAGTCGGCCCCGGAACGTCCGGACTAGTCGGCCCCGGAACGTCCGGGCTGACTGGATCCGACAGAAGCCCCCGGACCGTGACGGCAATGGACGGAGTCAGAGGCTCTCCTCCCGGAAGACCACCGCAGGATAACTTGAGATCGGTCGTCCCCTTCTCCAGAGCCTTGATCTCCGTCACCTCCGCATGGGGAGATACGATGTTCAGCACAGCCTCGTCGGCCGTCCAACTGTAGGAGAGCGCGCTCTTGTTCGACGTCTTGGGATAGACCTCCGCGGCGACGGTTTCGGTCCCGCCCTCGAGCATCCCGAGGAACGGCGTCAGCACAACCGAGGTGGCGGGCAGAGCGGACTCCGAGGCTACGGCAGCGGAACCTTCAGGCTCCTCCCCGCTTCCCACGGCATTATCCGGTCCCAGTCCCGACACCCAGCCGCACCCGGACACCGTCCTCTGGTTGTCCCCGACGAGGGCTCCAGCCGTCGCTCCTGCGCCGGGCAGGACCTCGCACGCCGCGGAGCAGTCCTTGATCTCTCCTGCGTTCACCCCGGCCACCCCGCCGATCGTCTTCCCGCCGGAAAGCCGTCCACGGGCAAAACAATTGCTGACAGATGCTGCATTGCTACCTCCAAGTATCCCTCCGATACTGCCGTATTCTCCCACGGCAAGGTCTCCACTGAAGACGCAGTTTTTGACGCTCTCAGTCGTTTGGGACGCGATACCTCCAACGGTCATCAAGTGGCCCTCTCCACTGGGCGCCCATTTTGCCCGACAGGTCCACTCGGCCAGACAGTTCTCCAGAGAGCGTCCATAGCCCGCGATACCTCCGATATCCACCACCTTCCTCTCCCCGGAGAAGGAAACGGAAAACCGCGCTCGGCAATCCTGGAGGACGTCAGCTTCACCGACAATGCCCCCAAGGCTAAAATCAAAGTCAGGGCCGTTTCCCCCGCAGTGGAACTCTCCCTCGAAGGAACAGTTTCGTATCAAGCTCGTGGCATAACCGACAACGCCCCCCATTGTCACATTCCCAACGTTTTCAGCCACAAGCCGCGCCCGAACCCGACAGCCGGATACTTCGTTATAATAGGTGCCGACAAGGCCACCCAAGTAGACTTCCCCCTCCCATGAGGACCCGACGACAAGAGACCCCGTGAAGGAACAGTTGCGAATCGTCCCGAAAGAATATTCGGCGAGCGCTCCGCATACCCCCCCCTCCCTGGATCTAATATCTCCGGACAGGTTCACGCCACAGATCGTGCCTGAGTTGGCTCCATCGCGGCCTATGTAGCCGAAAAGGGGGGCCTCCAGTTGGATAAGGGCCCCCCTTCCGTCAAGGGAACCCAAGAACGGCTTCTCTTCTGTCCCGATAGGAATCCACTCTTTTCCCTCAAGGTTCAGGTCTCCACTCAGAACGATCGTCTTGTTCTCGAAGCCGTTGCCCTCGTCCACCAGCTTTGTCAGCCCGGCCAACTGTGCCTCCGTGGAGATGACGAACCAGCTCTGGCCTTCCTTGTACCAGCTCACGTTGGCCTCGTCCAACCAACTCGCCGCATTCGCGGCTGATGCGAGGAAGATGAGGAGCGCCAGGGAAAAGGCGGCGCAGAGGGCCCTTGCTTTCATCGTTCGCATTACTTGTCACCTTCTTTACTTTATTTGCCTCCCCTTACCAGGGAGCCACTAAAACTGCAGAAATGAAAGGAGGGCGGAAATCCGCCCCCCTCCTTTCCGTACCTTTTCTTAGAGGAAGAGAGCGATAACGCCATGTTTCCTCAAGCGTTATCCCCTCCGCCGCAGCGCAACGGGAATAACCGCCAGGAGCAACAGCCAGCCAAAGCCCGCGTCGCATCCGCTGCCGCCGTCCTTCTCATCCTTGGCGGCCTTGGCCTGGACTAGCTCGTCCATCGCCACCTGGGCGGCGGAGACGCCCCGAAGCGACGGAACGGAGGCGAAGGAGGAGATATCCCCGCCCAGGGAAATGTTGTTGGCCCCGGGGCCGAAGACCGTCGCCGCCGAATTGGCCTTCACGGGCATCGTATAGCGATAGAGTTTTTTGCCCGCAGCAACGTAGAGGTATTTGCCGTCGACGATCATCCCCACGCGCCAACCGTCGCCCGTGTCCAGGGACTTGATCTTGTTACCCGGTCCCAGGCTTCCAATGGACGAGGCTTTCGTCTTGTAGAGCCGAACTTGTCCGCCACCTCCCCCCAAACGGTTCCAGGTTGTGGCCTGGATGTAGGCATCTTTCCCATTGATCACGACGGCGGTGAAGTGATGGTTCCAGGTGGCGTCGCGCGCGCGCATCTGTTGGCCGGTGACGAGGGTGCTGTGGCTCAGATTCTCCAGATTCACCCTCTCCACCTGAGACTCGGGATTGTAGCTCGTGTCGGTGGGCTGGGAACCACCCCAGGAGGTGAGGTAGAGCGTGGCGCCGTTCTGACAGTACGCGCCGTGCGTGCCGCCGTCGGTGTTCTTTCCCGACAGGTTAACGGGATAGCCCGCAACACTCAGGTTCGTGCTGTTGAGTTTGATCAGCTTATTGGGGGCGTAGGTGAAGGGATAGCTCCCCCTCGTCTCCGTCAGGATGGCGTAAAGGTAATTGTTGTAGGCCACCAGGCCTTCTCCATGCCCCTGTCCTGTGGATGGGTTGTAACTGAAGCTCGCTGTGCCGCTGGCATAGCTGTTGTTCATGTCGAACCGCCTCACCTGGGCGACGTCCGACGGCTGGCCCCCGTAGGGATTGTTCCCGTAGGAGATGCCGTAGAGGAACCCGTTCAGGGAGACCATCTTGCGAACGTTGCTCAGGGAGTGTCCTGATGGTGTCGCGACAGGAGAGTTCCAGGATACGGACGCGGGATCCAGTATCTTGATAGTGTCGGCCCCGCCCTGATAGAGCGTCACCGCCACCCGGTTCTGGTTCTGCGCATCCTTGAAGGGGAAGATACCCTGTCCCCAGTTTCCGCCGCTAACAGGGCTTAGGACTGTTGCGGTATCCCCCACGACCTTGCCCAGCTTGGTGTTCGAATAGTAGGTCTGAGCCGTGTACAGCAGGTTTGCCGAGGCCGGGGCCCCAAAGGCCAGGACCAGCGCAAAGAGCAGCATCCCGGAAAGCCAACGCTTCATTGCCTTGCAATACATAACCTTACCTCCTCACTGAAATGAAATGATTCTCGATGTCCCGACGGACTACCGCGCACGCGAAGTTCCAGTATCTTGTTCTCCTTTTCCAAATCACCTCCTCCCCACAACACCCTCCAGCCCCTGCGGGGCAGCCCCCCTTGAAAGGGGGCCGAAAGCACTAAGCATTTCTTTTAGCACAAATTGGTATGTATCAGCTCTTAACTCCGCGCCTCATCGCCTCAACCTCGTCAAGGGACAACCCCGTCACCTGAGAGATCTGCTCGGACGTAAAATCCATGTCCAGCATCCGCCGCGCTGTCTCAGCCCTGTTTTTGGCCTCGCCCCTGGCCCAAGCCCTCTCCTCCGCATACTTCATCTCGTTGCGATG
>CAUPUB010000136.1:0-4624 GCA_963514535.1 uncultured Fretibacterium sp.
CTCTCCAAAATCTCGGAGGCGACCGGCCTGTCCCTGGATGAAATAGAAGCGCTGAAATAGAAGCGCTGAGGGGCCGTCTGGATTGAGGCATCGTTGGGATACGAAGGACGCGGTGTTCCTGGCGCTTTAGGATACCTTCCAGAAGGGCCGAGAGGCACTGAGCCTTTCTTTCAGTGTTTCAGTGCAAATTGATATCGGTACTCGATTGTCAAAAAACAACGCCGCCTCCGGATCTTTTTTCGGAGGCGGCGTTGTTTTGGCTTTCGTCGTGCTGGTCCGCGGCTTTGGGCTTTTGACATACGGGGCCCTTTCGCAGCTTCCCACCTCTTCCCCGTCAGGCTTTCCGTCCTGCCTTGCGGCGCTCCAGCTCGTCGAGGATGGACTTGCGCAGGCGGATGGACTGAGGGGTCACCTCCACCAGCTCGTCGTTCTCGATCCACTCCATGGCCTTCTCCAGGGGCATGCGCCGCGGCACGTCCAGCTTGGTCGTCATCTCCTTGGTGGCGGAACGGTGGTTGGTCTGCTGCTTCTTCTTCGTGGGGTTGCAGGGCATGTCGCCCGGACGGCTGTTCTCCCCGACGATCATCCCCGCATAGACGGGGTCGAGGGGCGAGATGAAGAGCGTCCCCCGCTCCTGGAGGTTCTCCAGCTGGTAGGCCGTGGCCTCCCCCGTGTCCAGGCTGACGAGCGAGCCCCGGCTGCGGGCGGTCAGGTCGCCCGCCCAGGGGCCGTAGCCCATGTAGCAGTTGGACATGATGCCCAGGCCGCGGGTGTCCGTCAGGAACTCGCCGCGGTAGCCGATCAGGCCGCGCGTCGGGATCTCGAACTCGATGCGCAGCAGGCCCCGGGCCTGGTTCTCGATGTTCTTCACCTTGCCCCTGCGCTTGGCCAGCTTCTCGAATACGATGCCCTGATGCTCGTCCGGCACGTCGATGATCAGCTGCTCGTAAGGCTCCAGCAGGACGCCGTCCCGGGTCTCCGTGATGACCTCGGGCTTGGAGACGCAGAACTCCATGCCCTCGCGCCGCATCTCCTCGATGAGGATGCCGAGCTGGAGCTCCCCGCGGCCCGAGACCTTCACCCCATCGGGCCGTCCCAGGTCCTCCATGCGCAGCGAGACGTTGACGTGCATCTCCCGCTCCAGGCGCGCCTTGAGCTGGCGCAGTGTCACGGCCTGTCCCTCGCGCCCCGCGAAGGGCCCCGAGTTCACGAGGAAGAACATGGAGACGGTCGGCTCCTCGATGGCCAGGGGCTTCAAAGGGGCCTCCGCCAGCTCCGCCGCGGCGAAGGTGTCGCCGATGTCGATCTCCGTCGGGCCGGTCAGCCAGACGATGTCGCCCGCCTGGACCTCGTCCACCTCGGTGCGCTCCAGGCCGCGGGTGACCCAGAGCTGGGCGACCCGCGCGTTCTCCGTCCCGGTGACGTCCCAGTTGCCCTCGTCGTGCTGTGTGGAGCGCCACCTCGTGGAGACACGGACGAACGGGTCCCCCTTGCGGATGCGCCCCTGCAGGATCTTGCCGCAGCCGATCCGTCCGACGTACTCGTTCCAGGCCAGGGTGCTGACCTGCATCAGGAAGGGCTTGTCCAGCGAGACCCTCGGGGCGGGGACGTGGTCGATGATCGCCTGGAAGAGGTCGTCCATGTTGTCGCGCTTCGTCTCCTCCAGGTCCTTGACGGCCCAGCCGTTGAGCCCGGACCCGTAGAGCACGGGGAAGTCCGCCTGTTCGTCCGTCGCGCCCAGCTCGAAGAAGAGGTCGAAGGTCTGGTTCAGGGCGCCGTCGGGGTCCGCTCCGTCGCGGTCCACCTTGTTGACGAACACCAGGGGCCTCATGCCGATGGACAGCGCGTGCTTCAGCACGTAGCGCGTCTGGGGCATGGGGCCCTCGTTGGCGTCGACGATCAGGATCACGGAGTCCACGGTGGAGAGGATGCGCTCCACCTCGCCGGAGAAGTCGGCGTGGCCCGGGGTGTCGATGATGTTGATGAGGTAGCCCTTCCACTCCACGGTGCAGGGCTTGGAACGGATGGTGATCCCGCGCTCGCGCTCCAGCGCGCCGGAGTCCATCACCCGCTCGGCCATCTGGGTGCGCCCGCTGAAGGTCTGCGCCGCCTTGAAGATGGAGTCGATGAGGGTCGTCTTGCCGTGGTCGATGTGCGCCACGATCGCGAGATTGCGTATTTTGTCCGAGTCAAAGGGCATGAATTTGCGTTGCCTCCTGTTGCTGTGTCATCTTGTCGTATCGTTTTGCCTGCGGCGTCGTAACTTAATTTTTGCGTAATGCATTGTACAGGAAAGTTGCCGTCCGTGCACAATGATCTTTAAGGAAGCGCTGATTAAAACAAAAACGCATATTTTTCCAATGGAGAATATGCAAAACATCTATGGGCAAAAATCTCCAGCGCTTCCTTAAAAATTAACATGGGGGCTTCGCCCCCTGGTGAAGAAACTAAGCGACCGACACGGCTCGCTCCACTCGCCGGTCGTCTGCTTAATGCCCCCACGCCGCTATCGGGATAGCGGCGGCCCCGGCAAGCTTCTTCCTCAAAACAGGCAAGCTGGGGTACCACCGGGGTGCTTCATGGATTAAATCAGCGTTTCCTTAAAAAACGCCGATTTAAGTCCCCGGTGGTACCCCGGCCCGCCTGTTTCCGGAGGAGGGCTTTTGACGACACCCGCGGGAAGGCAGATTGAAAATAAAGGGAGCCTCTGCTAAACTTTAATTTCACCATCGAGTTTCCTGCACGGAGGCAAGGCGCCGCATGGGTGCTCCAGGGGTCTGGATTTGTGGTAATGGCAGGAAGATATTTTTGGTGAGTTTGGTGAGTTTTTGAGGAGGATGAGAGGATGAATTTGAGCAGAAGGTTTTTGTGCGCGGCGGCGCTGGGGGCAGTGTTCGCCCTGGGCCTCGCCGGAACCGCGTTGGCGGCAGCGGCAAGTTTTAAGTGGAAGGCTACGGCTCCAGGAGCTTGGAATGCCGAATCCAGCTGGGAGAAAGATGCTGCTGACCATAATACCCCAGTGGCCGGCGACACGGTGATTTTTGACAAGAACGCTGTAGTCAGTGGCCTTGGGAATGCTGATGTCGAAGTTACCGAGTTGAAGTTCACGGAAAACGCCACGCTGACTTTGAACAAGGATACTGATAATAAGTCGTTGACGGTCAAGAAGCTCACGGTCGAGGCCGGCAAGGTGGCCGTGGTCGATAATGCTGGGGACGACGAGAAGCTCGTCGTGGACAACGGGACAGACGCCTCCCCCATCGAGGTCGGGGAGGATGCGCAGCTCACCCTTAGAAACAAAAAGATCAAAGGCCGTAATACCGCCACCAAGAACTTGGTTCTGACCGGCAAGGGGACGCTGGTTTTGGAGGCTCAGGTGACGGAGATCGAGGACCTGAAGATCACGGAGGGCGGCACGCTGATCGTAAGGGCCGATAACGCCCTGCCGCAGCTTGTGGGCACCAGCGCCGCCATCGGGATTACTAAGGGTACCATCAAGGTCGAGAAGCAAAATTTCGGTAACGCCACCTCCGTCGCCACTTCGCTGACTTTGGATGAGGGCGACTTGTGGCTGAACGCGGCGATGGATAAGTACCTCAAGATCGTGACGATCAAGAAAGGTACGCTGGTTGTTGCGGATGGCGCCACGATCGGCGACGGGACGGATGGCAAGGTGACTCTGGGGGCCGCGGGCCACCTCGTGCTGAGCGGGGACCTGACGCTCAAGGAGCTGACGACGGCCGAGGGCAGCAAGATCACGGCCAACGGCAATGTCCTGACCATCATCCCCACGAGTCCTTTTGTGCTCGACGCCGAGATCGATAAGGGGACTCTGAGCCTGGATGTGCTGCCTGGTCAAACGGCCACCCTGAGTAAAGATGTGGCGAACGTCGTGTTCAACGGGAAATCCGGCGGTGCCCCTACCTTGAAAATTGAGGAAAGAGTCTTTGTGAAGCACCTCGATATCAGAGGCTCCACGACAGAACCCGCCAAGTTGCAGTTCGGTGGGGAGAACAACATCGGCACGCTGGAGTTCGTGAGGACGACCCCCCTTGTCGTTTCCTATGGCAGGCTTTTTGTTACGGTCGAAAAGCTGATTCTTGCCGGTGGCGCTGCCCTTGACCTCGAGCTGATGGGTGGAACTGCACTGACCATCAAGGACGGAACGCCGGGCGCGAAGTGGAACGTGAAGATGGGGAATGAGAATACCGATTTCAGGGTGCACAACGCGGGGCTGCTCTCCGGGGACGTCAAGGTGAGGCTCGGCGGCGGCACACTGTACCTGCCTCACGGAGCGTACCCGAACCTGACCCTGGAGGCGGTGTCTCCTCCTGTTCAACCGACGCTCGAGGCGGACGCCTTCGAGGGCGACCCGGTCCTGACCGTAGGGAAGGTCGAGATCAGTGGTTCTGACATGAGAATGAAGGCTACCGGTGTCTGGAAACGCACCCTGGAGGCGGGCAAGACGCTCAGGCTGCTGAAGGTCAATACTGCGGTCCTGAATGGTAACGTGATCAAAGGTGACCCAGAGCAGGATAAATTTCCTAGTGCTGAATACTGGAAAGTGGCGCGGCTGGAAGGAACCAAAACAAAACTGGTCCTCACCGCGCTGAAGACCATCTCC
>CAUPUB010000137.1:0-4407 GCA_963514535.1 uncultured Fretibacterium sp.
TCTGGAAGCAGCTGGACGAGCTGGACAGGCTCCAGCAGCAGTACATGCCCGCGAAGGACCCCAGTGCTTCCGGGTTCGTGAAGCGGGGCGTCGGCGGTGCGGTCGAGGTGCTGGCGCAGTACGTCAAGGGAGCTTATCGCGGGGCGACGACCTATGGCCCCGCGATGGCGGCCGCTGCAGGCTCCACAGCCATCGTCATAAACGCTCCGGCCTTCACCAATCCCATCACAGCTCCGGCCGGTCTGGCAACTACGGGGTCGGCGATGGTGGCGGGCTTCGGTACGGGGATGCTGCTTGGGGCCGGGATGGAGAACTTCGAGCGCGAGGCGGGCGGGGCCATGGTCGAGTATTGCCGCATGAAGGACAAACAGGGCCGCCCTATGGACCGCAACGCGGCGCGGATGGCCGCTGTCCTAACTGGAGTGGTGAACGCTGGGCTGGAGCATTTCCAGATGTCGACGTTTCTGGAGAACGTCCCCGGTGGGGACAAGCTGGTCAAGTCCTTCAGCCGGTCCGGCATGAAGAAGCTGCTGGCCATTCCGACGGTCCGAGGCGCCCTCGCAGAGATAGGCAAGAAGTACATCGGCGGGATCGCCACGGAGTCCATCCAGGAGATGGCGCAGGAGACCGCGACAATCCTCGGCGGCGAGCTGGGAAAAATTCTTTCCGGACAGGAGTTTGCCGGATTGGATTTGGAGGAGTCCATCGACCGCGTCCTAGAGACGGGGGCGCAGACTGTAGGGACGATGGCCGTCTCCTTCCTGCCCGGTGCGGCCATGAACGCGGTGAGCGGCGTCCGGCATGCGAAGGTAATGCAGAAGGGCGCGGAGCAGACTGCTGCGTCCCTGGGGATAAGCACGGACGAGCTCATGGCCAGAGTCAACGCCCCCAAAGAGCCCGCTCAAGGCCACGCCGTGGATGGGCTGGGGGAGAACCCGCAGCCCACCGGTCCGGCGATGAAAGATGGCGTCCAGCTGGGCCCCACCAGAGAGGCGGCCGCGAAGCTGGAGGCTCAGGCCCAGGGTCGGGCGGTCGATGGACTAGGCGAGAACGGCGCCGAGGAGGATACGAACGTTTACCTCCCGGCACAGGCGATAGAGAGCTACAACCAGGAGAACCCTGGGCTGTTGGAGGACCTTGGGATCGTCGTGGAGCCCGTCGAGGGGACGAGCGAGGTCAAGTTGACCGCCGAGCAGTACGAGGCCCTGGAGGACGTCGCCCCAGAGCTGGTCGAGTCCGTCAAGAACACCGTGCGGCGCGGGGCCAGGGGAATGACGACCCAAGAGGTCGGCGAGACGCTGGGGAAGAAGGCGAAAAAGCCCGCCTGGCGCACGGCTGAGGTCGATGGGATCACCAAAGAGCTGGAGCAGGAGGCGCTTGGAGCGGGGCTGGACAAGGCCGAGGCACGGCAGTGGAGCAAGATGGCCGGGGCCTTCGTCGGAGTGACCTCCAAGCGTTACAACATAGCCCCGTCCGAGCTGGCAAAGATGGAGCTGCGCCGGGGGACGGAGGTAACGCAGGGCGAGAGCTTTGGGCAGCCGGTTAACGCCGGCGTGGACCTTGGGCAAAAAGTGCCCATACTGGATCTGAGCGGGATGGAGGGGACGAGCACTCCCAAAGAGCTGCTGGCGCGGCTCAAGGACATGGCGCTCAAGGACGAGGCGTGGATTAGCCGTGACGCGGAAGTCTTCGCTACTCTGCCCAGGGGGAAGAAACTAAAACATGTCGCCTACTCCAGCAGAAAAGCTCAAATTGATGGGGCTATGGCTTTGACACGGCGTAATAGTGTGGCTGGGTCTCTGGATGAACTCGTGCAAAATGCCGTGCTCATCGAAAGCACGCCAAACAATGACCCCAAGAAGGCGAATGTACTGAACTTCCACAGGCTCTACGTCCCCGTCCGGACGGACGCGGGGATTCAGGCCGTGAGAATTGTTGCAGAAGAGTTCAAGGGCAACGATCGACTGAGGCCGACGAATGTCGAGCTTTACGACGTTGTGTTGGAAGGACAAAAAGAGTCCCCGGGCGTTCCCAACGACCTCCTCGCGAAGGAAGGGGTGACGGCACCGGGGGCTCCTTTTGATCTCACTATAGCCGATATGCTCCGCGGTGTCAAGGATGCGGAGGGGAATCCGTACGTCGAGGAGAAGTATCAGCAGTCCGCTTACCACGGGAGCCCGCAACAGGGCATCGAGAAGATGAGCCTCCAGCACATCGGAAGCGGTGAGGGGAACCAGGTATACGGGTATGGGATCAACTCGGCTGAGGCTCGAGATACAGCGGAGTTCTATCGGAAATCCTTGATAGGGAAAACCCTGGTAAATTTCGACGCCAAGGAACATGTTACATTCATCACCGAGGACGGCAGTTATACGTTCAAAGACGGCGCATGGATCGGCCCCGATGGGAGCAGGGTTGCTCCCGCCGAAGAACGGGTGTTGTCCGGACTGGCAGGGAGCCGTTTCTATTCCAATACGCCCCTTGCCAAAGACATTGCTCGGTACAGGGAAATCAACACCGAGGATATTGCGGGAATGGAGCGCCACGCATCCAAGCTCAGGGAGGAGCTTGCCCGGCTGGAGAACGAGGGGAAAGCAGGTTCGTTCCAGTACCAACAGGCCGCCGACGAGTTGGAGGGAGTCCTCCACGGGATGACCCCGCTTCAGGATGAACTGGACTGGCTGGACGCCAATCCTCTTACAGACGAAGAAATCACGCAGCCTGAAGCCGGCCAGGTCTATCGCCTGGAGATCCCGGAAAACGATGCCCTGCTTGACTGGAACGCCCCGCTTTCCAAGCAGCCGAAGAAGGTAAAGACGGCAATACGCGAGATTGCCGAAGGGCTGAGCCCGGAGGCATTGGCCGACCTTGACAACGACATCAGCCTGCTGAGCGACCCGGAGAACACGGGGGGAGAGTTCTATGGAATGCTTTCGTCCTTGTCCGGTGTCGATAGGAAAAAAGGCGCCTCCATGCTGCTCCTGAAGCACGGTATCCCCGGTCTGCGGTATCTGGACGGCAACAGCCGCAACAAGGGCGAGGGCACTCATAACTTCGTCGTCTGGGATGAGGACGCCATGCAGATCATGGAGACGTACTACCAGCGGCAGGCCGAGGAGACCGAGAACATCCGGCGCGGGCATGCCGCTATGGAGAAGGTCATCGCAGAGCAGACCGACGTGATGGACGCCATGCACCGCGACGACCTGGGCTCCATCTCCTTCCTGTGGGGGGAGCCGGGGCGCGGACCGAAGTTCAAGGGCGGGGCAGGGGTCTCCCACATCATCGCCCACCGCAACGCTCAGGGATACGACGGTACGGCTGTGGCCCGGAAGATGGTTGAGGTCATTGCCAGGGGGGAAATTGGAAGGCGCTACGGCGCAGAAGTCCCCGGCGGAGAACGTGCCAATATCGTTTATGACGGGTATACGGCGGTACTGTCTCTCTATAAAGATGGAGAACACAAAACCTGGCTTTTGACGGGTTGGAAAGATTATGAAGAAGAATCCCCCGGCGCATCCAGCGAGGGTGATGGCTCAACTGGAGCTACGCTCCACAGGCCTATGCGTACTCGTCCCGAGGAGGGAGCGGGGGCTTCTGGCAACAGTAAACCACCTTTTTCTCAAAAAGGCAAGACCGAGCCCGCCATCAACGCCCGGCTGACGGTCCAGCCCGACGGCGTGAGCCTGATCGAGTTCTTCAAGAACGCGAATCGGAGTACCAGCTTCCACGAGCTGGCGCACCACATGTTCCGGGTGATCTACGAACTGAGCGGCCGCGACGGCGTGGACCCGCAGCTCATCGAGGACGTGAACACCATCCTGCGGGAGGCAGGCGTGACCCGCGAGGAGTTCGACTCCGATAATGCCGAGGTACGCAAGGCAGCCAGGACGAGGGTGCATGAGTTCTTCGCCAGGGGATTCGAGGTCTATATCTCCGAGGGCAAGGCCCCGAGCAAGGAGCTCCGGGGCGTGTTCCGCAGGCTGCGGGCCTGGATGATCGAGGTCTATCATGACGTGGTGCAGGCACTGGGGGTCGAGCTCTCCGACGAGATGCGGGGCGTCTACGACCGCCTGCTGGCCATGCCGGAGGAGATCGACGCGGAGACCACCATCCGAGAGCTGGCCGTCGAGGAGGCGGCGCTCAAGGAGGAAATCCAGCGACACGAACAAGAGGCAAGGGAACGGGCGAACGAGGTTAAATCCGCCTATCGTGAAGGGGTTAAAGCGGGGCGCGAGGCAGAAGCGGAGAGGCTGGCGGAGTTTAAGGAAAAAGCGGTGGAAAGGCTGACTGAACTTAAGGAGAGGGCAACCAGGAAGCTGAACAGGCTTAAGGAGGAGACAGCCGGGAAGCTGGACGAACTTGAGGTCAAGCGCCGCCTGCAGCTGGGAAGCGAGAGAGCCAAAG
>CAUPUB010000138.1:0-4387 GCA_963514535.1 uncultured Fretibacterium sp.
CCTTGGTAATCCAGCCTCACGCTCACCTCCGTCTCGGCCTCCGGGTAGAGGTAGATGACGGGCTTCATCTCCAGATTCTCCAGATCAAGAGATTTCGCTTCAGATATTTTCTTAGGTGTCGACAACGGCTTCGTTTCAGGAGGTTTCCCAGCTTGCATGTGATCGATCCACCACAAATACGCCAACACCGTTGCCCCCAGCAGAAATGAAAGCACGATGCATAGTTTGAGCAATCTCTTGCCTCCTGCTGCGTTCTTCCCTATGTTTTGCCTGTCCCCCATCTCAAATTCGCCTCCTGTTACCCGATCAGTGTAATACACCGTAAGTTGGTCCCACCCACGTTCTTTTTCAAGGATAGTTTAGCAGACAAAGCACCATTGGCAACCCAATCGTTTGACAAAATAACCTTCATGTGATACTGTCAAATTAAAGTTTTGTGCTTCAAATTTTATAGGGAAAGAGGTGTTTTGTATGACATTCCTTAAGCGTTTTTCTCAGTTTCTCCTTTCGGTCCTTCTTCTTGCCGTGGCGCTACCTGCGACGGCAATGCCGGTCTCCGAGACGGAGATGCGTCTTGCCGTAGGGCGCTGGCTGGAGCTGAGGGAGCAGCACCTCGGCGCGGAGCTCTCCGGCCCCATCCGGCAGGCGGTGCGATACCGAGGTGGAATCCACGGGGACGTAGGGTACTGGCTGGTGGTGCTGCAAAGGGGCTGGCTGGTGGTCCCAGCGGACGACCGACACTGGCCGGTCCAGGTCTTCGGCGGCGGGGACATGACGCCCAAGCGCTTTGAGGACAGTTTTTGGCATGCCACCATCGGCTACGACGGCGAGCGGACGGGCCGTGTCTCCGTCCTGTCTGCCGAGACGGCGGAGGACCGGGAGGACGCGCACAACCGAACAGCGTGGGATGTCCTGCGGCACGGCCCGCATCGTGGAGGGGTTCGAGCCTCCGGCTTGGACGAGCTGCCCGCCGAGGCCAGCAGGGATGTGCGGGTGTACCCCTTTCTAGGCGCCGCCTCGCAGTGGAGGCAGGGATGGCCCTTCAACGAGTACACCACCTTTCGTCGGCTGAACATCCATTCCCCGGATGTAAAACCTGCTGTATCGGACGACGAGGTGTATCCCGTTGGCTGCACGGCGCTGGCGACGGCCCAGGCCCTGCACGCCATCATGACGAACGGGGGCTTTGACTTCACGGGCGTCCCCCTGAGTGCCGGTTCACCATTGGGAAAGGAGAACCTGGAGTTTACCATTACAACATCCTTGAATCTGGGCCCCGACTCCCCGGATGTGCACGGAAGACACCCTTTTTATGCCGATCTGTTCATCGGTCCCAGCCTCTTGAACTACGATTGGAACGCCATGAAGTTCTATCAAAAGGGGCCGCCGGAGGGGCAGAACGCCTCCATCGTCTCGGGAGAGGTGGCTCCCTTGCTGCACGACCTGGGGCTGATGCTGAGGATGGATTATGCTGAAGGTGGCAGCAGTGCATCAATCAATCGCAGGGCATTTCTCAACATAGGTTTCCATCAAGCTCAAGTCATCTATACGCACTCCCATAAGAACTCAAGCGGAGGCATCATATACCGTAGCCCCTTCAATATGACTGACAAGGCCGCGATCATCCACCCCAATCTGGATATCGGGCTTCCGGTTGTCCTCGGCGTGCGGCTGCACAGGGAGGGCGGAGAAAATGGGGCCGTTTCTTTTGATGTTGGTGGGCATACTGTAGTTGTGGATGGCTACGCCTATCCAACCATCGCCCTTCCGACAGCGGGTGACCTTGAAGTCCCCTACTACCACGTCTGCACCGGCTGGGCAGGATATGATGAAAGCGGCAACTGGATAGAGGACAAAGGTGCCTGGTCCTATGGTCTTGTCACAAAAATTCGGGAAGAAGATGGGGGAATCATTCATCGTGGCCTTGCCTTCAACCTTATCCCGGATGTCCGGGCCTTCAAGCGTGCGGGGGCCACACGGGAGGAGAGGGAGAAGAATTTCGGCGATGCCCAGGTGGAGCTGGTCAGCGGCAGGGTGCTGCGGGTGGACCCAGCGGACCCGCGGGGCCTGGCCCCGGTGCCCGGTGCGGACGTCTCCGTCTCCTGGGGGGACAAAAAGGGATATATGACCACGACTGACGCGCAGGGCATCTACGCCTTTGCCGTGCCGTCGGACACCGAGATCACGCTGGAGGTCACGAGCCCGGACAAACGCTATCAGCCCATCGTCAAGGAGGTGAAACGGACCTCCGCCCCTTCGTCTCCCGAGGTTTACTATCTGATGTATCCTGCCGACCAGGTGAAGGACCACATCGGCAACCTCTGGGGGCTGGACTTCGTCGCGGCGGAGACGGCCGTGCTGCCCTCGACCATCGACGACGCGGAGCCCGTAGTTCGGGACTGGACGAGCCGTGACATGCTCTACGACCCCGCAATCGTGCCCCTCAGCTACCGTGTGTTGACCCAGGCGGAGATCGCCAGCCCGGACTTCGTGGTCCCCAATGTCAAGGTGCTGGTGGTGGGCAGTGATCCCAAGCTCTCCGTCTTCGGGGACTCCTATCCCATCTCCTTCGTGATGCAGGTCAGGGACTTCGTATATCGCCGGGGTGGCATGCTGCTGGTCGCAGGAAAGTCGGAAAGCCTGGTTAGTGTGCTGGGAGCGCGGTCGGGTGTCCACCTCTTCAAGAACACCTCCGAGAAGTATCTGTATGGATCTTGGAGGGCGCTATTACACACGATTCCGAATCCGGCTCTGGCCCGCAGCGTGGGGACGGATAACCTGCGCGTCGTCTCGGCCCTTCCCCACGCCAAACAATCCGCCGTGGCGTCTCTGGGCTCCGCCACCCTGCTCAGTGAGGCGTATCATTCGGTGCAGGAACTCAAAAAAGACGACAGTGGTTCCTACTGGGATACCGATATACTGAAACTTCCGTCCGCAGTCGACTTCCGCTACGGCAAGGGGCGGGTGATCTACTTCTCCAACGAGCTCTCGGCACTGCACGCGATGAAGCCCTACGGGCACAAGTTCTGTGACCTGATGCTGGGCGCGCTGCTGAAAGAGTACGAACTGAGCACAAAACCGTCGGACAAGACCACGGCAGCCGACAATACCCCGAAGCAGGTGAGTGGTCTGACGGGGAAGGTTTTCAACCACCCCCTGGGGAGCGGAAGGACCCGCGTGGCGGATGCTGCGGCGGAGACGCTTCGGTTCGGGCCCCGGATCGCCTCGGACGACGTGAAGCTGGTGCGGGTGGACGACGACCTGGAGCTGAGGATCGAAGCTACTGGCGAGAGCGCAACGGTCCCGAACTGGTTCTCCGGCGGTTCCGGGGTGAGGACAGTGGAGTTCTCGGACGGCAGTGTGCTGGACGCCGCTCGGATCGAGGCCATGGCCAGGCCGGGCGAGCCGGAGATCGACATGACGCCCGTCTCCGTGGACGTCCGCATCCGGGGTACGGAGAGCGACGACCGGCTTGTCGGAGACGGCAGGAACGGAATGTTCTTCGGACTTGGCGGCGACGACGTCATCACGGGCGGCCCGGCGGAGAACGTGTATTACTACAGGCTCGGTGAGGGCGACGATACCCTGGTGCTCTCGGGCAGGCGCGATGTGCTGCGGTTCCATACGGACATCGTGTCGGCCGACGTGAGGGCGGCGCGTGAGGGAGACGACATGGTGCTGCGGGTCGGCCCCGGAAGCCTGAGGGTGCGTGGCTGGTACGAAGGGCGCGAAAGCCGTCTCGACCGTGTCGAGTTCTACGATGGCGAGATATGGGATGCACGGGATCTGGAGCGTCTGGCGGCGGGCCGTGCGATGGTTGTGCGCGAGTTCTACCTTGACTCCAAGGCATGCGAAGTCCTCAATGCAGAGCCAGAGACGAACGCCGACACGAAGCCTTCGGGTCCCAGCGCCTCGAGCGGATGCGATGCGGGCCTTGGCCTGCTGGGTCTGGTCGCACTCGCTGTGGCGGTGGCCACGGGAAGGCGGCGCATGCGTTAGGCCGAATCCCTGTTTCCAGTCTCTGCATTCAAATTTCTGCATTCAGATCTTTGTCTTCTGCATACGAAAGCGCCCGCCGGTTCTGTACCGGCGGGCGCTTTCGTCCTCATTGATTTGCTCTTGAATGGGGACAGCGAGTGCCCCTGCTGGGCAAATCCCCCCTTGCGGGGGCCGAAAGGACTCTCCTCATCGTTTGGCACGATTCGATCTCATGTAGTCGAGCTCTTTTCTACTGAACCGCCCCGTCCGGTCCCTGGCCGCCCCACTCGACGAGGGTGAAGCCCTTTCGGACGAAGGGCGTCAGCTCCTGCGGGGGGACGGCGACGGGCGCGGTCAGGGGCCGGTAGGCCATGAAGACGCGCAGGACGCTGTCGGGTTCAGGCGTGAC
>CAUPUB010000139.1:0-4259 GCA_963514535.1 uncultured Fretibacterium sp.
CGTTCGGCTCAGCACCCAGCGCCTCGCCCCACACCGTGACCGTTGCTGACAGGCCGCCGGCCGACTGGACCGTGACACCGTAGGAAGCGCCGTCCTTGTACTGCTTTTTCAGCGTTACCGTAGCCGTCCCATCCCCGTGGTCCTCCAGGAGGAGGTCGTCAACAGACGCCCCCTGCCCCTCAGCCTTAGCCACTGCCCAAGTCAACGCCTCGGGTTTCGCGTCGGCGGGGATGATCGTGGCCGTCAGCGTGACGCGTTCCCCTTCTTTCAAAGCCCGACCGGGGCCACCCAAGGCGATCCCCGTCGCCGGCGGGATAGCGTTCACCACCTTCAACACCGCGCCGGGCGTTAACGCAGCGTCGTCGCTGGCCACCGGGACGCCCAGCACGCCCGTTACCGCAAGGGACACGCGGTGCAGCCCCTCGGAGGTCGCTTTTACCTCGATCTCCGGCCCGTCGGTCCCGGAGAGGACCGTCAGGCTGGGGGCAGCGGTCCACCTGTACTTCAAGCCCGAAAGGTCCCCCGTGGAGGGGTAGGGTCGGGCACGGATCTTCCGCGTCTCCCCAACGAGCATCGTGCGCACGTCGGCCGCATCCAGCACCACTGAGGCCACGGGAAGCTGCGCCGGGTCCGTAATCTTCCCCGGCGCACCTGGCGAGGTTCCCCACCCCTCATCCGGCTGGGTCTCCTTCACCTTCAGCCAGTAGCAGTCGGTCCAGCCGTAGCCGTAGGCCCCGACGATCCCCCCGGTATAGGCCGGCTGTGCCTTCACGGAGTCGCAGACCGAAACGCAATACTTGAAGATCTCCGGCATGGGGCTGAATCCTCCGACAACGCCCCCTGCGTCCATCTCGCTCTCAACCTCGGAACAGAGCGCGGTACAGTTCTCTAATGCACCTTTATACCATGACGAGAACCCCAGGATGCCACCAGCATAGGGGAAACCGCCGGAGTCAACCGCACGGGCCGTACCAAAGGTTACACAATTTCGAACAAGTCCACCAGCATTGCGTCCCATGACACCACCCACATAGTTGTTTAGTGGACTGGAGCCTTTGAGGTCACAAGATGCAATACAATTCAGGACCGTCCCCGCGGTCCAGCCAACTATGCCCCCTGTCCATGGACCAACGTTGTTGAAAACCGATCCCATTAGAGTAACATTTCTTACCGTACCTTTCAAAGGTAAGGCCCCGAAAAGCCCTGTACATGGGGACGGGTTATTTCTCCGAATCGCCATAGCCTCCACGACATGGGATCCACCATCAAACGTCCCGAGAAAACATCGAGATTTTTCCACATCGATATCAAAGCCACCGGAGACACCGATACCAATAGGTATCCAGTCTTTTCCCGCCAAAGAGATGTTTCGCGTCAAAAGGACATATTTGTCCTCGAAGCTGTTGCCATCAGAGACCAGTTTAGCCAGCCCGGCCAGCTGCTCCGCCGTCTCGATGAGATAGGGGTCGGACTCCGTCCCGGCATGTTGTTGGTTGAACCAGGACGTATCGGCCACGTCCAACCATAATTCCGCACTCAAAGCTGCAGGTGACGCATCCAGAAGCGCCACCCCAAGAGTTATGACACCGACAATGCCATGCAGCCATCTGCGCATGAGTTCACGCTCCTTTCAAATCTCTTGTCTACCCTGAGTTACCTCCCCTTTCAGTAGGGCCGAAAAAGCCTGCCTCCCCTGTAAGGGGACGGCCAGACTGCCAGCGATTCCCCGAAGGGGAGAGCTGCGCAGAGTACTGCGCAAACCTTCGGTTCGGCTGGTTTCTTCATCAGGTGGCCCGAAGGGCCGGAGGGGTTGTCTTCATGCTCAACAACACCCCCCAGCCCCTTCGCTTACAGAGGAGCCAAAAACAACCCCTCAGTCTTGCCCGAAGGCGACGGAGGGGTTATCCCCTCCGCCGCAGCACAGCAGGAACGGCCGCAGCGAGCAGTAACCAGCTCCACAAAAACCCTGCGTCGCACCCGCCGCCACCCTTACCCTTGTCGGGCTGGCCGGGCTTGTTGGGAGCAGGCCCCGGGTTCGGTGCCGGCGTACCCGACGCCTCGACCGTGAGGATTGCCGCTGGGTCCACCACCTTCCCATCCTCCGCACCGTCCAGGTCCAGCGGGCCGCCGTCCCGGATAAACAGCGTCAGGACGTAAGGAACGTACGGTTTCAGATCCTCGACGATGTTGCCCTTGTCGTCCAGCACCGTGAAGCGTCCGTCGGCGAAGTCCGCAGGTTTTGCCGCCCACGTCAGCAGCACGCCCTTCTCAGGGCCTGTGACTTTGAGTAGCTTGACGTCCACACCCTTCCTGCCCTTGGGATCCGTGACCGTCAACGCCACGCCTGCCGCCGCGATGCCGCCGACCTTGTCCAGTTGAGCCGTGAGGACCGGAAGGAGCTTGACGGCCGTGACCGTCTCGGAGGCCGGCAGCACCTTCTTTGCCGCCTCCCTGGCGACCCTGGGCGCAAGCTTCACGACGCCGCTGTCGGAGTCCGCCCTCAGATCGTCCCGGGTCAGCCCCGTCCGGGAGAGCGCCTCCGCCGCTTTCTTCAGCCCTTCCGCCTGGCCGGACGCCACGAAATAGTCCGGTTTCACGGCCTGGATGCCCTCAGGGGAACCGCCCGGAAGGCTGGGCTCAATGCCGGACTCCGACTGGCCGGGCTGCGGCGTGGGCGATGGAGATGGGCTCGGTGACGGGCTTGGGTTGGGCGATGGAGATGGACTCGGTGAAGGACTCGGTGAAGGGTCTGGATTGGGAGACGGGGATGGCGGGTTCACCGGGCCGGTTGGGAGGGAGATCGCCGTGTAGGCCGAGATGTTGCCGCCCAGCGCGTTGGCGTCGAACTCCATCCAGTTCGTTCCGTCGTAGCGCCATAGGCTGTAGCCCACGCCCGCCCACAGGTAGTTCCGCTCCGGGTCGTAAACCAGACCCATCCGATAGCCGTACTTACCCTTGAAGTCCCGCAGCAGCGTGCCCAAATCGCCGGCAGCAAGGCGTTCCGCCGTTGTCTCATAGACGCGGATGCTGTAGCCCGGCTTATACTCCTCCTCAGAGACCCACTGCGTAGCTTGGACATAGATCTTACCCCACGCCGACGCGACCGCCCCGAACATGTGGCTGAAGGTGGGGTCCTTCTCCTTCATTCCCCTTGCCGTCACGGGCGCGGAGACCTCCATCGTGTCCAGGTTCACGATCTCCACACAGGACTCGGGATTGTACGTGTTTCCGAAGGGCTGGACCCCGCCCAGCGTGGCGACGTAGAGAAGGTTTCCCTGCCGGATGTAGGCGCCGGGGGTGAAGCCGTCCAGGTTCTTGCCCAGCATCGGCTTGTTCGCCAGCACGTCCAGGTCCTTGTTCAACTTCACCAGCCGGTTCGGCGCGTAGCCGCCCCCCGCGATGTTCCAGACGTCGTGCCCCTCGGTGAAGATGGCGTAGAGCACATCCCCATAGGCGACCAGCCCCTCGCCATGGGCCTTGTTGCCGGAGGAGGACGATGTGTAGAGGTACGTCTTGTCCTCCGTGTACCGGTCCCCACGGGTCGACACGCGGTTGACCGTGGGGATGTCATAGGCCGTGCCGTAGAGGTATCCTCCCGAGGTCACCAGAATCCGGGTGTTGTGCAGCGAAGTGCCCGCCTCCTGGGGGCGGTTCCAGGTCTGGGGGACCTTCCAGTTCTCCTTGGGGCCGGGGTTGTGGATGTTGATGACGTCCGTGCCGTTCAGGGTGTAGAGGGTGATCGCAACGCGGAAATTGCCGTCCGCGTTGACGAAGGGGTAGATACCCTGCCCCTGGTTACCTCCCATGTTGCTGACCAGGGGATGGATGGGCGCCCCATCCCCAAGGACGATGCCCAACGCCGTGTTGGCGTAGCTGTTGTCCTGCCGCGTGAAGATGAGTTCAGCTCCCGCCGGGACAACCGGGAACGCCAGCGCCAGGATCAACGCCAAGATTGAAAAGAATCGCTTTCTCATTTCTACCACCATCCTTTTTAATAGTGCATTGCCTCCCTTTACTGGGGGCTTCATCAGGGGAGCCTGAAAAACGTGCCTCTTCATT
Source organism: uncultured Fretibacterium sp. (assembly GCA_963514535.1). Lineage (GTDB taxonomy): Bacteria > Synergistota > Synergistia > Synergistales > Aminobacteriaceae > CAJPSE01. The sequence continues at coordinate 4,060 of CAUPUB010000139.1, forward strand.
TTTGCCTCCTCTGTAAGGAGACGGCCAGACTGCCAGCGATTCCCCGGAGGGGAGAGCTGTGCAGAGTGCTGCGCAAACCTTCAATCCGGCTGGTTTCTTCATCAGGCGCCGCCAAGGGCGACGGAGGGTTTATCCCCTCCGCCGCAGCACAACGGGAACGGCTGCGGCGAGCAGCCACCAGCCCCACAAAAGCCCCGCGT
>CAUPUB010000140.1:0-4184 GCA_963514535.1 uncultured Fretibacterium sp.
CGAGCCGAGGGCCGAGCCGAGGGCCGAGCCGAGGGCCGAGCCGAGGGCCGAGCCGAGGGCGAGATAAAAGGCCGGACGGAGACGGCTCGGAAGCTGCTCCAGATGGGCCTGGAGCCCGCCAGGGTTGCCGAGGCCGCCAGCCTCACTATTGAAGAGGTCCATGCCCTACGGGGCCAGGCCGACCCGACGCAGTGAGGTGATACAGGTTTTTCTTATGGTTGGTCGCCTACTTACAGGGTGGTTTTTTCATTTTTCTGTGGCAAAAAGGCGTAGCAGGGCTTGCATTCTTTGTACAGCACCGTGTATAATCTGATTCTAAAGGGCGTATGTTGATTTTTGTGTTTGGGATATCTTTCCCGCAGGCGCCCCTTTTTGACAGGCTGCGTAAGGTTTTCTCTCGATGTACGAAGGGGTACGGAAGGACGCAGCGGAGAATGACGAAGGGAGGGATCATCGGCAGCGGACGGGGTTTTTGGGGCCTCCGCCGTGCCCGGATGAGATCATCCGAATGGCGGTGCAGCGGTTTTCTCCGAGGCAGTTGGGAGAGGAACGTTGCATTGCGCTGTCGTCGGCTTTGGCTGACGGTGTCCAACAGGGAGGGATAACAGGAAGCAACAGATTTTGTCCGCGGCGTTTTTCTGCGTTTTGGGGAAAGGATGCGGACGCGCGCTGAAGGTGGGAATACATCCGGCGAAGGAGGGCGCTCACAGGGGCTTGAACGTCGCAGGGTGGATTCGAGTTTGGAAGGAGGAATTCAGGTTGAGTAAGAGACTGAAATTGTTTGGCTTGCTGGCGCTGACCCTGGCGTTGGGGGCCGGAGTGGCTTGGGGATTTGTGGATCCGCCTACGAGCAATCCGTTGGTTCTGGCAGGGGAAGATAACAATGCTATTAAGATGGACGCTAACCGTAACGAGGTTAAGGGCAATGGATCGCTTACGGGTGGTATGACCGGCGCTGCTGCCAATAGCAAAATCCTGAATCTGGACGCAACGAAGGATAACACCATCACTTTGGCCCCGGCGGCTACATTCAGGTTTATGGAAGCTGCTGGACAGCCCGTCCAGGTGCTCGTCAATCAGGCCTCGGATAAAGTGGGCAAGGTCGTTATCAAGGCTTCTAACGGGGATAATCCTACCCCTGGAGGAGCTGACATGACGAGCTACACGGGCGGTACGGTCCAGATGCATGGCGTCCTGGGAGTGACGAACAACAATTCCTTGGGCCAGCGTTGGGTCGGCGTGTTGGGTAACCTCGATGAGGCCAATGCTCCCGTGTTCCAGGTGGAAGGGGTCGATAAGGTCTACCTGGGGGTCAACGACCCCATTCCTGCCGTAACCCAGCAGCCTTTCTTCTTGATGTTCGACAATACTGCGGGGGGAGATCCTCTGACGAAGTTGACGTATGTTAAGGTAAAGGCTGATGCGATCTCTACGAAGCTGCAGGGGCTCTGGCTCATGCATGGTCTGGACCAGGTCGGCTACGCTGTACCCGATCCCTTCGCGGTTTATGGTGTCGCCGCCAATGACACTTTGATTACGGCTGCCGATGGAAGCACGACGGGTTTTGTTCGTTTGGTCAAGCAGGGCAAAGGGTCCGTCTTTATCAATAGTGACACTGCTGCGCTGGAGACCCTTCCCATGGCTCTTCCCTATGATGCCGTTGACGGCGCGCATCACCGTGGCGGCACGGTTGTTGAGGATGGTGTGCTTCAGGTCGATGGCGGCAACGCCAGTGTTCGTTCGGACCACTTCCGCGGCTCTCTGGGCAAGGTGTGGAAGACGTTCCAGGGCTCCTCTTCCGCGATGGCCGACCCGTATGACCCCGCGTCCTATTTTGGTCAGTCTCTTGGCAATCCTTACAACCCGCTGTTCATCCTCAACAGCGCCAAGGTCATGGTGAACCGCAGCCAGTTCTTCAGCGACTTTAACGTGGAGAAGGACGCGACCTTCCATGTGGACGAGTACACGTTGGCGGGGGACAACTACAACCCGCAGGTCACCGTGACACTGGATCAGAAGGATTCCAAGGTGGACGGCCTGCTCGAGGGCAAGTTCGATTTGGTTCTGAATTCTGTCCTTGCAGGATCCCGCCCGGCCAACGATCCTACAACCCCGGCTATCGGCAACGACGGTCAGGCTATTTTATTCATCAACAAACCCGAGAACGCGATTTTCGCGGCGGGCGAGACCTTGGTGGCCAACGGCGTTCTGGAGATCATGGGCAACAAGTCTATCGGCGGCGGCAAGGTGACGGTTGGTACGGCCGGTGACCGCGGCTTTACGACGGCCAATCTCGCTACTTTCGCGTCCTCCAAGACCTTCAAGCTGGAGAACGAGACTTTCACCAAAGGTGCTCTCGCGGCTTTGGCCGTCGAGCGTGGTGAGACCCTGTCCTTCAAGGACATCACCATGGCGGGTACCCTGACGATCAACCCGGGCGACATCCTGAACCATGCTGTGCCCTTCGTGGCTCCTCTGATGCCCAAGACCTGGAGCGGCACGGTGGAGTTCGGCGCCGCTTCCTCCGCAGATGCGCTGTACCGCGCTACGGGTGTAAAACGTAGCCCGACGAACGTATTCGTCGACAGGGGCGTGTGGCAGCTCAACAGCTTCCCGGCCCGCACCAAGGCACAGGAGATTGCCGGCGAGGATCCCTTCATGGATGTCACGCTTGTCGAGGGTGCGACTTTGTCCTTGGGCAAGGACATCAATGACTTCAAGCCCTACATGGATCTGACCGTCCGCAACGACAGCCGCATCCGCGTGGTGCTGCGCGACAGCGACATCGCCGCGACCCGCGCCGATGCGATGGGCAAGGCGCCGGTCTTCGCGGCGCGCCAGATCAACTACAACGCTATTGGCTACGGCGAGGCCAACCGTGATCGCCGTTTGGTCATCCAGCTGGATCCGACTCAGCTGACCGGCAAGGCGCTCAAGAAGGGTTGGATCAAGCTGGTCTTCTCGCCCGACGCGGTGGATCCGAATGCCCTGCACTTCCTGCGCGAGAACAGCAACGTCCAGTACGAGGACTACGCGAAGGTCCGCATCACCTGGACCACGACATCCGACATCGTGAAGAACGCCGTGGCCCACTTGGACGAGAACAGCTACACGATTCTGCTTGAAGTCGGTGCAGATGTCACCGACCCGGTGAACCCGGGCACCCCGACCCCGACGCCTGATGAGAAGCCGGACGGTCCGGAGATCAGCGCCCCCGCCACGGTGGAGCCCGGCAAGACCGTGACCTTCACGCTCGGCGACTGGTACTACAACAAGAAGAAGCTGGCGGCTGGCGACATTAAGGATATCGTCTGGATGCTGGACGGCAAGGACGTGACCGCTCAGGTCAAGGGCACCAAGCTTGAGGTCAACGCCCCTGCGGCTGAGGGCACGATGACCCTTGAGATCAAGGGCAAGCTGGTGAGCGATCCCACGAAGGAGCTCTCTCAGAAGAAGTCCGTCACGGTCAAGAAAGCCGGAACGACGCCCACGCCCACGCCCGATAGCGGCAAGAGCAGTGGCGGCGGTTGCGACGCGGGCTTTGGTGGACTTATGTTGGCTCTTGGCGGACTGTTCCTGTTGAAGAGGAAGGCCTAAGCCTCAACAGCAACGAACATTCTTTAAGCAAGGCAACATCGTTACGGAAAAGACGCCCCCCAATGGGGGCGTCTTTTTGCTATACTGTTTTTGTTATACCAATTCGCGCTGGGAGGTAATCCACATTAAACGTGATTTGGTATGAAACAAGCAGGATCTGGAGCAGGATCTGGATAGGAAGGCAGCAATTTTCCGGGAGGTGGGCACTTTGGACGGGGAGATGAAGCATAAAAAATCGAGGAAGAATAAAGATGCGCTGTACTCGCTCTACCCGGCTTTAGCCCCTGCAACGGACCGCCAGGCTGAGGAGGCCCTGGAAACTGGACGCGTTTTTCGTCTCAACGACCGTTTTTTCAAGTTTCTCTTTGGAGGAGCGGACCGGAAACACCTGTTTCTGGACCTCGTCAACGCCCTGGTGTTCCCGGATGGAAGCGCGGGCTTCACGGAGTTCGAGTACACCAATCGTGAGCTCTCCTCCACGCGGGAGGACGGCAAGAGCGCTTACCTCGACATCGTGGCAAAGATGGCGGATGGGAGCCAGTTACGGAGAAGCAGGTTGAGGAGGAGCATTGACCTTCACTCTTGTC
>CAUPUB010000141.1:0-4138 GCA_963514535.1 uncultured Fretibacterium sp.
AGCGGAGGCCCGGGCCCTCGCGGCGGGTTGGCTGGCCGGGGGGACAGAGGCGGGACGGATCGTCGGCAGGCTCCGGCGCAGGGGATTTTCCGGAAGGACCATTCGCTCCGTCATCGAGGGGAAAGATGAGATCTCCTGGTGAAATCCGACGACGGGCGCAGAGGGGGAGGGCATCTGAATGAAGACCGTCGACTTCCACATCCACGTGTATCCCCCGGAGATCATCCGGGATGCGGAGTCCCTGTCCCTGCGCGAGCCCTATTTCAATGCCCTGACCCATAGCCGGGTGCACCGGTGGGCCACGCTCGAGGACCTGCTGGACCGTATGGAGCGCGACGACGTCGAGCGGGCCGTCGTGGGCGGCTTCGCCTTTCGGGATCTGGGGCTCTGCAGGCTGTGCAACGACTACATCATAGAGGGCGTGAGGAAACACCCCGACAGGCTGAGCGGCCTCTGCCTCGTCCCGCCTCTGGCAAGGGGGGCCTGCGAGGAGATCCTGCGCTGTGCCGATGCCGGCCTGGTTGGGGTCGGGGAGTTGTTCCCGGAGGGGCAGAACATCGACATCTCCGACAGGGAACAGACCTGGCGCCTGGCCGGTGTCCTGCACGAGGCCGGCCTGTTCGTGCTGTGGCACACAGCGGAGCCCGTCGGGCATGGGTATGTGGGCAAGGGGAACGTCGGTCCCAGGGAGGCGGCCGCCTTTTGCCGGCATCACCCGGAGGTCCGGACAGTCTTTGCACACCTGGGCGGGGGACTGTGGCTGTACGAACTGATGCCCGAGATGCGCCTTTATCTGGCCAATGCCCGTTACGATCTGGCCGCTCTGCCATGGCTTTATGAGCCCGCCGTCCTGCGAACGATCGTGGAGGCGGGGGTGGCCCATAAGTTTTTGATGGGGACGGATTTCCCCATCCTGGACTCGTCCCGGTACGAGAGGATGTTCGCCGCCTCCGGGATAGGGGAGGACGCCGCGGAGCGGATCGCACGCCTCAACGCCCTGGATTTTCTCTCCTCCCTCTCTCCCTCCGGCAGAGACAGTGGGGCCCTTGGCGGTTCTCCGTCCCGATGACGTTTTCCGGGGAGACGTTCCGCTCTCTTCAATCCCGAAACTTCAGGCTGTTCATGACCAGTCAGGTCGTGTCCATGACCGGCATCTGGATGCAGCGCATGGCGACGGTCTGGCTGGTGCTTTCACTGACGGACTCTCCCTTTCTGGCCAGCGCCAACGATTTTGCGAGCCAGATTCCGGTCCTCGTCCTGGGCCTTTTCTCCGGAGCCCTGATCGATCGCATTGACAAGAAGCACCTGATCCAGGTGACGCAGTTCATGCTCCTCCTCATCGCCCTGCTCATGGGGGTCCTGACCCTGTCCCAGCGGGCGAGCTATCCGATTATCCTCATGGTGAGCATCCTTTTGGGCTCCATCAACGCCTTCGACATGCCCGCGAGGCAGGCGTGTATCAGCCAGATGGTCGATCGTCCCGACTTCCTGTCCAATGCGATCGCCTTGAACTCGGCCGTGTTCAACCTGTCGCGCGTCATCGGTCCCAGCGCTGCAGGGTTCATCGTGGCGGCCGTAGGGGAGGGCTATTGCTTCCTGTTGACCGGCCTGGCCTTTCTGGCCCCCATCTACGCGCTCTTCATCATGCGGCTGCCGCGTCAGGCCCTTCCGGAAACACCTCGGGCAAGCGTGGGCCAATCCATCCAGGAGGGGTTCGCCTACGTTGGGGAGAACCGCCACCTCGGGATCGTCCTTCTCCTGATGTGCGCCGTAAGCTTTCTGGGGATGCCCATCTACGTCACGTTTTCCGCCCTCGTGAAACTGGTCTTGAGGGAGGATGCCTCGCTCTTCGGACTGATCCTGGGCGGCGTGGGGCTGGGCGCGCTCTCGTCCACCATTCGTATCGCCTCGGCCCCGGGCATCCACGGATTTCCCGCCAGGATGTTCTGGGCCCTCATCGTCATGGGGACGGGGCTCCTGTCCATGGCTCTGGTGCGAAACCGCTGGATTCTGCTGTCGATGTCCGCACTGGTCGGCGGGGGACTGGTCTACTCGACGACGGGCTGCAACACGATGCTCCAGACCTTCATCTCCGACGACATGCGAGGGCGGGTCATGAGCCTCTACGTCATGGCCTTCTCCGGTTTTGCCCCTTTGGGCAGCCTCGCCGCGGGGGCGATCATGAGCCGCGTCGGCGTGACCTGGTCCATCCTTCTCCAGGGGGCCGGGTGCTTCCTGACGGCGGCCGTCTTTCGGTGCTTCGTCAAGGACCTGGACCGAAATATCCGGCTCCTCTACGGGGACGAGGAAAATGGAAATGCGATTTCTGAAAGGCTGTCGGGGGAATCCAGGAACGTTGAAGCTCGAGTTGAAGCTCGAAACGTCTGACTTTTGAAGAACGGTAGCACTCGGTCCCGTGTCTTCGGCGGAAGCTATATCAATGTCCTATAATGTATCTTATGTTGCATTGCGTTGAAATTGAATATATCATAGGTCATAGCTGGATCTTTTTCAGGTTCTGCTGCGCCTGGACGACGGCGGAGATCGTCGCAGCCATGGCGCCGACCTTGCTCGACGCCTCGTGCATGACCCCGATGGCTCCCTCCATCTCGTCGGAGGTCCGGTTCAGCTTTTCTCCGGCGTCCTGGATCATCGACTCCATGGATTCCATCGTCGTCCTGTTGTTGGAGAGGCAGTCCGAGAAGGAGGATAACGTCCGCTGGATGGTCTCGAACAGATCGTTGATGCTGCGCATATTCTCCATCGTCCCCTGGACGGCCCCGGATATCTCACTGACCTTAGTGTCGATGGACTCCGACGCCGTCTTGGTCTCGGCGGCCAACTCCTGGACGTTTTTGGCCACAACCGCAAATCCCCTGCCGTGCTCCCCCGCCCGAGCTGCCTCTATGGAGGCGTTGAGGGCCAGAAGATGCGTCTGTTTGGCGATGCGCTGGATATTGTGGGAGATCTTGCCGATCTCGAGGAACAGTTCCAGGGTCTTGATGGTCGCGTTCAGAGTATTGGAGACGGTCTCGCTCATGCCCTCCAGGCTTGTGCCCGATTTCGCCATCTCGGCCATCAGGTTTGCATTGATCATGTTGATTGCCTCGACGCCCTGTTTCGCGTCCTGGCTTCCCGACACGAAGTCCTCCCTCAAAGCCTGTAAAACGTCATAGAGATGGGTAAACCGGTTGGAGGTTTCATGGACCTCGGCCTCCACCTTGAGGACCCTGGAGACGAGCACCTCGTCCAGCTGGGACATGAAGGAGTCCATCTGGACGCCCGCAAAATACACCCCCGAGAGGGCGCGTATCAACTCCAGTTTTTTGTCATATTCCGTCATGAAAGGCCTCCGCTCGCCTCAGCGCCCGCAAAATTGATCGATGATATCCGTCCCGCATCGAAGGCCCTCGAACCAAGAGAGGAATTTCTTGACGTTCTCCCGGCCCTGGATTACGGCTCCATGCTGGGGGGCGATCGTCTCGACGTCCAGGGCGGACACGCGGCGCACCCAGCTGCGGCACGCGGCGTTAGAGGCCATGTAGCGCTTATGGAACCCCTCCATGAGCGGCAGATGGGCCTCGAAGTCCGTCACGATGGGATAGCGTTTTCCCTCTGGAAAGATCGCCGCGCCGATATCCCCCGTGAAGAGAATCTTCGAGAACGAGTCATAAAGTGAGAAGCACCCCGTGGAGTGGAGGAAATGCGAGGGGACCATCACCAGCCGTGTCCCTCCAGACAGGGTCAGGGATTTTCCCCCGTCGGGAATGGAGACGGTACGCCGCCCGTCGTAGATCCCGAAATGCGGGAGAAAGCGCACCCACAGCTCCGAAATGTGCACTATGGCCCTCTCCGCCATGGAGAGCCACAGGGTGATGCCCGAGGAGACGTCGGGATCCTGATGGGAATAAAAGATATGACTGATGGACTTGAGGTCCATGAGCTCGGCGACGTTCGCCAGGACTCGTGGGAACACATGGGCTCCGCCCGGGTCGAGAAGTACGATCTCCCTTCCGGAGGTTATGACGTACTGGTTGGTCTGGACGGCCATGCCGTCCTCCTTCTCCTCCCAACCCAGCATGATGAAGCGGTGATCCTTTTGCTCGAAAAGAGGGAACGACTCCAGCTGCTGCATTTT
>CAUPUB010000142.1:0-4067 GCA_963514535.1 uncultured Fretibacterium sp.
CCGCCCACTTCTGCGTCGCAAGACACTTCGTGATCGCCGCCGTCAGCGACGTCTTTCCGTGGTCGATGTGGCCGATCGTACCGATGTTCAGGTGTGTCTTGTTCCGCTCGAACTTCTCCTTCGCCATCTCCGAATTGCCTCCCCTAAAATAATGTATGTAAAAAACTCATTCGGCCTTACCCTGGAGCACCTTTTCCGCGACGTCCGCGGGCGTGGGCTCGTAGTGGTCGAACTGCATCGTATAATTGGCCCGTCCCGAGGTCTTGCTTCTGAGGTCCGTCGCGTACCCGAACATCCCTACAAGAGGCACGTAAGCCTTTATTATACGCGCGTTGGCCCTCATGTCCATCCCATCGATGCGCCCCCTCCGGGAGGAGAGGTCGCCGATGACGTCCCCGACGTAGTCCTCCGGGGTCACGACCTCGACGGACATGATCGGCTCCATGAGAACCGGTGCCGCCTTCTTCATGGCCTCCTTGAACCCCATGGAGGCCGCGATCTTGAACGCCATCTCCGAGCTGTCCACGTCGTGATAGCTGCCGTCGACCAGGGCGATCTTGATGCCGATCACCGGATACCCGCCCAGAACGCCGCTCTGGATGGCCTCCTCCAGCCCCTTCTGCACGGCGGCGACGTACTCCTTCGGGACGACGCCCCCCACGATGCGGTCCTCGAACTCGTAGCCCTTCCCCTCGGGCAGGGGCTCCATCTCGAACACCACGTGGCCGTACTGGCCGCGGCCGCCGGACTGGCGGATGTACTTGCCCTCGGCCGAGGACGAACGCTGGATGGCCTCCCTGTAGGAGACCTGGGGACGGCCAACCTTGACGTCGACGCCGAACTCCCGCTTCAGCCGGTCCACAATGATCTCGAGGTGCAGCTCGCCCATGCCGGAGATGATCGTCTGGCCGCTCTCCTCGTCCGTGCGGACGCGGAAGGTCGGGTCCTCGTCGGCCAGCGCCACCAGCCCCTTGCTGAGCTTGATCTTGTCCCCCTGCGTCGCGGGCTCCACGGCAAGCGAGATGACCGGCTCGGGGAAGACGAGGCTCTCCAGGACGATCGGGTGAGCCTCCTCGCAGAGGGTGTCGCCCGTCTTGGTGCCCTTCAGGCTGGGTACGGCGACGATCATGCCCGCCTCCACCGAATCGATGTCCTCGCGCTTGTTGGAGTGCATCCGCATGATGCGACCGATGCGCTCCCTCTGCCCCGAGGTCGCGTTGTAGATCGCGCTTCCCTTCTCCAGCTTGCCGGAGTAGACACGCAGGAAGATCAGCTTGCCGAGGAAGGGATCCACCGCCACCTTGAAGGCCAGGGCGGCGAAGGGCTCCTTGGGGTCGCTGTGGCGCTCCAGGACCTTCTCGGGATTGCCGGGCTCCGTCCCATGGATGGGCGGCAAGTCGATGGGGCTGGGCAGATAGTTGACCACCGCGTCCAGCACCAGCTCGACGCCCTTGTTCTTGAAAGCGGAGCCGCAGAGCACCGGCACGGCCTTGAGAGCTACGGTCGCCTCACGCAGCACCTTCCGGATCAGCTCGGAACCGACCTCCTGCCCCTCGAGGTAGAGGGTCATCATGTCATCGTTGAAGTCGGAGAGCGCCTCGATGATGGCGTCCCGGCCCGCCTTGGCGGGCATGGCCAGCTCCGCGGGGATCGTCGTCACGCTGGGCGGCTGCCCCAGCTCGCCGCTGAACATCACGGCCTTCTGCTCGATCAGGTCCACGACCCCGGAGAAATCGTCCTCGGCCCCGATCGGCATCTGGATGGGGATCGCACAGGCCCCCAACCGCTCGCGGATCGCCGAGACCACCGCGTCGAAGTCCGCGCCGATACGGTCCATCTTGTTGACGAACGCCACGCGCGGAACATGATACTTGTCCGCCTGTCTCCAGACCGTCTCGGACTGGGGCTCCACTCCGCCCACGGCACAAAAGACGGAGACCGCCCCATCGAGCACTCGCATGGAACGCTCCACCTCGACCGTAAAATCCACGTGGCCGGGCGTATCAATAAGATTGATAGTATGGTCCTTCCAGACGCAGGTCGTGGCCGCGGACGTGATCGTGATGCCGCGCTCGCGCTCCTGCTCCATCCAGTCCATGGTGGCCGCACCCTCGTGGACCTCGCCGACCTTGTAGCTGCGCCCCGTATAGTAGAGGATGCGCTCGCTGGTCGTCGTCTTCCCCGCGTCGATGTGGGCCGCTATTCCTATGTTTCTGAGCTTTGCAATGTCCAAAAAACGCACCTACCCAAACACGGCATTCCGAACACCCGGGTGGGTCCTGGATCCAGTCCTCCGGACTCCGACGATACCTCGACATTCGGAACTCAGCCGCAAAAATAGACGCCTCCGCAGGAGGCGGATTACCAGCGATAGTGAGCGAACGCGCGATTAGCCTCCGCCATCCTGTGCGTGTCCTCACGCTTCTTGATGGAGCTGCCCTCGTTCTTGTAGGCATCCATCAGCTCACGCATCAGACGCTCCGACATCGGCATCCCCTTCTTGGAGCGGGCATAGGAGATGATCCAGCGGATCGAGAGCAGCTGCCCCCTCTCCGGGGGAACCTCGACGGGAACCTGATAGGTGGCCCCGCCCACCCGGCGCGGACGCACCTCGATCTGGGGTGCCACGTTGCTCATCGCCTTCTCGAAGACCTCGAACGGCTCCGTCCCGAGTTTCTCCGCCGCGTTGTCCAGCGCCGTGTACAGAATCCTCTCGGCGACGCTCTTCTTTCCGCCCTTCATCAGGCTGCTGATGAACTTGGCAACTGCCGGGTTTCCGAACCGGGTATCCGGAACGGTCTCCCGCTTCCTCACATGACCCTTACGAGGCATAACCTTCCCCTCCCTGGCTAACTGGCCTTCGGCCTACGCGCGCCGTACTTGGAGCGGCTGCGCTTCCGGTTTTCGACTCCGCCGCAGTCGAGCGTGCCGCGGACGATATGATACCGGACGCCGGGAAGGTCCTTGACGCGCCCTCCGCGGACGAGCACCACGGAGTGCTCCTGCAGGTTATGGCCAATGCCCGGGATGTAGGACGTAACCTCGATGCCGTTGGTCAGACGCACGCGGGCGACCTTACGAAGGGCCGAGTTCGGCTTCTTGGGGGTCACCGTATAAACACGGGTACAGACCCCTCTGCGGGCAGGGTTCCCCTGCAGGGCCGGGGAGTCGCTCTTGGTTCGCTTCTCCTCGCGGCCGAAACGCACAAGCTGGTTGATGGTTGGCACAGAATCTCCTCCTCGATATGAATCATAAAAAACATCTATAGGTCAGCGCTTTAGTCAACGCTTCAACAGCCCCGCCGCAGCGGCTGATCTGTCTATGGCACAGGCCCGGCCCAAGGTCAGCCGGGACTCGACCTGCTCCACCTCGACCCCGGCGGCCCCGGCATCCGCCAGGAGGGCCTCTCCCCTCCCGGACTGCGCGTCGATGGCGACAAAAACCTTGCGCAGCAACCCCTTAGCGAGGGCCCGCCGCACTTCCTTCTCCCCGACAACCCGCTCTGCCACCGCAAGTTCGCTTAAAGGCACAAGGATACCTCCTGTGTTCGAGACACGCGCGATATCATAACAAAACGAAAAGGCAGATGTCAAGGAAAAGCCCCAATTTGGGGAGCCCCCGTCACCTCGCCGGGCCGGGCAGGCTTCCCGCAAGCTGCCCGCAGGCCGCTATGATGTCCGTCCCGCGTTCCCGCCGCACCTCGAACTCGATCCTCAGTTCGGACAGGGCCGCGCAGAACGCCTTGACCCTCGGCTCAGGGGATCGATGCAGCTCCGGCTTCATCGGGATAGGGTTGAACGGGATCAGGTTGACGTAGGGCTCCAGGCCGTCGAGCAGCGCCGCCATCTCGTAGGCGAGCTGCGGGTCGTCGTTGACCCCGTCGATCAGAGCGTACTCTATCGTCACCCTCTCCCCCGTCCTCTTTCTATAAATGTGAAGAGCCTCGACCAGCCTCGACAAGGGGCAGCTCCGGTTGATCGGCATCAGGCGCGAGCGCAGCGCGTCGTTCGGGGCATGCAGGGACACGGAGAGCCTTATGGGGATCTCGAAGTCCGCCAGGTCGACGA
>CAUPUB010000143.1:0-3930 GCA_963514535.1 uncultured Fretibacterium sp.
TGATTCTGCCGGAGGATATTCTAACCCTTTTGGCATCTCCTGACGACACTATCTAAGGAAGGTTTCAAGGTCACCTGCACCAAGGGGCCTGTGCGAGTTGATTGGAGTTTCCATCCCTCTAAGGAATGCTTGTCATCCTACACCCCCCAACAATCGCACACAGAAAAATCATTTCAGCACAATACTTTTTTCTCAATATGTGGTATTGTGTACCCATGTTAAAACATATAAAAACACGCTCAAAACCGTACATAAACCGTACATCTGGGGGGGGGCCATTTCGGGGAATGCTAACTGAGCTCAAAATCAAGAATCTGAAGCCAAAAGAAAAGCGCTACCTGGTATCCGATGGGCAGGGGCTGTCCATTACTGTAATGCCGTCCGGGGAGAAATACTGGTACGTCCGCACATGGGACCATGGGAAGGAAACAAAAAGAGCCCTCGGTCGATATCCAGATATCAGCCTGAAGGAAGCTCGCGCGCTCCGTCACACAGCAGAGCTGCGAAGGGACACGCCAGTCGTTTTTGCTGACATTGTTGAGGAGTGGTTCAAAACCCGCTACTCGACCATGAATCGCCCTTTGACGGTTAGGGACACACGAGGGAGGTTGGACAAATACGTCATTCCCGCCTTTGGGGGGCGTGACGTACAAAGCATCACGCCACGCGATATTCTTCTCCACGTCCGCTCCATACAGGAGAAAGCTCCCTACCAGGGGGCACGTGTCAGAACGCTTCTGTCTCAGATTTTTCGTTACGCGATCGCCGCGGGGTTGGCGGACTGGGACCCTGCCGCTCAAGTTCGGGGGGCGCTCTTGCCGCTCCCCCCGGAAGAACATAGAGCCACTGTCACGGACGCGGCTTCGGCGGCTACCCTCCTCCGAGCCATTAATGGCTACCAACAGAACCAGATTGTCCGTTTGTGCCTGCTTCTTCTGGCGTATACGTTTGTCCGCCCCTCCGAAGTGCGCTGCGCGGAATGGAGCGAGATAGACCTGGATCGCCAGGAATGGATCATCCCAGCCGAGCGTATGAAGATGAAACGGGATCATATCGTCCCACTATCGACTCAGGCGATAATGTTGTTTCAGGAGGTGCGTGTTTTGTCCCCGCATCCTGTCTATTGCTTCGCTATGCCGTTCAGGGATAATCCGATATCCGATACCATCCTTTCTATTTCCATGCGACGCATGGGCTACGGAACGGGCAAGGCGACCCCCCACAGTTTCAGAGGCATGGCCAGCACGCTCCTCAACGAGAACGGCTTCCCCCCGGACGTGATCGAGCGCCAGTTGGCGCACGTCGAAGGCAACGCCGTCCGTGCGGCGTACAACTATGCCGAGTACCTCCCGGAGCGCCGCCGCATGATGCAGTGGTGGGCGGACTACCTCGACGAGTTGGTAAAAAAATAGCGGGGCCCCGAAGGGCCCCTTTGTTATTGCCTGCCCACCGCAAACCCGATCCCCCCGGCCAGGACGGCCCACAGCAGCGCCGTGCCCTTCGCCTTCCGAACCTCGGCCCGCCAGGCAGCGCGCTCCTCGGATAGCTGGCGCTCCAAGGCGTCCAGCCTGCGGGCATTCTCCTCAGCCGAGGTGACGAGCTCCTTGCGGAGGTCCTGCACGGCGGCGCGCCAGGCATCGCGTTCCTTCCGTCGGGACTGGAGCGCGGCGGCCGTGTCCCGCGCGGTATCCAGATCGCCCCAGACGCCCGGTTCAGGAGTCGTCCAACCCTGCGGCACCGTCTTCCATTCGCCACAGCACGAGCTCGGCGTTGAGAAGATCAGCAACAGCGTTGTCAGACACGCGACGTACCGTCTCCACCGTTCGCTCACGTACCATCACCACCTTTCGCTCCGTCTCCCGGACGATAGCGTCCCCGCGCTGGACACTCCGTTGGAAGTTCTCCCGAATCTCCTCCAAGCGCCGAGCTGTCTCCGTCTGCTCCTGGATGAGGGGCGGGGGCGTCCGCAGAACCCAGAAGACAGCCCCCACCAATAGCCCCGTGGCGAGCGCGACGCCCGCCCAGATCACCTTATTCCTCATTCTCCGCCTCCCAGTCCGACGCCCGCCGGCGTGGCTCGGGGTATTCCATTCCCAGGCGCTTGTAGCCGTACCGGATAAGCATGGGGATACCCGCATCGAGAAAGGTCCCGCCTCCGTACCCCGCTATGCCGGAGACGGCGAACTGGAGGTTCTCGCCATACCCCAGAAAGGCAAGCAGGAAATGCGCCAGCATCCCTACGAAGGCGGCCGTCGTGACCGATATGCAGAAGGCCACGATGGTGTACCCGCCCTTGGGGTGCCGCATCCAGTGGACCGCTCCGCCCAGGCACGATGCCAGCAACGCACCGAACAACGTTTCCGCCTGTTTCCCGTCCATTCTGCACTTCCTTCCTTCGCTCGCAGCCGTGGCCGTCATCTCGTTCACTCCTTTGCAAACCGATTTTTTCTCTGGTGTCCACAGTCGATATGCACGAAGTTCTTGGTGACGTAGCGCTTGCAATACGCCAGGTGGGGCAGCTTTCCTGCCTCGAAGAGAGCCTTGGCGACCGCCTGGAGGCGCTGGCTTCCCGCCTCACAAGAGAGGTCCGCAGCCAGCCCTTTGGTGTGATAGCTGCCCTTAACGCCGTGGGCTTCGGCGTTACGCTTCTCGCACCGACAGGCGGAGTTGATCCGGATCGGCACCCCAAGCCCGTCCCGGATAACCTGGCACATATCGACCACACGTGGGTCGATCCGGTCGTACCCGCACCCACACTTGCACGCGAACTCCGAACGCGAAAAATCCTTTGTAAGGTCTCCCATCGTTACCCCCTCCTGAACCACTTAAAGTCACTTGCCTCGCCCGCGTACCATCGATACGCGCCGAGGTGCGCCACGGCCACGCCCGCATACCAGAGCCCGAACTCGCGCCACGCCGCCAGTAGCACGATCGCAGCCAGGAGCTCCGCCCCAAACCCCGCAGCGGCGATGACCTTCGCCTTCCACAACTCGCACTGGTAGAAATACGGCATCTCCCAGACGAAGCGGGGGACGCCGAAGCGTCCCCACGCAAAGCGAAACTTCAACCGCTTGTCAAAGAAACGGGCGGCCCAGTAATGGCCGCCCTCGTGGATCCCCCCAGCAAGAAGGATTGCAAGCAACAGTTTCATCGTTATCCTCCTCCTAGTTTCGGATTATCTGTCCACCTTCCGCAACTTCATTTGGCGTGCCAGCCAGCGTGGAATTAAAGCAATGCACTGTCGAGAGGCTTGCTTTAATCCCCCAGTCCGTGCACGGGGTCAGGGTCTGGGTGTTCACCAAGCCAATCTTGCTCATTGCCGTTGCGAAAACTCCGCGTGTCACCTTATCGAAATGACAATGCAGGAGCAAGATGTTCGAGCATTCGGATACGATTGCAGTGGTTGAGTGTTCCAGAGTCGTGGACTGGATATTCCGAAATACGACATCACTTAGAATAACCTCGGGCGCGTTCACGCATCGCAGTCCAAATTTCGGGGTCTTCGCCGGATCCACCTCATCGGACCCAATCTCCACATTCTTTATCTCAACCCTTGATTGTGTGTATGTGATGTTAAAAAACCACTCATCGCCTGTACCTGAGTTGTAGAGTTTGACACCGTCTCCGACACCCTCAATTACGATGTTCCCTCCTTGGCGGTTGTAGACGTGGTATGCACCTTGAGAACGATATACCCCAGGCTTCAACTTGATAAATATATCCCCAGTTATGAATCGCGGCAGCCGATCAAAAACAACCTGCAGGTTTTTGAACGGTTTCGCCTCGCTGCCGTCTGCCGTAGCATCGTCACCGTCCGGGGCCACCCAGATCGTGCTCGTCAAGCCGCTGGTCAAGGAGGACGCGGCAATCTCAGACCACGGCTGCCACTTGGTCATGTCGTCGTCGTCGACGTGACGCTGACGGATGAAG
>CAUPUB010000144.1:0-3830 GCA_963514535.1 uncultured Fretibacterium sp.
GCCAAGGGGCAGGAGATGGTGACCTCCTACATCCTGGGCTTCTTCATCAACGGCCTTTATCAGCTCTTCGTCCTCTACTTCATGGGCTGGGTCATCCCGATCGGCAACCCGACGCTGGTGCTCTCCCGTGGCTACGGCATCCGAAACGCCGTGAGCCTGTTGGGGATCCGCGGCGTGCTGGACAACCTGATTCCGTTCTCCTTTCAATTGCCATTCTTCTCCGGGACGGTCAGGGTGCCTGTGGCGACCCTCCTGCTCATCGCGGCCTTCTGCCTCTTCATCGTCTGGTTCCGCAGGACCAAGCTGGGGCAGGACATGCGCGCCATCGGGCAGGACATGGCCGTCGCCGACTCCGCAGGGATAGCGGTCAACCGTACCCGCGTCATCGCCATCGTCATCTCCACGGTGCTGGCCTGTTACGGACAGATCATCTTTTTGCAGAACATGGGGACCCTGAATACTTACAACAGCCACGACCAGGCCGGCATGTTCTCGATCGCGGCGCTCCTCATCGGGGGGGCCAGCGTCTCACGTGCAAGCATCGCCAACGTCTTCGTCGGGGTGGTGCTCTTTCACCTGATGTTCATCGTCGCCCCCATGGCGGGCAAGAACCTCATGGGCCAGGCACAGATCGGGGAGTACTTCCGCGTGTTCGTCTCCTATGGCATCATTGCCATCGCGCTGGTGCTGCACGCCTGGAAGCGTAACCGGGATCGGTCCGAGGCCCGGCGGGGCCTGCGCGGCCCCGCGGCGGCCGGAAAGGAGGGAGCGTGATGCGCGTCCTGCTGCGGACGATCGTCCTTGTGGCCCTGCTGGCCCTGGGGGTGGCACTCTTCTACGTGGGAAGGGAACATCGGATCTTCCTGGACAACAAGACGATCGAGGCGGACGGAAAGACCTTCAGGGCGATGGAACAGGTCAACGTCAGCGTGAACGGGGGCGCCCCCGTGGAGCTCCTCGCCCGGGACCGGGACGTCATCAAGGCGGTGGGGCCCTCCTTCTCCCTCAGGGTGGAGGTGCTGGACTCCATGGGGGGCGACGTGGAGCGGACGATCGAGTTGAAGATGACGCCCGGTTTCGGCAAGGACATGATGCTCAGCCTCCCCCTGCTTGCCGCGGGGCGGGAGGACTTCCTCTTGCCGCCCCCCGAGGTGCAGGTCTCCGCACAGTCCGAGCCCGCGACGCCGGGAGGCGGCGAGGCGGCGCCCGGTAGCGATGGCGCGGCGAGCGGGGGGATGGAGCCGCAGCCTGCCGGAAACCCCTGAGCGAGAAAGCGCCCGGAGTATCGTCATTTTCCCCGGTCCAGAAACGCGGAGATGTGCTATGCTCTGGCGCGTGTACGAATTTTTTGAAGCCTTTTGTTCTGGAAAAAAATCGAATGCCTGCGACGATCTTCGCGGGCTTATCTGTTTTTATCTGTTAAGGAGGAACGTGTCGGATATGGGATTCCGGACCATCGAGGAGCTTTGCGAGGAGCTCAATGAGAAACGCGTATCCGCTCTCGCCGGCGGCGGGGAGAAGGCCATCGCCAAGCAGAGGGCCAAGGGAAAGGGGACGGCCCGGGAAAGGATCGGCCGGCTCCTGGATCCGGGTTCCTTCGTGGAGGTAGACGAGTATGTGACGCACCGCTGCGTCAATTTCGGCCTGGACAAGAACAAACCCCTGGGAGACGGAGTCATCACCGGCTGGGGGACCATCGACGGACGGAAGGTCTTTGTCTTCAGCCAGGACTTCACCGTCCTGGGGGGGTCGCTCGGTGAGAAACATGCCGATAAGATCTGCAAGGTGATGGACCTGGCGATGGCGATGGGCTGCCCGGTCATCGGCCTCAACGATTCCGGCGGCGCCCGTATCCAGGAGGCCATCGACGCCCTGAACGGCTACGGCAAGATCTTCTATCGCAACACCCTCGCCAGCGGGGTGATCCCCCAGTTCTCCGTCATCATGGGGCCTACTGCGGGTGGTGCGGTCTACAGTCCCGCCCTCACGGACTTCATCTTTATGGTGGAGAAGACGGGCATCATGCATATCACGGGCCCCGCGGTCATCAAGGCCGTTACCGGCGAGGAGGTGACGAGCGAGGAGCTGGGCGGCGCGGTCACGCACAACACGAAGAGCGGCAACGCCCACTTCATGGCCTCCTCGGAGGAGGAGTGCTTCGCGCAGATCCGTAAGGTGCTCTCCTACCTGCCCCTGAACAACCTGGAGGACGCGCCCTCCAGGGAGACGTCGGACAGCGTGGAGCGCGCCGACCCGGAGCTGCGCGGCGTGGTCCCCACGAACCCCAACAAGGGGTACGACGTGAGGGACGTGCTTTCGCGCGTCCTGGACGACGGGGAGTTCACCGAGGTCCAGGCGGGCTGGGCCCAGAACATTTTGACGGGCTACGGCCGCATCGGAGGACGGGCCATCGGGATCATCGCCAACCAGGCCAAGGTCATGGCGGGCTGCCTCGACATCAATGCCTCGGACAAGGCCAGCCGCTTCATCCGCCACTGCGACGCCTTCAACCTGCCGATCGTGACCTTCGTGGACGTCCCCGGCTACCTGCCCGGGGTCACCCAGGAGCACAACGGCATCATCCGGCACGGGGCCAAGCTCCTCTACGCCTACAGCGAGGCCACGGTCCCCCTCGTCACCGTCATCCTTCGCAAGGCCTACGGGGGGGCCTACCTGGCCATGAGCAGCAAATCGCTGGGGGCCGACATGGTCCTGGCCTGGCCTCAGGCCGAGATCGCCGTCATGGGGGCCGAGGGCGCGGCGAACATCGTCTTCAAGAAGGAGATCGAGGTGTCCTCCGATCCCGCCTCGGCCCGCCTCGAGAAGATAGAGGAGTACCGCAAGGCCTTCGCGACCCCCTACGTGGCGGCGGAGAGAGGGCTGGTGGATCGGGTCATCATGCCGGAGGAGACGCGCAGGGAGCTCTGGATCGCCCTGGACGGCATGGAGAGCAAGCGGGTCGGACGCCCGAGCAAGAAGCACGGCGTCATCCCGCACTGAGGAGGCGAACCATGAATCCCTCTGCGGCCCCGGCTGCCTTCGAAGGGGTCTCCGGATCCATCACCGTCAGCGTTACGGCCTTCACCATCGTCTTCGCCGTCCTCGCGGGGCTCACGGCGGTGATCTACGCTATCAAAATTTTTGCCGGGCCGGCCGCCGCTTCCGCCTCCCCTGCGCCCCCCGAGGGCGACCCCGCTCCGTCGGCGCCCGTCGCTCCGGCGCCTCGAGCCGCCAGGGTCGACCGGAAGGTCGTCGCGGCCATTACGGCGGCCATCCTTGCGGCGACGGGAGGCCGGGGGCGGGTGCTCTCCGTCGTCCCCGAGAGGGGGACAGGGCAGCCCTCCCGCTGGACCCGTACCTGGAGAACCGCCGCCCTGATCGAAGGGGTCGGAAATCGTCTGGACCGTCCATGGAAGTGAAACGTAACGTCGTTGGCGCTCGTCCCGAGCGCGTTATTTTGGGAAAGGGGTTGTGTCGGTAGTGAATAAATACAGGGTTGTCGTGGACGGTACCGCGTATGTCGTCGAGGTGGAGGATTTGGGCATGGGGGCCGCGCCCGTAAGCGCGCCCGCTGCTCCGGTGGCCGCTCCTGCACCGGCTGCAGCAGTTGCTGCGTCCGTATCCACACCTGCGGCCCCCGCCGCGCCGAAGGCTGCGGCTCCGGTCTCCGCCGGGGGGTCGACCATCGCTGCGCCCATGCCGGGTAAGGTCCTCGACGTCAAGGTCTCGGTCGGCAGCGTCGTCAAGGCCGGCGATCTCGTTCTGCTTCTCGAGGCCATGAAGATGGAGAACGAGATCTTCGCCCCCGCCGACGGCACGGTGGCGGAGGT
>CAUPUB010000145.1:0-3689 GCA_963514535.1 uncultured Fretibacterium sp.
TGGGCGGGGGAAACAACGTGGGGACGGTCCTCAACGTGAACCTGTCCGGCGACGTTTCCTACGCCTCCAATCGTAAGGGGCACGAAATGATTGGCATCCTGGCCAGGGAAGCCTGCGGGACGATCAGGAACTGTTCCTTCACGGGCTCCGTCAATATAGAGAAAGCAGGGGAAGAGTCCACCGTGACGTTGGGCGGCCTCGTTGGCAGCTATGCCCCCTCCAACAAGGAGACAGAGGAGCTCTTGGACTGCCGGGTGCGGGCGCGGATGGCGGTGAGAGGGACGGATTGTAACACGAAGATGGGCGGAATAGTTGCCACCTGCGGCGGGACGGTTCGGAACTGCGTCTTCGAGGGGGAATTTTTTGTCGATATGCCGCCGCTGGACCCGGATTACCCCTGTTTGATCATCTTGGGCGGCATCGTTTCAGGTGGTAGCGTCGCCATAAAGGATTGCCGCAGCAGATTTTCCGTCTCTTTTGGGAAAAACAGTTTTTTTTCCCTCAATATGGGAGGAATAGCTGGAAAATCCTCCAACAAAAAGAATATTGAGAACTGCTTGGCGGAGTGGACGGTCTCCGAGGACTGTCAGGTAAATGATGAATCGTCGATAGGAGGTATCGTAGGGCAAGCGGGAGGTCTCTTAGAGGGTGCCACGATCCTGAACTGCGTTTTTGACGGAAGCCTTGCCGTGGGGAGCAGCCCCCAGATCGCCCTCGGCGGCATCTATGGGAACGACAGCGCCGGTACGTACAACTGCTTTGCCCGCGGCAGCCTTTCCGGCGGGGGAACCGTCGGCGGCGTGGCGGGGAAGGCGACCGGGACGATCGAGAACAGCTCCGCGGCGTGCAAAATTGAGACCGGGCCGAACGCGGTCTCGGGCGCCATCGCCGGGGACAACGCCGGTGCGGTGAAGGAGTGCCGCTGGGTGTCGGGGCTGGGTGCAGAGCGGGCCGTGGGGAACGGCGCCGAGCCGGTGAGCGCCGATGTCGTGGCTTCGGAGTCCGGCCTGCCGGCCACTTCGATCGCTGTGGTCCCCCTGCTGGATCTGACCGAGAACAGGGGCACGCCCGTCAAGGCGGAGGTCTATCCCCAGACGGCCGCCAACAAGGGCGCGGTCGGCTTCAGTTGGACGACCGTCGACAAGGATGTCCTGAGCATCGGGTCCCCCAATGCGGAGACGGCGCTCGTCAAGGGGATCAAGGAGGGAATGGCCAGCCTCAAGTTGTCCTGCAACGGGCTTCTGGGGGGGACGACCTACAATCCGACGTCCTCCGTCACGGTCCGGCGCGTTCGCCTGGAGTCCCTGAGCCTGAGCCCTAAAGGTATTGAGTTGAGCCAAAAGGGGCAGAGGGCTGAGATTCATGCGGCAATCAGGCCGGCGGCGGAGGTCGCCTCCTTCCCGCAGTGCGATTGGAGCTTCAAGGTGGTCGAGGGGGCCTCTGCGGAGGCTGAGGACATCGAGTTGACGCCTGCCGCCGACGGGCTGGGGGCGGTGGTGACGCTGGTGCGCCCGGTCTCGGGCGCGAAGTACCGGGTGGTAGCCGAGGCGGTGGACGGGTCCGGCCTGTCGGACGACGTGATCGTCACGGTCAAGTACAATTCCCCAGCTCCGACGAGTCCCGATGTGAGCCCGGACATTCCTGCGCCGGTAAGTCCGGACGTGAGTCCCGACATCAAGCCGCCGGTGAGCCCCGATGTAAAACCGCCGCTGAGTCCGGACGTCGAGCCTGACGTACCCGGTGAGCCGGAGGCGGGAATTGCCCCGAAGCTGCCGGATGGCGCACCTGCGGGCGTGGGAGCATCGAAGCCCGCGTTCTACGGCGGCAGCGAGGGTGCGGCGTTGAAGAACGCTGCAACAGCGCTGTCGGACAGCGGGCTGGAGGCGAAGGACCTGACCTTCGACCTGGACACGGGCGTCGTGAGGCTCCAGAGCCGGGTGGCCCGTGAGGTGTCCAGGAAGGTGCTGCCGTCCGGTTCCACGGTGAAGCGGGTTCGGACGCTGCCGGTGCTGTCAGCCGCCCTGCCGCAGGGAGCGAACGTTGCGGCTGTGGGTTTGGAGCTGACGGGCGGGGAGCTGATGGCGAAGAAGGCGTCCGAGGTGATGCTGCTGAAGGTGACAGGGCCGGACACGGGAGCGCTGCTGGAGTGGTCGGGTAAACCTGAGGTGTTCGGCGACGGGCGGTTCACGGTGCTGGACGGGAGCGGTCGGGTTGTCGATGAATTGCAGTCCCGCAGCCGGTACGTTCTGACGGTGTTCATCAGGGACGGAGGGAAGTACGACCTGGACGGCGAGGCGAACGGCAGGGTAGTGGACCCGCTGGCGCTGCTGTCGCTGACGGGCGGCTTGGAGCCTGAACCTCAGCCGGGACCTGACGGGAAGGACAGCGGCGGTGGTGGCGGGTGTAACGCTGGCCTTGGCTGGCTGCTGCTCGCTGCAGTTGTTCCCGCTGTGCTGCGGCGGAGGGGATAACCCCCTCCGTCGCCTTCGGCGACACCTGATGAAGAAACCAGCCGGACCGAAGGTTTGTGAAGCACGCTGCACAGCTCTCCCCTTCGGGGAATCGCTGGCAGTCTGGCCGTCCCCTTGCAGGGGAGGCAAAGCAAAGAAGCGCTTTTTTCAGGCCCCCGGTTTATTAGGCTCCCCGAAGGGGGGACTGAGGTGTTGGTTTTGGCCTTCTGCTCCGAAGGGGCTGGAGGGGTTGTTGCTGAGTGTGAAGAACAACCCCTCCGACCCTTCGGGCCAACTCCCCTTTCATAAGTGAGGCAGCAAATCTTTGAGTTACGCGTAACCGAACTTAGATTCTTCATCAGGGAAGGCAAGGCAAAGTTACATCTTTTTTTAGAGCGATTTGGTATTAGATCTTCACATCAATGATCGCGGTGACCCCTACGCCCTGGACACGGCGAAAACGCTCGACCGGATTGAGGGAGTCGATGGGTACGAGGACCTTGACCCTCACGCCTTTGAAATCGACCTCCAGCTGAGCGACTGCCTGGGTGTTCTCCACGGCAGATTTGGACTGTCCTCCAACCTGGGCCGCCCCGATATGGGTGCCGCTTCCGAACGAGACGATGGGCACCACTTTCGTATGCCCTTGGAACTTGGCCCCTTTGTTGAAGGTCACCGTGTTGATGAAATCGTTGATGGGGCCGGCTATGGCCGTCACCACCGCTCCGCCTCCGACGATGAGCGCACCCTTCTTCAGGATGTCGCCGATATCGATGGCCGAGGCGGGCAGGGAAGAGCAGAGGACCATCAGCACGGACAGGCCTGCAACGACAGCGCGAGTAAAAGAACGTTTCATGTCCTACACCTGCTTTGCGAGACGATTTCGAGCCCCTGCAGCAAAAACGCAGAGCCTCAGGTTCCCTTATCTTAGCATACCTCGTGTCGCTGGCCTCTCACAAGCCCGTACGAGAATGCGATACGTAATCCAGACGACCGGCCCGTCAGGGCATGACGGCCCCAAGCCGGCCGCCTGCCCATAAAAAAGCCCTGCGCCGAGGGCGCAGGGCTCACTTGCCTTCATCACATTCTGTGGGAGGCCCTAGTACATGTCTCCCATTCCGCCCATGCCGCCGGGCATACCTCCCGGCATGGGCTCCTTCTTCTCGGGCTTATCGGCGACGATACCCTCCGTCGTCAGGACCATCGCGGCGATGGAGCCCGCGTTCTGGAGCGCGGAGC
>CAUPUB010000146.1:0-3534 GCA_963514535.1 uncultured Fretibacterium sp.
AAAGCGGAGAGGGCTTCCTTGAAAGCGGTCTCCGTCCTGCCCTCCACGATGATCGAGAGCTTCATGCCCGCCCTCCCATGCGCCCCATCCGCCAGACCTCGTCCAGGGAATACTCGTCGAGCCAACAGTCGAGATCCAGGGTATCCGCGGGTGTGATGGTCGCCTCCCCCTCCTCGCCGACATCCATCACGTAGACCTCTTCGGGGTTCAAGAAACGAACGAATCGATCGGAGTGAGTCGTCACGATCAGCTGAGTTCTCGCGGAGGCCTCCCGCATCAACTGGGCCAGCAGGTCCAGAAGCTCGGGGTGCAGGCTGACCTCCGGCTCGTCGATCATCGTCACCGTCGAGAGCTCGGGGCTCTGCAGCAGAGCCGTCAACCAGAGGAAACGCAGGGTCCCCTCGGAAAGCTCGTCGGCGTATATCGGGCTCTCGAATTTTTTGTCCTTCCAGGACAATGCCAGCATCCCCGCGGCCGCGGGCGGAAAAGTCAACTCCTCGAAATCCGGGTAGGCCGCCCTCAGGGCGTCCGTTACCGCCTCGAAACGGGGCCGGTCGCTTTCCCTCAGGGAGTACAGAAATGGGAGAAGAGCCTCACCATTTGCCCCCGGCAACGCAGCCGGTTTTACGGGCTGAGGCAGTTTGACCGGAGCTCTCGGGCCCACATCCAGTGTATGATACTGCGTTGCGGTCGCCAGAACGCGGCGCAGGGCCTCCGGCTGACGAAACATCTTGGGGACCTGGGAGAGGGCCGTCTCCCCTGGGTTGTAGTCCCAGTCCGGGACGTCCAGGCGCTTCGTCTCCGTGTTGTAGTACTCGACCCTCCCATGGTGGGCGTCGATGTAAAAAAAAGGCCTGGGATGATTCGAGTTCTGCTGCAACAGCGTCTCCTGGGTTATGGAAGAGCCGGCTCCCCTGGGCTCCATTTGAAGCCGATACCTCAAAGGTTCGTAACCGGGCACATCCATCTCGACGGCCAATGCTATTTCTTCGCATTTACCCCGGGTCAGCAGTTTTGCGACCCCTCCGAATAGGGACAGGGTCTCACTCAACCTCCCTGCGGCCGAGGCGGAGAGGAGCGTAAGGGCATCCAGAAAGGAGGTCTTCCCCACTCCGTTCGCGCCGATCAGGACCATGAAGGGCCTCACGGGAATATCCAGCGATCGCAGTCTCCGAAATCCCTCTATTGCAATTCTCCTGATCCTGTAGGTTCCGTATGCCGCCTGCTCGTTCATGGCTCTCTCCCTTCGTTCGTCCCTTGTCCGCTTGGCGTTGGGGGCTCTCGGCAACTCCATCTCCGAGCAGCCCTGGTTTTGTCCCGTTGCTCAGCTCAGGTCCAGGTACCCCTCGCGAATCGCGTAGCGGGTCAGCTCGGCCATGCTGTTGCAGCCCACCTTGTCCATGATGCGGCGCCGGTGCGTATCGACGGTGTTCTTGCTGATGTCCAGCCGCGCGGCTATCTGCTTGGCGTTCAGCCCCTTGACGAGGAGCCTCAGGACATCCTGTCCCCGGTCCGACGGGGGCCGGGCGGCCGCTTTTGCCTCCGCCTGCGGCGGGCGGGGGTAGTCCTCGATCACCGGGGGCGGCGGGGGGGGGGTCAGGTAGTATTGTCCCGCCATGACGGCACGGACGGCCGTGTAGAGCTCGTCGGAGGTGCACTCCTTGAGGATGTAGCCTCGGGCTCCCGCCTTGAGGCTCTCCACGATGAGCTCGCGATCGCTGTGCATGGACAGAACCAGCACCCTGACCCCGGGAAATTTTTCGGCAATCTGGCGGGTCGTTTGTATCCCGTTGAGGCGCGGCATGGTCATGTCCATCAGGACGATGTCCGGTTCCATCAGGGCCGTCCGCTCCAGGGCCTCCAGCCCGTCCCGGGCCTGGCCGGCCAGCTC
The DNA here is from genome assembly GCA_963514535.1 of uncultured Fretibacterium sp. Taxonomy (GTDB): domain Bacteria; phylum Synergistota; class Synergistia; order Synergistales; family Aminobacteriaceae; genus CAJPSE01. The sequence continues at coordinate 1,892 of CAUPUB010000146.1, forward strand.
GATGCCCGGCGCCTTGAGGATCAGCTCCTTCAGCCCCTCCAGGAACAGATCGTGGTCGTCGGCGAGAAGCACGCGGATGCTCATTTGAACTCACCCTCCCTCAGCTTCAAGGGGCAGGACATCGCCACCGTCGCCCCCTCGCCCGGGACGGACACGATCCGGACGCTGCCGCCGATGGCCTGGAGGCGCTCGCGGATGCTGAAGAGCCCGAAGCCCCTGGCAGCCCTGGCGAGCACGGCGTCGTCCAGATTGAAGGCCGGGTCGAACCCGTGTCCGTCGTCCTCGACGGCGACCATGATCCTGCCGGGACCGCGGTTGACGATGATGGTGACCCGACTTGCCCCGGAGTGCTTGATCGCGTTGAGCAGCAGTTCGCGCGTCATGCGGTAGAGGATAATGCAAACGGCGTCGTCGGCGTTGAACTCCCCAATGGTGCCGCGGGAGCGCAGGCTCCATTCGATACCCTGAGGCTCCAGCAGGGACTTCGCCAGCGCCTCGAGCGCCGGGTTGAGCCCCACCTCCTTGAGGACGGGCGGGCTCAGCTCGAAGATCAGACTGCGGCTCTGGGAGATGAGCCGTTCCGTCGCCGCCGCCAGGCGCTCGACCTCCTTGCGGACGGAGGGCGGCAGGTCGTCCTCCATGAGACTGCGGAGCGTCTTGAGCTGTGCGACGAGCTCATAGCCGATGCGGTCGTGGATGTCCGCGGCGATGGAGCGCCGCGTGTTTTCCTCGCTGAGCGTCAGCTGGGCGGCCAGCGCGCGCAGCTCCTCCTGCTTGTCCTTGAGCGCGTCGTTCGAGAGCTTCCAGTCCGTCTTGTCCATGAAGATCACAGCGGCCCGCCTCCGCGGCAGGGGAAAGGCAATAGCCCCGAGGTAGCTGCCGGCGTCACGGCTCTCGCCCTCGCAGTGCACCGTGTGCCCCAACCGAATGCAGTCGACGATGATCCTCGGCCAGCACGCCTCCGACCTCGGCCACACGTCGAGAAAGTTGCGCCCCACGATATCCCGCTTCCTCACCCTCATCACGCGCTCGTAGGCCGGATTGACGTCGACGTAAAAGATCCTGTCGGCGCTCAGGACGCTTCGAGCCTCGCCCTCGACGCGATAAAGGGCGATGGGGTTGAATACCCGCTCAAAAAAGATCTGATACGAAAACCGATCTTTCTCCACCATTTCTCCACCATTAAAGAAGGCCCCATTGTTAAAACGGTATTGAAACTCCATTGTCGAAACCTGGAGATCTCGAGAGCCCCGAGCGGGATCGGAGCCGTATCGACGATGAAAAAGATCCGCGACGAAGCGGAACGGTTTTTCCCTGTCCGGGTCCCCGTTCCGCTCCATCGCCACCTTTATTCCTTCACAATTTATTTCTTCGCGGGAACGATGCCCGTCCCCCCGGAGTCGAGGACGAAGCGCCCGACGATGCTCTGGAGCTTCTCGGACGTCTCCGCCATGCGCTGAGCCTCGCCCGCGATCGACTCCGCTGCCTGCGTCGTCTCCCTCGTGGCGGTCCCCACGCCCTGGCCGGAGACCACCGTCTGGTCCGTCGTCTCCGCCACACGCTGGATGGAATGGCTCATCTCCGAGCTCGACGCCGCCTGTTCCTCCGACACCGCCGCCACGCTCTGGATGGACTCCGTCAGC
>CAUPUB010000147.1:0-3526 GCA_963514535.1 uncultured Fretibacterium sp.
TCACCAACAGATACTTGTCCATATAGCGCAGGGGACGCGCGGCGTTACGCGGAACATCACAGCGGTCGGGCTGCACGGTGAAGGGCATCCCGAAGCCGGTGTGCCCCGTGGTGAAGGACTTTCGATTGAAGTCACGGTCGGAGGCCATGTGCAGGCCGGAGAGGTCGACGCTGGCGGCGTACACCTTCGATTTCGCCCCCGCCTTCCTCAATCCCCTGGCGGTACCGGTAAGGTTGCCGCCCCCGGCGTTGGTGACGACGACGACATCCGGGTCGCGCCCCAATTGAGTCCGGCTCTGATGGGCGATCTCCCAACCCAGCGTCTCGATGCCGGCGATCGCCGACGGCGAGTAGAGGGAGGCGTTGTAGAACTTCGTGTCCTCCAATATCTTCAAGGTCTCGTAGAAGAGCTCAGGACCGACCGTAAGCTGGATAACCTCGGCCCCCAGAGCCTCGCAGGCACGCTGCTTCTCCAGGATCTCCGGCTGCCCCACGCGGCGGCTGTCGAAACACTCCTGGACGACGATGCACTTCAGCCCCAGCTTCGCGGCCATACAAGCCACAGCCGCCCCATAGTTTCCGGAGGTGGCGGCGACGACCCCGGTATACCCCATGCGTTTGGCCTCGTAAACCGAGAGCGCAGCCCGACGCGCCTTGAAGCTTCCCGAGGGGTTCTGCGCCTCGTCCTTGACGAAGAGTCGCGCGCCCTTCCCCTTTTCGGACACCTTGCGCACCAGTTTCGTCACGTTGTCGAGGGCAACGAGATCCGTGTTGCCGACGTGCAGCCCCGACTGGATGTCGATGACCTCCTCAAGGCTGTGGGGCACGGCCTTCATCAGCGCCTCGTAGTCGAAGCGCATTCCCCCCTGCTCGAACTTTCCGTAATCTATTCCCACGGCATCCTTGACCAGCTGCCCCTTGCGCGCCATCACGCTCTCATAGGATCTTTCCACTCAGCACGCCTCCTTTCCACTGACGATATCGACGACCTGACGGTGCACCTTCGCGAGCTCGGGGACGTACTGCCCATAATCATGGCCGTATCCGGGATCGCAGTTGGTAACGACACCCTCGACCTCGCGTCCGATCGCCGTGACGACTCTGGCCCTCTCGCCAGTTCGGGCATCGGCCTGGAGAGCGCCCTTCACCCACATTTCCATGGGCAGGGCCGCAGTATCCTCGGGAACCCCGGCTGCCCGCTGCCCTGCGGGAAGGACGTCGACGCGGATAACGACGCAGTCGTCCTTACGATAGAGTCGCCTGGGCTCACGACAGGCATGGACAAATTTTCTCATGTCGCCGAGGATGGCGTGGGGAATGGGAAGTTCCAGAAGATTGGTGAGACCGGGAGGAGCGTTGAGCACCTGAGGGATCATGTTGACCATCATGGCGATGGTCCCGATACCGCCCGGCATCTCGGGCTTGCCCGAGAAATGCAGGTCGTAATTTCCCGTGTGGATGGTGATATAGTCGCCTGTTTCGGTGCCCTCCTTCTCCGGGCATACCTGCTGCGGGTGGTCCAGGTGGACGAAGCACTTCCCGTCCTCCAGCATACCATAACCCTGCTGCCGTATTCCGGCGAGGTTACCCGGCTCGACCTTGGCGTAGGGGGTCTCGCGATGTACGTTCGAAATGATTGGATCCTTTGTCTGGGTGATTTCCTTGAGCTCGATCCCCAAGCCCTCCGCGATAACGGAGATGGACTCGGGAAAACCGACGTGACCGGCAAGGTCATCGGCTGCCAGGCGTTTTTTGAAGACCTCCGGCGTGATCCCAACCCCCTGTTCGTGCATGACCGCCCCTCCAAAGGGCGACAGATCGTTGATCCGAGCCGCCTCAATGGACTTGACGTCCTCGCAGGTCCCCGTCAGGGCCAGAATCAGCAGGTCCAGTACGAAACCGGGGTTGATCCCAGTCCCAAAGACCGTGACGCCGTTCTGGCGGGCAAGGCGGTCGATCTCCATCGACAGCTCGGGCTGCTGGGCCCACGGCCACGCCATTTCCTCGGCGGTGGAAATGACGTTGAGACCCTGCTCCACACAAAGCTTGATCTTGGGGAATGCGTTCTTCGTGAAGGAATCCGACCCTAGAAGGATCACGTCGCAGCTTCCCCGACGGATCGCCTCCTCCCCGGAAAAGAGCAGCTCAGGACGATCCCCGCGCTCGACATCCAGATACCTGTAGACATCCGTACCGTGAAGGTTCTTTCGTCCGACGACGACCCCGACGATCTCCACTCCCTTCTTCCCGAGAAGCATGCGCGCAATACCGCTTCCCATCGCCCCAAATCCCCAAATGATCACCCTGATGTTCTTCATGATACCTCCAGAGACCTCCTCTCGCTCCCACGAACAGAAAATCCGCAACGATCAGAAAAAACGCCGTGTCGGACAGGGCTGAGCTTTCCCAATACGACGTATGCACGATGAAAAATACGGGCCCCGGCCTTCGGCGTCTCCTCCGCCCCATCACGGCCCCATCCCCCAGGATGGGGCCCAAAGGCCCTCAGCAGCGCCCCGTCTCGGCCAGCCGAGCCTTCTCCTCGTCCGTCATGTAGCGAACTCTGAACTTCAAGAAAGCCAGTGCGGCGACGGCGATGGGCATGAACAGATTGAAGAAGCAGTATCTGAAATAAATGGCGGTCGGTACGCCCAGGGCATTACTCATGAAGGCTCCGCAGGTGTTCCACGGAATCAGGGCGCCGGAGACGGTGCCCATCCCCTCCAGGGTGCTGGAGAGCTGAGATGGGTGCAATCCTCTTTCCCGATAGGCCTGAGCGTACATGCGTCCCGGAATCACGATGGAGATGTACTGCTCCGGCATGGTCAGATTGCTGAACAGACAGGTCGCCTCCGTCGAGACGATAAGGCCCATATAGCTCCTCACACGGGACAGGACGGCATTCACCACCGTCTCCAGCTGGCCCGTCTCCTCCATGATCCCGCCGAACATCATGGCGATGATCGTCAGGGAGATCGAGAAGAGCATCCCCTCCAGGCCCCCCTTTGTGAAGAGCATATCGATGACCTCGACGCCGGTCTTGCTGACGTACCCATAGTGCGCACACTGCAGAATATCTCCAAGAGAAGCCCCCTGGTAGACGGGAGCCAGAACGGCCGCGGAGAGAAGCCCGATGACGATACCGGGTATGGCGGGCATCTTCATCGCCACCAGAATGATGACCAGCGCCGGCGGGATCAGAAGGACTGGACTGACCTTGAATTGGGACATGATGCCGCCCTCAATGAGCTTGATACTTTCCAGACTGGTCTCGGTTCCTCCATACCCCATGCCCATATAGGCAAAGATCCCCAGTGCGGCAGCGTAAGCCAAAACCGTGGAAGGGATCATCGCCTTCACATGGGTGAAGACGTCCGTTCCCGCCATCGCGGGGGCAAGGTTCGTGGTATCGGAGAGCGGAGACATCTTGTCGCCGAAATAGGCCCCCGAGATAATCGCGCCCGCAGCCAGACGAAGCGGGATCTCAAGTCCGACGGCGATTCCCATGAGCGCGACCCCCATGGTCC
>CAUPUB010000148.1:0-3498 GCA_963514535.1 uncultured Fretibacterium sp.
GCCCTCGACGGGGGCTGGGGAGGGAGGGATGTCGCTTCCCATTTCCCGTCCAAGATGTCGGGAGGGAAGGGCTTGCCCGTCTCCCCAGGGGCTCGGGCAAACGCGGCCTCCTTGCGTCGGTCCTCGTCCGGAACGGGACAGAGAACCGTAAGGAAAGCCCCGAGTGCGGCCGGAAACGAGAGGCCCGGCAGGGCGGGATCCGCAAACGGAAAAAAGGTGCCCTATGAAACGGTCTTCTCTCTGCTTCAGACGGGCGAACGGGTGTTGAAGAACGAGGAACCTGTGATCGCGGTCGATCGGGGACAGGGGAAGGGAGAGGGTGGCCTTTGAGCTACAGGCTTTTATTGGGGGCTCCGGCGAGGGGCCGAAGGCTTTTCGGGATCGTTTTATTTGCTTGTGTCTGCCTTTTGGCGCTGTCCGTTGAGGCCTTTGCGGCTGAGACGCCCAGGGTCGTGTCCGTCGGGGTGTCGGGGAACGAGCGTATCACGACGCAGTACATCCTTGGGGTCGTCGAGACGAAGGCGGAGACCGAGCTGGACCGGAACACGCTCCAGAAGGATATCGAGGCCATATACAACCAGGGATTCTTCTCCTATGTGGACGTGGACCTTCGGCCCGAGGGCGAGGGGGTCTCGGTGACCTACGCCGTCCGGGAGAATCCGGTGATCGAATCTATTTCCTTCACAGGCAACACCATCTACACGAGCGAGGCTCTCATGAAGGAGGTCTTCTCCCAGGTGGGGACGGTCTTCAACCGCGTCTTCTTCCGCAACGACCTTGATCGCATCCAGGAGCGCTACCACAAGGACGGCTACGTCATGGTACGAATAGCGGACGTGAACGTCGAGGGCGGGGACATCAAGGTCCGGATCCTGGAGCCGCGGGTGGGCAACGTCGTGATCCAGGGCAATCGGAAGACCAAGACCAAAGTGATCCGCCGGGAGATCAAGCTGGAGGAGGGGGACCTCTTCAACGTCGTCCACTTCCGTCATCAGCTCGGAAAGCTGCAGGCCCTGGGCTATTTCGAGGACGTCAACGTGGGTTTTGACGCTCCCGAGGGGCAGGATGAAGTGGTGGACCTGATCCTGACCGTCAAGGAGAAGAAGACGGCCTCCATTGGGCTGAACCTGGCCTACGGGACGGAGAGCGGGATCAGCGGTGGGCTGACCTACAGCGACACGAACTTGATGGGACGGGGCTACAACCTGGAGGTCGGTTTCGACGAGGGGGACGAGGCCAGCTACTGGGCCACACTGTCCAGCCCCTACATGGACAGGAGCACCTACGCCTGGCGCGTGGGGGTACGCTACAACACCTACGACGACCGCTACTATTATTACAAGGGCAAGAGACAGTTCGAGTTCGACGAGAAGAGCCTGAACATCTACGCGGGCCTGGGGAAGAAGTTCGGGCGCAACGAGGATTGGAGCTGGTTCCTTACGCTGCGGCGCACGGATACCTCCTATTCGGACGTACACAACACCGTTCCCAACTACATCGACGACCTGACGATGTGGGAGGGCGTGAACATGACCGCGGAGCTCCAGTTCACGCTGGACAAGCGCGACCCCTACCTTCCCTACAGCAAGGGGCTGGTCTGGGAGACGACCTTCGAGCAGGCCGCGAAGGTCCTGGGCGGGGAGTTCGATTACCTGAAGTACTGGACGCAGCTGCGCTATTACCTTCCGCTCAACCGCTTCGTCGATGGGATCTTCGATATCGACAACCTCTGGACGGAGGATTCTCCCATCCTGTTGGCCGCCCGCCTGAGGATAGGGTCGTCCACGGTGGACGAGCTACCCGCCTTCGCGCGTTATTCCCTGGGCGGAATGAACTCGCTTCGCGGCTACGACAGCCGTTCGTTCGAGGGCAGCAACGTTATTCTGGGCAACTTCGAGATTCGGGTGCCCGTGCACAAGAACTTCACCCTCGTGGGCTTCTACGACGTCGGCAACGCGGACAGCAGCATGGATTGGGGCGACCTCCACGACGACTACGGCCTGGGGATCCGCGTGAAGACCCCGTTCGGCAACCTGCGTCTGGACTACGCCCATGGCGATGACGAGAACAAGACCTATTTCGGCTTCGGGGAGATGTTCTAGGATATGCTCTAGGGGAGGAAGACGTTCCGGGGGGGGCGCGGCGCTCCTCCTGGGGGCCGCAGCCTTTTTCCTGGCCCTTTCCGCGGCGCCCTGCCCGGCGCTGACGCTCTCGGGGCTCCCGGAGTGGCTCGAGCCCTCCGTTCTCAGGAGCCTGGAGGCCGTGTGGGACGAGATCCCCGACGCGCCCGGTCTGGACAGGACGGGGACGCTCTCGGTCGTCGCCGCGCGCCTGTTTGCGGGGTACCGCGTCCTCGTCTCGCCGGGGCCCGATGGGCCTGCAGTGTCCTTCGAGCGGGGGGGGACGCCGCACTGGAGCGTTCGGGTCTCGTTGCCGGAGCTCAGGGAGCCCGTGCTTGAATGGTTTGACTCGGATGTCCGGGGCCTGGACGGCGAGGTCGCCTCCCTGCTGTCGGAGCTGCCCTCCGAGGCGCTCTCCTGGGCGGACGTTGCTCTGAGGCGTCGGATAGGCGAGATCCTGGAACGGCGCCTGCCGGGGTGGGACTTTTCGGCGCAGGTCGTCCTCGAGGGGAAGGAGGAGAGGAAAGAGGAGGGGATGGAGGCCGTCCTCACGCTTTCCTTCCGTCCCCGGCAGCCCTTGGTGTTGGCCATAACCCCCTCGCTCTATTCCGCGACGATGCCCGTCATGTTCCAGTCCGATCTCGAGGCCAAGCTGGTACCGGGGCTCTCCCCCCTGATCGCCCTTCCCGTCGAATGGGTGGCGCGCCACCGGGACCGGGTCGAGGCCCTGGCCCGGGAATTTCTCGAGGACCGGAACTCCGTGTCGAACATGAGGGCCCGAGTGAAGGTCACCTTCGTCCCGGGGCCCGTCTCCAGAATGGACGCTCTTGTGGACAGCGACCGGCTTCTCTTCCAGGTGTGGGTCGCGGCCTATGCCGGCATCGAGGGGCGCTATCCCGAGGCGGGGCTGTTTCTGGGGTGGAACACCGCGCACCTGACGGGTCTGGACCTCGAACTCTATGGCGAGGCCGTGATGGACCTCGAGGATTTCGGGCTGACGCGCCGTCTGGGGGTGCGCTTTCGTCCCCTTGGGGACCTGCGGGTGGGAATGGAGGTCGAGTGGCCAGAGGAACGGTGGTTCTATCGGGTGCTCTGGGACCCCCACCGAGTCCGGAGGCCCTATTTCTGGTGGCGTCACGCCCCCGGATGGGGGCACGAGGCCTCGCTGGGCTATCGCTTCAACGAACACCTGTCCGTCGAGATCCAGTACAGCGGGATGGGTGAGGACCGAGGGGAAAAAGGGAAAAAGTTGGGCCTGAGAGGGGTTCTTTCCCTGTGACCCAGCCGGATGGAACAGCGATTAATTCCAATTCCAAATCGTTTGTAGGCAAGGCGGCTTTTGCGAACCGCAGCGAAGGCGTACAAAGAAGTACGTCGA
>CAUPUB010000149.1:0-3453 GCA_963514535.1 uncultured Fretibacterium sp.
GACGGCCATAGAGCTCTGCGACTTCGCGGACTGAGGAGAGGTTCGCGCCCCACCCGTAGCTTGCCGTTCCGTTCCCGCTCCCCACTTTGCTCATGTCGAACTTGTCATAGATGGCCGGCCCCCCGTTGTAGGCGGATTGCTGGTATTTTTCCCCGACGTACGGATTCCCCTCCGCGTCCTTGACGCCGCGGAGCATATCGGCTATAGTGAGTTCAAAAGGAGCCCCCGGACTGGGCACCACTTCCTTCGCGAGGAGGCCGTGGTTAACCGCCGGGGACTCCTTTTGTTTGACATCCCCTCGCGAGTCGGTTATACTTGCGTCAAAAGCTCCCCCTAGTTGCCGTGCCGGAGGTGCACTCGAAAGAGTTGAGCCGGAGAGGCGGGGGGAGCTTTCGTTGTTCCCACCCTCCACGATCACGTCATAAAGAGAGACATCAATCGGGACTTTTCCATCGCTCTCTTGCCGTTCATGAGCGACGATGCGCAGTGTTTTTAATCCCTCATGGGTCCAAACGGGAACATAAAAACGATGTATTCCCTTGACCTCTTTCTTGATGAGCTTCCGATTCGGATGGCTCTCGATCAGCGTCGCGTTCTGCAGCACGTCCCGCAAGGACATCAGCCCCGCGGTCCTCGTGTCCATGTCCTCGTAGGTCAGCCCTTTCCACGAGGAGCGCACGACGTGTTTCGCCGCCGAATTGGACGGCAGCCCAATCATTGCCTCTCCGTCTGCACTTATGCTCGGCTCCTTGCCAACAAACTCCGCTTTCAGAAAGTCCAGGAGCTCCTGCGGCGTCGCCTGCTGCGCGTCGGGGATTTTATCGCTCAGGTCCAGCACCGGCACTTTTTGCCCCAAGTCAACGCCGGTGTTGACGGGGTGTGTGTAGCTTTCACCGTTCTCCGCCTTGAATGTTCCGCCCTCGATGCCTGTAAGGGTCCTCTCAAACCACTCTTCGGCGGTGATCCCCTCCTGGCGGGACCGGACGAGAGCCCGGGCGCTCCAGATGGCGGCCGCAGCTTTCGCCTCGTCATCGCCACGCCCCGCCGCCGTAGCCTGCTCCACGATGCGGTCATAGACTGTCCGGGCGCTTTCCTTCTCCCTTACCTCTTGCTCGCCCTTCACGTCCTGGCGGATAGCATCGGCGAATTTCGGGCTCCCGGCCATGCCGAAGAGCGCTCCCGAGACCATGGCGGGCATCCCCTCCTCGTACAGAATGTCCAGCAAGTCCAGCTGCCCCCAGGGCGTCCCCTTGCCATAGTGTTCGGAGATGGCCCCCTGCATCGTTTCTTGTATCCCCTCGGCCGCCCCTCCACCAAGCCCGCGCAATAGATACCCTGCCGCATTGACGATTCTGTCGGACGCACGGGCAAAGAGCCCCGTCCTCCGTAGCAGTCCCTTGATGACCTCATCCTCCCCGAAGAACGCCAACTTGTCGGAGATGAAGTTTGTCGGCATGTTCAGCCAGAAGGTCATAGACGCCGCACCTCGGGCGGACACCTCATCGCCGGTCCGTGTCAGAACCTCCTTGTAGACGCTCCCAGCCTCTCCCATGGATTCCACGGCCGCGCTGGTCGAGGCCCCGAAAATCCTTCCGAGAAAAGGGGATACTCGCCCAATTTTTTCTGCCCCCTTGGCGGCCAGGGTCCCTGGCAGGAGAAAATACCCCGTAGACCCGATCCCCTGCATCACGGAGTCGTAGAAACCGGCTTCATCCCCATTGAGGTATTCTTTCTGGAAGGTGCGCATGGTCTCATCCATGTTGTCCGCCAACTCGTCCGCCCAGTTGAATCCGGTCAGCCAGTTTATTCCCCTGAACGTGCCTGACAGAGCCCCGGAGAAACCGACGGTCAGCCCCCCGATGGTTCGGATCAGCATGGAGTCTCCGACGGGGTCATCCGGCTGCACTCGCTCATGTGCACGCTCATGGACGTGAAGGACAAACGGCGGCTCGGTCTCGGGGCTCGCCTCGAGCTCCCGTCTACGTCGCAGATGCACGTAGCTTATCCCCAGCGCTTCGGCCTCGCGCATGTCCTCGATAACCTTCTTACGGGGCTCGCTGTAAACTGCGGCATACGATTGGATCTCCTTTTCGCGTTCCGCCTCCCAGACGGCACTTTTGCTCTCAGGCGTAATCCCGTAATACCGATCAATCTCCTCCGGGGTATACCCCTCGGCCTCGGCCAGTTCGATATTGTTGGAGATCATCCTCTCGATCTCCTTGTCCGAAAAATCATCGGCACGGACGGCCTTGATGCGGTCCGCCATTGCGGGATATTTCATGGTCAGCAGATCGGGGCGTTCCTCGGGGACGGCGACATAGCGCCCCTGTTCTTCATCGAAAGTCAGCGAGGCAAGAGCAAAAGGATCCAAGACCTGCGATGTATTATCGTCCTTCTGAAGGTTTTTCATGTACTCCTCCTACTTCGGCGGCATGGCGAACTGCCTCATGGCGTTCTCTTTTTTCTCAACCTTGGGGTCGGACAGGAGCTGTTTCCCTGCGGACGGCGGAGACCATACGCCTTTCTGGAGAACAGTATCGTAAACCTGCCCTGTCTGTGTTCGAGTGAGCCCCAATGTCCAGAAACTGCGATGCCAATTCCCGCTGTCCTCTATAGCTCGTTTCAAAATTCCGCGCGCCATGTCGTCTACCTTGTCCCTGGGGGTAACGGTAGCGTCGGCAAGTTCGTCAAACTCCATGAGGTAATCATAGTTATCGATGCCCAAAGCATTGAGAGTCTTTTTCAAGGCGTCTCTGGAGGTTCGTCTTGCGCTATTGTAGAGGTTGTCTGCCTGTGCCTGATGCTTGGACAACGCCTTTTGCGCTCGCCTCGCCCCTCGCTCTCCGATGATTCCGTCCCCCTGGAGGTCCATGATGTCGAACACTCCGGCGTTGCCGTTGTCGATATCGATCAAAAGCTTCTCCAAGGCCGCCTTCGACTCCTCCGGCCGGGTGCCATAGTTCCGTTCCAACAGCATAAATTCCTTCAGATCCGGCGGAGCTTTTCTCAAGGCGTTGCGGAACGCACGCTCGGCCTCCCTTTCAGCCCTTGCCTGCAAACGTTCGTTGCGGTTCTCGAAGGTCTCCGCCCAGCGCATTCCGATCTCCGGGGATATTTGCCCCGTATCGACCATCTGCTTAATCTGTCCGCGTGAGACGAACTGCCCGCGCAGGTAAGCATCGGCCAGCGCTGTGGCATTATCCTTCCACAACTTTTCCTGCCCGGCCTCCAGCATCTTTTCGGCCTTCCCATGGTCCAGTCCTTGGAATTTATCCTTGTTCTCGGAGTACCATTGAGGCGCCTTGATGGGATCCTTTTGTATCATTCGTGCGAGTCGTGTCATGGAGATCTGTCCCTCCATGGCCTCGTAGGTGGCGCGCCGTGCCTCCGTGCCCATACCGCGTGTCTTGAGTTCCAGGGCCAGCATCATCTGCTGCCGGGCGGCCTCCACGG
>CAUPUB010000150.1:0-3432 GCA_963514535.1 uncultured Fretibacterium sp.
GGGCCCGGGGGTCGGGCGCCAGGTTCCCCGAGTGGACGCCCCCCCCCCCCTCGCCGGCCCTGTCCACCGAGAAGGCGATGTCCTGAGTGAACTCCAACTTCGATCCTGCGGGACAGTAGACGGCCCCGCCGTTCTTGGCGTGGTTGTGGGTGACCGGGTTGTTGCCGAACTTGGCCGTTGCCGCCCCGCCGAGGGAGACGGCGCCACCGTTCCCCTTCGCGTCGTTGGTCGTCAATCTGACGCCGTCCGGCAGAGTCAGAACACCGGTATCGACATAGATGGCACCACCGTCGGTCCCCGAAGAATTGTCCCTGAACAGGGTCCCCGGGGAGAGCGTAACATCCTCGCCCTTCCCGGCATACAATGCCCCTGCGCTGCCTGTTGCGCGATTGCCCGAAAAGAGGACATCATTCTTGAAAGCGGCTTTCCCCGTCGTCTGGAGGGAGACGGCCCCGCCGTTGCTCGTCGTCTGGTTGCCTTTGAAGGCCGTTCCATCGAAGGTGACTTCCCCGCCGCTGGCGACCGATACGGCGCCGCCCGCTGCGGCAGAGCGGTTGTTCTCGAAGGCCCCCCCCTCAAACGTCGCCTTGCCGCCCGATGCGACGGAGATGCCGCCTCCATTGGCTCCCCCCTCGAACGTAACACCCATGAAGGTGGGACCGCTGCCCGTGGTGCTTTCAACGTTGAAGTGCCGGAAGGCCCCGCCCGCGATCAGCTTTTTTCCGGCCCCGTCAATCTTCGCGTCCAGCGACACGGGAATGGCCGCGGTAATCGTGATGTCTCCGCCCAACTGGATATCCAGGCTGTCGGGATTCTTCACGGCGTCGCGCAGGGTGGCAAAATCGTTGACGACCGTCGCGGCCTCCGCGCCGGCACAGAACGACAGGCACGCCAAGGCCAGCAGCCCCGGGGTCAAAAACCTTTTCATCCTCTTCTTCATCCTCTCTCTACCTCCCTTTACGAATCAACAGCGCCGCGGCCAGAAGGCCTATCATCCCCAGCCCCAAGCTGTTGCAGCCCCCGCCGCCGCTCTTCTCCTCATTCTTATTCGTCGGGTTGCTCGGGTTCTCCTTATAGTCCGCCGGGGCGGCGTAGAAGGTCAGGTTCCAGCGGCTGTCGGAGGTCCCGTCCCTCAGAACCAGGAAGTCGTTCTCCGTGGTCGGCGTCCTGTCGGACACGACGCGCAGGGTCGGCCGTGACTCGCTGCCCGTGCCGTCCAGCAGCATGGCGATGAAGCTCACCGTGATCACTCCGCGCTCCTCGTCCAGAAAGACCTTGACCAGCTTGTTGTAGTACCCCTGTTTCTCCAGCTCCTGGATCAGGTTCCAGTCGTTCTCCTCCCCGCTGCGGAGGTAGAGGCTGAAGTTGCGCGCGAACTCGCTCTTGATGTCGCCCGTCTCGTGCCACTGATCGAGCAGCCCCTCCCACTTGGGGGCCACCAGCAGGTGCTTGCGGGGCAGGTTGAAGGTGATATGCAGGGGCAGCAGGCCCTCGGCCCCCTCCCTCCGGGCCGAGCCGGGGATAGACGCGTCGATGGCGAAGGAGGCGATGACGTCCCCGGCCACGTAGGTGTTGCGGACGACGCCGGAGGTCACGGTCCGCCCCTCGGGCGCCCTCACGGCCGATGCGTCCATCTCCTTGGCGACGTTCTTGAGAAAGCCCGTGCTGGCCGCGCGGGGGTTGAATGCCGTGGCCTTCCAGACGCTGGGATCGCGCCCCTCGGCGGGGGCCGACGCCGTCCCGAGGTCCAGGCCGAAGATGATCCTGTGGTTCAGAATCAGTTCGCGGAACCCCGCCGCGGGATCGACGGGATAGAGCCGCAGGGGGACCTTGTTCCCCTCGTTGACGTTGAAGCGCTGGCTGTAGACGGTCTTGAGGCCCGGCGCGATGTGGCTGAGCCCATTCAACCGGAAGCGCGCTGGGACGTCCTTGAGGCTCTGGGAGCGCGGCAGGTCGAAGGCCCAGTAGGTGGGGACCAGATGCGTCCAGGCGTAGCTGTCGTAGCGCTGCACCGCGTAGCGGATGCCCGTGTAGTTCGTGACCTCCGTGGTCAGGCGGTAGTCGATCCTGTCGGGGGCGGGCCAGGCGGGGACCGGAACGAACACCCACTGGGCGCTCTCCGTCTGCTTGTTGTCCGTCACGTCCCACGTAAAATAGTCGTAGGCCGCGATCTCCCCCGTGTTCGTCGTTCCGGGCTCGCGCAGGATGGCCCGGAGCAGCAGGGGGTTGTCCTTCGCCGTGCCGTCCGCGACGTTGGCGATGACGAAGGGGACCAAAAGGGTCTGGGACGGGGTGGAGGGATGGCTGGACGAGGGGTTCTGGTGGAAGGCGAAGTTGCCCCTCACGCTGCCGAACTTCCCCTGCTCCCTGTTCTTGACGAAGAGAAAATCGTATCCGCCGCTTCCCAGGGGTTTCTTGATCGTGGAGTAGACGGCATCAAGGAGCAAGACATCCGGCGTAACGGCGTCGGTGCTGGAGGGATAGGTAAAGTTTACCCCCATTTTGGCCTGGGTCCCTGTCAGCACCAGGAGCATAGCGCGGATGTCCCGGTTGGCCTCATCCCCCAGGGGCTCCTCCGTACGCCCGTTCGTGATGACAACGGAGCTGCGGTCGCTTACGATGTCCCCGCTGACCTGCATGGGGACCTTGGCTGCCGCGTCGCCCACCGTGTCCATGCCCCCGGTGATCACCATCCACTGGGCGCCCACGCCGCTCGGGCCGAAAAGATCGTCAAAGCGGTAGTTCGCTCCGGCCTCCGTGTTGGACAGCAGAAGGCACGAAAGACAAAAGACCGCCACACTGCCTGCAACCCTGGAAAAACTTCTCATGGCAAAACCTCCTTGTTCTGGATCTCCTTATGTTTGCGACTTACCGCGACTTACTGCGGCTTACGACTTGCTATGATGTTTACGACCAATGTTTACGAGCGAAAACTTACCTGTCCCTCAATCCCGACCGGCGGGTCCGGGAGAGGCGGCGTTCGCTCCGCGCCGCCGCCCGATCCCGCCGGGACCGCTCCGGCCGGCCGCGGGGCGTCCCCTCGTCCTCACGGGGCTCCGGTGCGGAGGGCTCCTCAAATTGAGTTTCGGCGGCCTCCACAGGGGCCTCTCTTCCCTCGTCCGCCTCGGGCTCCGCCTCCGCTGCCTTGACCGGTCTCAACATCCCCGAGGCGGCGATCAGGGAGAGATGATCCAGGGGGTGCAGTGCAGCGGCACGGGCGAAACAGGTGACGATCTCCCGGGCCCGCTTCATGTAGCTTCGTTCGCCCAGGGCGGAGCTCAGCTCGGCCAGCCCCATGGCCGCCAGGGCATTGGCCGAGGGGATCGCGTCGTCGCTCGCCGTCTTGCGCCTCAGGAAGATGTTGGGGTCGTCCGAGGAGGAGAGGAACAGTCCCCCGCCCTCGGGGTCCCAGAACTCCTCCAGGAGCTTGCC
>CAUPUB010000151.1:0-3358 GCA_963514535.1 uncultured Fretibacterium sp.
CTCAAAGCTACCTGAACCCCCGGCTGAGCCGGGGGTTTTCTAAAAGACTAAAAAGCGCCGGCTGAGGCGCTTCCGCTTCGCCTCAGCCGGCTGCACTTTAAGAAAATGCTTCAAGAAAATACTTTTTTCCCGCTCAGCGTTCCAGGATCACCCGGAACCCGCCGTCGCGCTCCTCCTTCGTCACACGCCAGCCCTTGTTCTCCGCAAACCGCGCGACGTTGTCGCGCGAGGTCACGGTGTCCACCAACACCTCGACCCGGCCCGAACTCAACCCAGCCAAAGCCTTCTTCGTCTCCAGCACGGGCTGGGGGCAGGAGAGCCCGGAGGCATTCACCGTAATGCAGTCACTCATAACCAACACCTCCCGACTCAGGCCGCGCGGGTCCGGCTGGCGAACCCGACGGCAAGACAGAACACGAGCCCGATGATCGTCACCGGGATCCCCATGGGGCCGACGCCCGCACCGCTGCTGGCCGCGGAGAAGTTGTGGGCGAAGGCCGCACCCGTCAACATACCCAGGACGAAGACGGCCGCGTCCCCATCGCCCTCGCCCGCCATGATGAGCTGCCGTCCCGGACACCCGCCTGCCAGGGTAAAGGCCAGGCCGGAGAGCACCATGCCCATGAAGTTCCAGAGATCCTGAGTGTGAGCCACGGGCTGTTTCTCAAAGCCAGGATGGAAGTAGCCGAGGGCGTAGTTCGCGACGAAGGCGACGACGGTGAAGGCGACGATCCCCTTGAACAGGTGTCCGTCCCCCATCATGAAGAGGTCGCGCAGGGCCCCGACGGTGCAGAAGCGGCTGCGCTGTGCCAGCCAGCCGACGAGGAGCCCGACAGCCAGCGATATATACAGTGGCGCGTGCTGCGCGCCCGGCCCCTTCTCCGAGAAGAAGATGGGCCCCGTCCCCTCGGGGCCAAACAGGGGTTTGAGGACAGCGAACGCCAGCAGCGCCAGCGCCATCACGGGAAGGACGAGGCCCGCCGCCCTGGGGTTACGCTCGGCCGCGCCGAGGCTGAACCCGTTCCAGAGGAAGGCGATGCCTACAAGGATGCCCACGATCAGGCCCCCGATTCCATAGAGGGCGTTCCAGTCCCCACCCGCGAGGCGCAGGTAGGCCCGCCAGGGGCAGCCCAGGAAGACGAGCGCGCCGAACATGGCGCACATTCCGAGGAAGAAACGGACTACGGGCGAGGACCCGCCGCGGGGCGAGTACTCCCGGAACATCAGGGAGGAGAGGAACGCGCCCAGGACGAAGCCCGGGATCTCTGGGCGAAGGTACTGCACCACGGCTGCGCGGTGCAGGCCCAGCGCGCCGGCGATGTCGCGCGTGAAGCAGGCGACGCAGAAACCCATGTTGCCGGGGTTGCCGAGCTTGACCAGCAGCACGGCGAGGAGTCCCAAAATCCCGCCGGCCACCCAGGGACCGTGGCGGGACGTCAGCAGCTTATCCATAAGAATCGACCTCCAGTCGAAAGGAGAACCGAATGCGGCGGGGTGCGGGCATCCCAAGGCCCGCCGCCGCGAAGAAGACAACAGAAAAACGACGCGCGGATCGAACGGGGAGCGACGCTCCCCGCGGGGCCGCTCAAACGGCATTCGGACATCAGGTCACGCGGCCCACCTCCCCTCGCACCGCCGCTCTCGAAAAAACCTCGCCGAGGCCGGCCTGAAGGGCCGCAATCCCCTCCCCGGCACAACCCTTTCCGCACCTACCCATTCCATATCTTCATTGTAGCAGATGCTCCCGCTCCACGCCGCGCTTCCATCGTTTCTACCGAGCACATACCCCGTACAACCCCTCCTTGACCTCCAGGGAATCGGCGTTAAACTGAGGCGTCTAATTTTGAAAGGGCCTGTCCGGAAAAGGCCTGCTCGTCATTCACCCGCGGGCTGCCTACCCAGGAAGGGCGCTTTTTTTATGAAGGGAGTTTTTCTCATGAAGGGAGTTTTTCTTATGATCGGAAGTCGGTTCAAGTTTACGGCGGCCCTGCTGGCTGCAGCGGCGTTCCTCCTCGGCGGGAGCACGGCCTATGCAGTAAGTCCGGACGTCGCCCCCTCGCTGACCTATTCGATGCTCACGCATCAGGAGGAGGGCTTCGACGCCTCGATCCGGATCCCGATCCTCGGTGGGACGGGCAGCGCCGATCTGGAGGCGGCGGTGAACGCCCGCAGCTTGGGGGCCTCTATAGCCCTTTACAGGGACTTCATGTCGAGGATGGCGGAGTTGAAGGCGGAGGGGGCCAGGAACTACGCGCTGACGACCACCAGCAGAGTGGCCGCGTACGGGGACGGCCTGCTGACGCTGGAGCACGGTAGGACCGAGTCCATGGCCTCATCCGAGACCTTCGTCCGCTACGAGACCATCGACCTCGGAACCGGACGGGAGCTCGCCCTCTCGGACCTCTTCAAGGATGACGGCTACTCCAAGGTCCTGAGCGGCATCGTCAGGGCCCAGATGAAGGAGCAGATGAAGCAGGACAAGTCGAAGTCCTACTTCCTGGACGAGCTGGGAAAAGACTTCGAGATCGGCAGGGACCAGCCCTTCTACATCGAGGGCGGTAAGCTCGTCCTCGTCTTCAATCAGGGAACCGTTGCGCCCTACTCCATGGGGACCTGTACGTTCGTCATCCCCACGAAGGAGATCCAGGGCTCCCTGGCGCAGCAGACCTATTTGAAATAACGGCTTCGATAATACAGCTCCGTCTTGGAAAGACTGAGGAACGGGCTCCCGGCCAAAATCGGGAGCTCATTTTTTATGGATGCACGGGGCTTTTTGTGTCTCCGCCCGACCTTCATGCCGAGGCATTCCCTGGATTCGGAACAAACCTGGATGTACAATTGTGGTTTACGGGGACCGGGAAAGCTCGCCGCTGTACCGGGAGGCGAAGTTACCGCGCTTTGATGTGGTCGCCAGGTCGGAGGATGGGCGAGTCTTTTACATCGAGGTCCAGGTTGCGAAGGACCCGTATTTTCTGGAGCGGAGCCTTTACTATATCTAGGGCTTAACAGCCTTAGAGGGCTTGCCGTCTGTTGCGCCGAACGGCAACAACGGTGTTGCCGTTCGGCATAAGCGACCGACACAGCTCCCCGAAGGCTGCGCCTTCGGGGAGCTGGCCGTCTGCTTAGGAGGTGTACCGGCAATGCAGGAGCTGGCGCAGGTTGATTCTCGAGTCGAGCGCATGATGCAGCTGGAGTCGCTTTTTATGAGGGACCCGGACCTCTTGAGGGAGTATTTGAAGGATCTGCGGGACCGACTGGACTATGAGAACAGTTTCAATTGGGCCCGAACCGACGGCTTTGAGCAGGGCCGAGCCGAGGGCGAGATAAAAGGCCGGACGGAGACGGCTCGGAAGCTGCT
>CAUPUB010000152.1:0-3344 GCA_963514535.1 uncultured Fretibacterium sp.
GTCAAGTTCTTTTTCCCTCTTCTCCTCTTGACATCGGGCACTTCATAACAGTTTCTTCACCAGGGGGCAAAGCAGGGGGCAAAGCCCCTATTTTAATTTTTATCCCGGTCTCGGCATTTTTCATTATTGATTATAGCTGACCTTAAGGATAGAATGCTTAAGGATAGAATGAAAGGGACGCAAAGACCGTTTCGTTTCGTTCAATACATGATACGATACA
Organism: uncultured Fretibacterium sp.; assembly: GCA_963514535.1. Lineage (GTDB taxonomy): Bacteria > Synergistota > Synergistia > Synergistales > Aminobacteriaceae > CAJPSE01. The sequence goes on from CAUPUB010000152.1 coordinate 221, forward strand.
CGTTTGATACATGTTGAAAGCCAATATATTCGGAAAGCAGGGAGCGCGTTTTGTCCAATCTGACCCGAACCATCGAAAAGTACATTCACGAGCTCTTCGAGTCCGAGGGGGACGAGTCCATCGTCTCCCTGAGGCGCAAGGAGCTGGCTGAGACGTTCGGCTGTGTGCCCAGCCAGATCAACTACGTCCTTCGCAGCCGTTTCACCCCGGAGCGGGGCTTCCTGGTCGAGAGCCAGAGGGGCGGGCACGGGTACATCCGCATCCTGCGCGTCGCCTTCGAGGCCCCCGAGGACCGGCTCAGCCATATAGACGCGATCGTCGGGGACTCCATCACCGAGCAGGAGTGCCGGAAGCTGCTCCTGGCCCTCCAGGAGCGCGGGTTGCTCTCGTCGCGGGAGCGTCTGATCATCGAGGTCGCCCTGAGGCATGAGGAGGAGCTGGGGCGGAACGAGTTCGATCTCTCCCCCCACAAGCGCAGCGTCATCCAGGCAAATATGCTCAAGAAAATGCTACGCAGCCTGATGCTGGCTTAGCTCCATTTCTAAATCACTCGTATACTTCGTTGTTTTTGCTCGCCTCGCTCGACGTACCTCTTTGTACGCCTTCGCTTCGCCTCGCAAAAGCCGCCTCGTCTACGAAGTGATTTAGAAACGGAATGACACGGGTTATCAAGGAGAACAATAAAAATGTGGCAATTCTTTACGGAGCGCGGTAAAAAAGTCATCCAGCTGGCCCACCACGAGGCTCTTCGCATGGGACACCCCATGGTGGAGCCCGAGCACATCCTGCTGGGCCTGATCCACGAGGGCGGTGGCACGGCCTGTCAGGCGATGATCGCCCTGGGGCTCGACCTGGAGCGCATCAAGTCCCAGATCGAGGAGGCCATGGGGCAGTCGCAGCCCAACATGAAGTCCATCGACCTGCCGCTCAGCCCCCGGATGAAAAAGGCACTGGAGTTGTCCATGCTCGAGGCCCGGAACATGGGCGTCAACTACGTGGACACCGAGCACATGCTCCTGGGCATCCTGGGCGACGACAACAGCCTGGTCTCCCAGTATTTCTTTACGATGGGCGTCGACACTGCGGCCGCCCGGAGGCAGATCACGAGCATCCTCCGGGATGGAGAGGGCAGCCCCGACCCCAAGAAGCAGAACGTCGAACTGCTCTCGGACCGGCTCAGGAAGAAGGGGCGGTCCCGAACCCCCACGCTGGACCAGCTGGGCATCGACCTCACCCAGAAGGGGCGGGATGGCGAGTTGGACCCCGTCATCGGCCGGGAGCGCGAGATACGCCGAATCATGCAGGTGCTCTGCCGCCGGACCAAGAGCAACCCCGTCCTGATAGGCGATCCGGGCGTGGGCAAGACCGCCGTGGTCGAGGGGCTGGCCCAGAAGATCGCCGACGGCGCGGTCCCGGAGCCGCTGAAGGACAAGCGCGTCGTTCAACTTAATACGGGGAACCTCGTCGCGGGGACGAAGTACCGCGGCGAATTCGAGGAACGGCTGCGCCGCGTCGTCAAGGAGCTCAGTGACTCCGGCGACGTGATCCTGTTCGTGGACGAGGTGCACACCATCGTCGGCGCGGGGAACGCCGAGGGCGCGGTGGACGCCGCCAATATCCTCAAGCCCAGCCTTTCGCGGGGCTCGTTCCAGCTGATCGGGGCCACGACGCAGGACGAGTACCGCAAGTATGTGGAGCGCGACGCCGCGCTGGAACGGCGCTTCCAGCCGGTCCAGGTGGAGGAGCCGAGTATCCCGGACACCGTCCTGATCCTCAAGGGCCTGCGCGACCGCTACGAGGCCCACCATCAGGTCTCCATCTCGGACGAGGCCCTGGACGCCGCGGCGCAGCTCTCCGCCCGCTACGTCCAGGACCGTTTCCTGCCCGACAAGGGAATAGACCTCATCGACGAGGCTGGGGCCCGCTCTCGCCTGCGCACGCTGGACCCGCCCGAGTCCATTCGTGAGCTGGAGCGTCGCCTCGAGGAGTTCCGCAAGCAGAAGGAGGGCGCCGTCCTGGCCCAGAACTTCGAGGCTGCCGCCCGACTGAGGGACGAGGAACATGCCCTCGCCGACCAGCTGGAGGCCGCACAGGCCGAATGGCGCGAGAACCGGACGAACCAGCGCGCCGCCGTCACCTCCGAGGACATCGCCGATGTCGTCTCCGAGCTGACGGGTATCCCCGTGCGACAGCTCTCCGAGGCGGAATCAGAGCGCCTTCTGCGCATGGAGAAGGAGATCTCCGCTCGTCTCATCGGTCAGGACGAGGCCGTTGAGGCCGTGTCGAGGGCCATTCGCCGCGCCCGGACGGGGCTGCGCGACCCGCGGCGCCCCATCGGCAGCTTCCTCTTCATGGGGCCGACCGGCGTGGGCAAGACCGAGCTGGCGCGCTGCCTGGCCCGCTTCCTCTTCGGCAGCGAGGAGGCGATGATCCGTATGGACATGAGCGAGTTCATGGAGAAGCACGAGGTGTCCAAGCTCCTGGGCGCACCCCCCGGCTATGTAGGGCACGAGAGCGGCGGCAAACTCACGGAGGCCGTCCGCCGGCGCCCCTACTCCGTCGTGCTCTTCGACGAAATAGAGAAGGCGCACCCCGAGGTCTACAACGTCCTGCTCCAGATCCTGGAGGACGGGCACCTGACCGACGGCCAGGGGCGCAAGGTGGATTTCCGCAACACCGTGATCATCATGACCAGCAATATCGGGGCCAGGGAGGCCCAGCAGGGCGGCGCTCTGGGGTTCGGGAGCGTCTCCGACGCGGAGGCTCGGGACTGGGATCGCCTCAAAACCGTTATACTGGACGAGGCGCAGCGCGCGTTCCGGCCGGAGTTCCTGAACCGCATCGACGAGATGGCTGTGTTCCGCCCGCTCTCCCGCGAGAGCCTGATGCGCATCGTCGAGACGATGCTCGCGGAGGTGGGGGAGCGCCTGGAGAAACGGGGCATTCGGATTGGGGTCAGCGAGGATGCGAAGACAAAGATCCTGGAGAAGGGCTTCAAGCCCAAGTACGGGGCCCGGCCCCTGCGCCGTGCCATCCAGTCCCTGATCGAGGACCGGCTGGCCGACTCCCTGCTCTCCGGTCAGTTCCCCGCCGGGACGCAGGTGTCGGTGGACGTCGAGGGGGA
>CAUPUB010000153.1:0-3293 GCA_963514535.1 uncultured Fretibacterium sp.
GGACGGCAGATTCAAGATGGCGCTGCTCCTGGCCCTCGAGTAGACGGAGGGCAACATCGGGGGGATGCGGGTATGCTGGAGTTGAGGAACCTATCTTTCTCGGTCGAAAACGACGGCGTCAAAAAGGAGATCATCCACAACTTGAATCTCGTCGTGAACGACAACACCTTTGTCGTCGTCACCGGCCCGAACGGCAGCGGGAAGTCCACGCTCGCCAAGCTGATCGTCGGAATCGAGAGGCCGACCGAGGGCCGGATCCTTCTGGACGGGGCCGACATCACGGACCTTGGGATAACGGAGCGCGCCAGAAAGGGGATGGGCTTCGCCTTCCAGCAGCCGGTGAGGTTCAAGGGGATCCGGGTCCTCACGCTGCTGCGGCTCGCAGCCGGAAGGGACCTATCCGTCTCGGAGGCCTGCGACTATCTCTCGGAGGTCGGGCTCTGCGCCCAGGACTATATCCGGAGGGAGGTCAACGCGTCCCTGTCCGGCGGGGAACTCAAGCGCATCGAGATCGCCACCGTCCTCGCCAGGCACTCCCGCCTGACGGTATTCGACGAGCCGGAGGCGGGGATCGACCTCTGGAGCTTCCAGAATCTCATCCGCATCTTCGAATCCATGAGAAGGAATATCCGGGACAGCTCCATCATCATCATATCCCACCAGGAACGCATCCTGGACATCGCGAACGAGATCGCGGTCCTTGCCGACGGGACGATAGTCCGGCACGGCGCGAAATCGGAGATCTTTCCAGACCTCATCGGTACGGAGTCGGCACAGGGCGCGTGCAGCAGGCTGAGGGGGGACATCTGATGGAGACGAGGCTGACCGAGGTGCAGAAGCGCCTGATCCGCGAGGTGGCGGACCTCTTCGGCATCCCTGCGGGAGCGTATAATTTCCGCGCCGATGGAGGGCTTGCGGGAAGAAGCAGCACGGAGAACATCGATATCGTCTCGAAGGAGGACGGCAGCGGGATCGACGTCCGCATCAAGCCCGGTACCACGCGCGAAAGAGTCTACATCCCGGTGGCCCTTTCCGAAAGCGGACGAAAGGAGACGGTGTACAACGACTTTTTCGTCGGAGAAAACAGCGACGTGACCATCGTCGCCGGATGCGGTATCGACAATTGCGGGAATCAGGACTCGGAGCACGACGGCATCCACCGGTTTTACGTCGGCAAAAACGCGAAGGTGAAGTACGTCGAGAAGCATTACGGCTCCGGGGAGGGCGAGGGCAAGCGCATCCTGAACCCGGTGACGGAGGCGTATCTGGAGGAAGGAAGCTCCCTGGATATGGAGATGGTGCAGATAAAGGGCGTCGACTCCACGGACCGCACGACCATCGCGGAGCTGAAAAAGAACGCACGCCTCGTGGTGCACGAACGCCTGATGACCCATGGAGAGCAGCAGGCGATCAGCACCTACAAGGTCGTCCTCCAGGAGGAGGGCGGCAGCGCCGACATCGTCTCGCGCTCCATCGCCCGAGACAGGTCCTGCCAGAAGTTCGACGCCTGCATCGTGGGGAACGCCCCATGCAGCGGCCACACGGAATGCGACTCCATCATCATGGACGAGGGGACGATCCTTGCCGTGCCCTCCCTCGAGGCGCACCACGTGGATGCGTCGCTGCTCCACGAGGCGGCGATCGGGAAGATCGCCGGCGAACAGCTGATCAAGCTGATGACGCTCGGGCTGACCGAACAGCAGGCGGAGGAGGAGATCATCAACGGTTTCCTGGCGTGACGTCCTCCCCCTGTTTTCTGCATCTGTCCAGTGCCTCCGAAGCTCATAGACGTCGGGACGCCAAGGGTCACGCCCGGCGTCTCGCGGGCCCGCGCGATCACCGTCCCCCAGGGATCGATCACCATGCTGCCGCCGTAGGCGACGAAGCGCGTCCCGCTCGTCGCCTCCCCGCCCCCGGCGAACCTCTTCGGATACAGCTTTTTCCACGCGCTTGCAGCGACAGGCGTAAATCCGCGGCCTCGATTCATGGGCCCCCTTATCTAACCCTGACGGCTCCATTCAAGGGCCAGTCAGGAAAGAGAAAATCATCGGGGAAATGCCTGTCGAAGATATCCACGATGCTCGACAACGGTTCCAGCGATATCACGGCGTTACTGTTCATCAAGCTTGGATTTACAATCCAAATGCAACAGCAGGAGGTGAGAGGAGGTCGAGTCGCCACTTAAAAATCAACTTGAGACCGAAATTTATACGTTTCATTGAAGAGCTCTTCAAAGACTTCGCCTGGGTTGATAAAAACACCGAGACGGGTTGCAGGGAAGGGGGTGTGAAGAAGTCCCCTTCCCCCCCATTTTCTGACGGCCCGCGCATAGTCCTCTCGAAGGCCGGAACGGCGCAGAATCTCCACGATGCGGGCCGAAAGCTCCCGGTGCGCCTGGCACTGGCGCACCCAGGCCAGGCTCATGCAGCGATACGCCTCCTCCGACGCGTAGATTTGGAGGAGCTCCCCGGTCTCGACGAGAAACAGCAGGTGCGTCGGGCTGCTCAAGGCCTCCCCCTCCATGGACCGCATTTTCCGCTCCTTCTCCCAGACGTACTGTGGCCAAACGTCCCTGGACGTGCCCTCGGGGATTTCCCAGTAGTTGAGAATCATTTGGGTAAAGGCACGATCGATATTCCGCCACCGACTGGAATCATCGATGTTTTTGCGTAAACCTGGGTTATTCCTCTTATGCTTCAGTTCCCTCAATTTCCGCCCATCGGGATCATAATAACCGTTTTGATCACCGTTATAAGCGTAAAGGGGGGCTCGATCCAGAATTTCTTCCGTCTCCACCCCCAACTCCGCCATGAGGCGGCGCTCCTCCATACGGCGCAGAAATTCCAAGCGCAACGCATCATGTCGGCGTGCGCACAGAAAATATTCAAATACCCTCGGAAGAATTTTCCAGATCCGGGACTTCATCTTTTTGTCAGGGATGCCATCGCTCATACCGGTTTTTCCGTCGGCGCAGCCAGCATAAAGGGATATGAGCCCCTTCGGAGTGAAGAGCGTTCTTCCCGACCTTGAATCCTCCTCGTCTCGGAAGTACTCCTTGAGCGCGGCGGCCTCGAATTCGTCCTTCTCAATCGGGCTATCGAGCACATAACGAGGGATATCCCGTGATGTCCCGTCAAAAAGGACAGTCTGTATTTTGTCCGCCTCAACGGTTCGCTCAAGATAAAAAGCAGGGATATCGAGGGAAAATCCGTCAAACAGAACCTCACATTTTTTATTTCCTTGGATTTACAATCTAAACGCAACAGTGGGGGGGTGAGAGAAGATAAAAAAAG
>CAUPUB010000154.1:0-3279 GCA_963514535.1 uncultured Fretibacterium sp.
ATGGCGATGATCGTCAGGGAGATCGAGAAGAGCATCCCCTCCAGCCCGCCCTTGGTGAAGAGCGTGTCGATGACCTCAACGCCGGTCTCGCTGACGTACCCGTAATGCGCGCACTTCAGGATATCTCCAAGGGAAGCCCCCTGATAGATGGGGGCCAGGAACGCGGCGGTCAGAAGCCCGATGACGATGCCCGGTATGGCAGGCATCTTCATCGCCACCAGGACGATGACCAGCGCCGGCGGGATCAGGAGGACGGGACTGACCTTGAACTGGGACAGGATTCCGTCCTGAATGAGCTTGATGCTCTCCAGGCTGGTCTCGGTGCCCCCATAGCCCATGCCCATATAGGCGAACAGCCCCAGAGCGGCGAGGTAGGCCACCACCGTGGTGGGGATCATCGCCTTCACGTGAGTGAAGACATCCGTCCCCGCCATCGCGGGGGCCAGGTTCGTGGTGTCGGAGAGCGGGGACATCTTGTCGTCGAAGTACGCCCCGGAGATCACTGCGCCCGCCGCCAGGGGAAGCGGGATCTCAAGTCCGACGGCGATTCCCATGAGCGCGACCCCCATGGTCCCGGCAGTCCCCCACGAGGTCCCCGTCGCCAGGGACGTAATGGAGCAGATCAGGACCGCTGCCGGCAGGAAGACCTTTGGAGACAGCAGCTTCAACCCATAAAGGATCATCGAGGGGACGACGCCCGACACGATCCAGACGCCGATGAGCATGCCGATGATGGCCAGGATGATGATCGACTGCATGGCCTGGGATATCCCCTTGATCATCGCGTTCTCGATGGACTCCCACCTGTAGCCCAGGCGCAACCCCATCATCGCGGCCGCAATCACGCCGACGAACATGGGGATATGCGGGTCCAGCTTGAACTTTACAATGCTCACCGACATCACCACGATGAGGAAGCCGAAGGTGAACAGCGCCTCAACAAGGGTTGCCTTCCGCGGGCCCCGGCCTCCAGGCTTTTCCCTTATACCTCCGGGTTTCTCCAAAAATTCCTCCGCAACAGTTTGAATGTTATCAAACTTCTCGGCGGTGTCAATACTTTTGTCCATATTCTCCCCTCTCTCCAACTCCACGCACAACTCCAGGCCAAATCGCCCTTACGAGTCCCCACACAGCAGCCGCAACGCACTTTGGATACGTTATACCTCCTCCCCCGACGTATGACGTGTTGCGAGTAACGCGCGAAATATGCGCGAATACGCAAATAAAAAAAGGCTGTCCGCAAGATGGACACAAATCCATCTTACGGACAGCCTCAGATCCTCGTAAGGCTGCTCCTCCTCGCGAATGACCGGTCTCCTGGTTCGCCATCCTCCTCGAATCGCCCTTCCGGGAAACGGCACCCCGTGGTTACGCGATCTCGTCCGGCACACAGTGGCGGGTCCCACGCCGGATTCTCACCGGGCTTCCCGTCCATCAAACGGAGGTCTCGATACTCAAACATGCGCTCCAAGGGAGCCCAGGCTAAGAGTTCGATAAAAAACACGTGAAAAAGATTACCCTAATCCAACAGAATTGTCAAATTTAAAAGTAATTTCGTGGAGGCATATCATTTACACCAGTTTGTCCCAGTGCCACAGCGTTCCCCGGGACTCCGTGAGATAATGGTGAATGAGACAATGGCGAAACCGTCTCTCCTTTTCCACCTGGAACGTTGACAGGAGAGACCACTGGACTTTCCAACGAAAGGACATGGGGTGTCATGGACTATCGCATCGAGAGGGACTCCATGGGCGAGGTGCGCGTCCCCGCGGACCGGCTGTGGGGGGCGCAGACGCAGCGCAGCCTGGAGAATTTTCGCATCGGAACGGAACGGATGCCCCGGGAGGTCTACGAGGCCCTGCTCCTGATCAAGCGTGCGGCCGCACGCGTCAACGCGAGCCTGGGCTGCCTGAGCGGGACCGTGGCCAACGTGATCGTTCGCGCCGCGGACGAGGCGCTCTCGGGCCGGCTCGACGCCGAGTTCGTACTGTCCGTCTGGCAGACCGGCAGCGGGACCCAGACCAACATGAATGTCAACGAGGTGCTGGCCCACCGCGCGACGGAGCTGCTGCGAGAGGCCGGAACGCCCGGGGAGGTACACCCGAACGACCACGTCAACCGCTCCCAGAGCTCCAACGACGTCTTCCCGTCCGCCATGCACATCGCGGCGGCGCGCGCAATTCGGGACCTGCTCCCCGCATTGGAGGAGCTTCGCACGGCCCTCTCCGAGAGGGCGGACGCCTTCATGTACCTGGTCAAGACGGGGCGCACACACCTGCAGGACGCCACCCCCATCACCCTGGGGCAGGAGATGAGCGGCTGGGCCGCCCTCCTGGAGCGCGACGCGCGGATGATCGAGGCGGCGCTCCCCTTCCTGTCGTCCCTTGCCCTCGGGGGGACCGCCGTGGGCACGGGGCTCAACGCGCCCGAGGGGTTCGACAGGCTGACGGCGGAGGAGCTGTCGCGCACGGCCGGGCTCGAATTCCACCCCGCAGCCAACAAGTTCCAGGCTCTGAGCGGCAAGGACGAGCTGTCCTTCGCGCACGGGGCGCTCCGCACCCTGGCGATGGATCTGCTGAAGATCGCCAACGACGTGCGATGGCTGGCCTCGGGGCCGCGCTGCGGCCTGGGCGAGCTGAGGCTGCCGGAGAACGAGCCGGGCAGCTCCATCATGCCCGGCAAGGTCAACCCCACGCAGTGCGAGGCCCTGTCGATGGTCGCGGCCCAGGTCCTGGGCAACGACGTCACGGTAGCCTTCGCGGCCGGCCAGGGCAACTTTGAGCTCAACGTCTACATGCCGGTCCTGATCTACAACTTCCTCCAGTCGTGTAGGCTTCTGGAGGACGCCGTCGCCTCCTTCACGAAAAACTGCGTCCACGGCATCGAGCCCGACGAGGAACGTCTGCGGCGCTATGCCGAACGCTCCCTGATGAACGTGACGGCCCTGACGCCCCTCATCGGCTACGACCGCGCGGCCCAGGCCGCGCGCAGGGCCCACACCGGGGGGCTATCCCTGAAGGAGGCCGTGCTCGCCCTGGGGTGGATGGACGAGGCGGCGTTCGACCGCGCGGTGGACTTGGAAAAGATGTGCTTCCCTCACGATACCCCGAACGACTAAGTTCCGTTTCGTCAAAACTTCGGTATAATCGTGAGCAACTCAGGGCATTTCTGAAAAATGTTTCTGTGGAAACATTGATTTAATCCATGAAGCACCCCTGATGGACCCCCTAAGCGACCCGCTCAACTCGCTTCCGCTCGTTGGCGGTCTGCTTATGTGGT
>CAUPUB010000155.1:0-3276 GCA_963514535.1 uncultured Fretibacterium sp.
TCCCGGCATTCCAACAAAGACAGGCCGCCGTGCCGTTCCAAGGACCCGTGCGCACCCGAGCGGTGAGTAAAAAAGTGCCCACCGGACGATCCTCATGCGCGCGGAAACATCCTCCCCGCCGGGGTCCGGCGCCGCTCTGCGCACACCATGACGGCAGGCGACTTGCTTATCATACCACCTTATCTTTGGAAATTCCTCGCCCGCCGCCTTGAGGTACCATTTCGCAGCTTCCCCGTACTCTCAAAGAGAACGATGGCTATCCTCCATGACGCATTGCGCGGAAATGGTTATTCCTCAGCTCAAGAATATCCTTCTTAAAGGGACCAACAGTTCTCTCCTTTCCAAATTCCGCTTTCCGAATTCTGCAGGAAGCGATCCATCCTGCCAGCTTCTGCTGTGCCCCTAAATTCCCGTTCGGCCATTCATATGCTCACGGCCTTGCGAAAAAATCCACGCCGTTATATTCTGCCTGTGTATTTCGAAAACGGTCGGGATTTGACTTACAGATTCGACTTTTAGGAGGTCCGGCGATGTCAGACGCTCAGCCCTTCCCAACGCCCGAACAGCGGCAGGCCATGGAGAAACGGTGCCGTTGGCTAATGAAAACGCGGAAGATCCTGGAGCTCCGCCTGGCGTTCTACGTCCGCAGCTACGACAAGGCGGACTTCGAGGACCCCCTGGGGCGACGCGAGGCCATGGGCGAGCTGCTCAACAACGACCCCACCCTCCGCATCCCCGCCCTCTCCGGCCTCGTCTTCCGCGGGACAACCGCCCTCTGGAACCAGTTCGACATCGCCCTGGTCATGGACCGGAACCAGTCAAACATCTCGCGCACGCTGAGGGACGTCAAGAACGGCGGCAAGTACCCGGAGGCCTGGAAGCGGCGCCTGGCGGAGTGCACGCACGAGGCTGACGGCAAAACAGCCGGGTACGACGAGCGCGTCTTCGACCTTCTCCTGGACTGTCAGGAGGAGGACTACCTCCTGCGCTTCCTCAAGCCGCGCAGGGGCCTGGAGCCCCGCTCACGGGAGGAGGAGGAACGAATCCGGCGTTTCTGGGAGGAGGAGAAGAGGAGGGCCGAGGCGGACGTCGGCCGGCTTGGCCTTACGGAGCGGGACGTGTGGGCGCTGCGCCCCGACCACGAGGACGAGGGCTCGGACGGCGGAGTCCTGAGCCTGAAGGACGCCGTCGTCGAGCTGCTGCGCGGCATGGCGCGCTGGAAGGGCGCCTGGGCCGTCGCCACGCTCCTCTCGATCTACACCGAGCTGTCCACCTTCTTCCACAACATCTACGCCTGGTTCCCCCTGATCTCGCTGGCGGTCGCCGCGCTGTGCGTCCTGTTCCTGAGGCGCGGGACCCCGGGGCGCATCCTGTGGCGTTCCGTGGGGTCCACCTCCCTTCTGATCCTGGCGATATGGTGTGTCTGCTTCGTGGGGCGCGGGTTCTCCGTGGAGAACCCCAGCCTGCTGACGCGCCTTCCTCTGATGGAAAAACTCCAGGATGGTATCGCCCGGATGGAGGGTATCGAGGCGCAGCGTACTGCCGAGACCCGGACGCTGCTCGAGGAGGCCCTGAGCGTGACGAACGCCTTCCTGACGGAGCGGCGAAGAAACGACACGCCCGTCTCGGAGACGGAATACCAGCAGATGCTGCGTCGCACCGAAGTCCGGGAGGTCCCGGAGTCCCTTCGTACCCTTCGCTGCGCGCTGCGCGTCAACGAGGCCCGCATTTACCTCGAATGGTCCATAGACGATTACCGGTCGGGCCTGACGAAGCTGCAGACGGCGGAGCGTCTGCTGACGCAGAGCCGTACCGAGTTGGACGAGCTGGAGAGAGCGGGCCCGAAGGCCGGCGGAGACCTGAGCTCCCTGAGGGGGAAGCTTGCCTCCGCGGAAGCGGCGGTCCTCTCCCTCGGCCTGGACCGCGGCATGTGGCAGGAGCGGGCGGACGAGGCCATCCGCACCGCCGAGGAGGCCGTGTCGCTTCTGAGGGACCGGGGCCCGCTGGAGGCGATCGAGGCGCTGGAGACGTGCTCGAACCTTTTCTATCACCGCGCAATACTGTCCAGAGAGGAGCCCTCGGGACCGGTCCGGGTGGACATGAGGCGCGCCGAGGAGGCCGCCCGAGAGGGGTTGGCGCTCTCCGAACGAAACGGGGACTTCATGTATCCCTCGCTTTCACTGGCGCTGGGGCTCGCCATGCCCGTCGAGAGCATGGACATGGCTGCGGGGGCCTATGAGGACGGGATACGGCACACGGACATGCAGCTCCAGCCCAACCTGTACGTCGTGCTCTCCGCGGCGCTCGCGGAGTCCTGCGCGGTGCGCCAGATGGAAACACAGGACCCAATCCTGGGAAAGAACGCCGGGGAGGCGCTGTCGGCAGCGTTCGGCATCATCAACCGCTACGCTCACATGACGTCGAACGCCTTCCTCCAGTTTGCCATGGCACGGGCATCCCTCGCCGTGGGTTTGGCGACGAAGTCCCGGCAAGAACTCGACCGGGCGCTCGACGCCCTGGACAGGGTCCTGGAGATCTGGACGTTCACGCCCTACACCTCCAACCACATCCAGGCGACCTACACCAAAGCCCTGACGCTGTCGAGCCTGGCGTTTTTTCCTCAGAAGCACGAGGGCTTCGACAGGCTGGAAAGGGAGGGGACCGAGATGAACTCTCCCCTGGGGGACCTCATCAAAAATGCGGCCCAGGACGCCCACAGGCAGCGTAACCTGTTGGACCAGGCTGCCAGGCTGAGGACGCTGCGGGAGGCCGTGGAGATCCTGGAGAGGATCGCCTACTACGACCGCACCAATCCGACACTCTCGCAGAAGTACGCCACGGACCTGTTCACCGCGTACAGGGTCCTGGCGAAAGTCCAGACCATGACAGGCGCCATGAGTACGCTACTCGGCGAACCTGGCGCCGAAGGGCACTACTCCGACGCCGAGAAGGCCATCGTCCGGGCCAGGGAACTGGACGGAGGGCGTGGAGCGGAGAAGATCGCCCAAGACGAAAAGTTTCTGGAAAATATCCGAATGGCGTCCGGGACGGCAAGGATGTTGATGTCCCTGACGGGCAGGACCTCGCAGGATATGGAGGAATTTTATCTCAAAGGTGTGGGGAGATGATGTGGAGATATAATGTCGTTTAGGGGCACTGTTCTCAACCCGGCAGATCAAATTTTCGGTTCTGTCCTAAGGAAGCGCTGATAACAAAAGAGAGGGGGGACATTGGCGAAAATGGAACGGTTCGATTACGACGGTTTCTGGAAGGATC
>CAUPUB010000156.1:0-3257 GCA_963514535.1 uncultured Fretibacterium sp.
GTGTTCCTCGTTGTGCCGCCTCAAGGTGTCGAGAACCAGAGCCTTGGCCCCGATGTCGATGCCCCGCGTGGGCTCGCATACGAGCAGAACCTCAGGCTGGAGCGCGAATGCCTTGGCCAGACAGACCTTCTGCTGATTTCCCCCGGAGAGCTCCGCGGCCCTCTGCCCCGGCCCCGTGCACTTGATCTCCAGGGCCTCGATGTACCGCTCGGCCTCCCGGCTGATGGCCCGGTCGTCCCGAAGCTGGATCCCCAGCAGCGGAATCCTTTTCAAAAAGCGGTTCTGGACCTGCATGGCGGTGAAGGTGATGTTCCAATCGATGCGCTCGTCCAGGAGCAGGCCCACGCCGCGGCGGTCCTCCGAGACGAAGGCCATGCGGCTGTCCAGGGCCTTCCGGGGCGTGTCCAGGGGGATGGAGTTCCCAAAAAGCCGGACCTCCCCGCCCGAGGGATAGAGCCCCATGATTCCGTTGGGGATCCCCAGCTTGCCGTGCCCGGCCAGGCCGCCGATGCCGAAGATCTCACCCTTTCGCACCTCGAAGGAGACGTCGCGGACAGTCTCCCCCGGCATATCGACCCAGAGGTGCTCCACGGCCAGGGCAGCGGAATCCGACCGGACCCGTTCATGCCTTTCTTTTTCGCGACCTTCTCTCCCGTGTTCCTCCACATGGCGTCCCACCATCCAGGAGGCGATATCCCGGACCGAGGCGCTCCCTGCGTCCGCCTCACGGATAACCTCACCATCCCTGAGGACGACGATGCGATCGCACAGCTCCTTGACCTCGTGCAGGCGGTGCGAGATGAAGATGATCCCGATGCCGCTCTCGGCCAGTTTTTTCAGCGCCGTAAGGAGGATCTGTGCCTCGGTCTCCGTCAGGACGGCCGTGGGCTCGTCCAGGAAGAGAAGGCGGGTCTGCCTGCGGTCGATCTCCCGGGCGATCTCGATAAACTGCTTGTACCCCACTGGCATCTCCGCAACGACCGTGTCCACCCCGATCTCCACCCCCAGGGTCCGGATGGCCCTGTCGGCCCGTTCCCGCATCGCGCTCCGGTCCAGGGTGGACATACGATCGCTGAAGACATGCTCCAGCAGAGACTTGTTGAGAACCTCGCGGTTGAGCAGAATATTTTCCGTCGCCGTAAAGCCGGGGATGAGAGAGAACTCCTGATGCACCATGCCAATGCCGGCCTCAAGCGCCTGGGACGGAGAGGAGAAACGAACGGGCGCCCCGTCCATGCTGATCGTCCCCTCGTAGCCGCCCGTATTTGCAATGACGGGCATCCCAAAAAGGATGTTCATGAGCGTGGACTTACCCGCGCCGTTCTCCCCCACCAAGCCCAGGATCTCGCCCGGCATCAGGGAGAAGTTGACGTTCGAGAGCACCCTGTTCCCGTAATATTCCTTCCCCACCCTCTCCAGCCTCAACAGGGGAGTATCGGACAATGCCATCACCTCTGATTTACGCAAAATGATTTACACAAAATATAAAGGGGAAAGTGCCTGGACGGGCACTCCCCCCGAGACACAAAAAACCAACGACGCCCCGTCCTCCGGGGCAGGGACCTCAAGGCAGGAACCTCAAGGGCAGGGACAATAGACCCCCACCCTATCGGGTGACCTTGAAGTACGCCTCCGGCACCTCGACGTCCGCCACGCCCAGATACCCCTTGCCCAGGACATAGGTATCCTGACGCACCATGACCATCTTCCTGTTGCGGACATCGGTCCCCGCATCCGTGTAATAGCTGGCGTTCCACCTGGCTCCGGGCGTGAACTCGTTGTAGCAGGCGATGAGGTCTTTTAAGCTGTCCACCTTGGCCTTCTCCTCCACGACCCTTTTGCCGAACTCGGCCAGCGCCGCGGTGGTGGTGTAGCCGTAGGAAAACGCCCAGGTCCCCATGCGCCCCTTGCCCCCGGCCTTATCGACCGTCTCCTCGACCTTCTTCAGGATCGCCGGCCAGTCGCCCTTCTCCTGGGAGAGGTCGATGCCCAGGGCTCCGGGATACCCCATCAACGGGGAGGGAAGGTCCGCCTCGACAAAATACCCGCCCAGCTCGGCGATACGCTTCAGCAGCGGCTCCGTATGGGCGTCGTTGGTACAGAAGAACGCCGTGTCCTTGCCGTACTTTTCAATCCAGGCCGGCATCTTCTCCAGGATGAACTGCTGCGCCCCCGCCACCCCCACGTCGCTCGTCGGGTCCGGCGCCGTCTCGGCCACGAACTGGAGGCCCAGGTCCTTGCATGCGACCTCCATGATCGCACGGCGGCGGCCCAGCGTCTCGTAGCTCATGTGGCGGGGAAAGGAGATGTGCACGAAGGTCTTGGCGCCCATCCTCTGTGCGCCGAGCGGGATGGTGTAGCCGCGGCTGATGTCGTCGGGGATGATGGCCAGGTCCGCGGCCGAGGTGATGACTGCCGGGTCCTCCTGAGCGGTCCCCGCGAGGAGGATGATGTCGGGGCGCCTCTCCCGCACGCGGCGGAAGGCCTCGGACGTCCCCGGAATCGCCTCGTTGACGACGATGACTTTCATTTTGGGGTCGTCCGCAAGGCCGACGATCTGGCCGATGGTCGTCTCCATCTCGGCCATGAAGCTGTCGGGGTAGGTGACGTGGGCGACCATCCCGCCGTGACCGGCGTCGCCATATTTCTGGACCATCAACTCCGCTCCGCGCAGGCTGTCCTCGCTCTGGGACAGGGTGCCCGTCATGATGCCGATATGAAAGGGCGCCTCCTCCGCCGCCGCAGCCCCCGCGAACAGCATCCCCGCCGTCAAGGCAAAAATCAGAAAAGGGGTGATCTTCTTCAATAAAAACGCCTCCTCAAAAACAGTTCTCGGCGATGTCTCCACAGGTGCAGAGGAGGGGACGCGATTGTCCCCTCCATCCTGCGGAAACGGCCAATCTTCTTCGTTAAGCCTACTTGGTGATCTTGAAGTACTTCTCCGGCACCTCAACGTCCGCCACGCCCAGGTACCCCTTGCCCAGGACATAGGTATCCTGACGCACCATGACCATCTTCTTGTTACGGACGCCGGTCCCCGCATCCGTGTAATAGCTGGCGTTCCACTTGGCGCCGGGCGTGAACTCGTTGTAGCATGCGACGAGGTCCTTAAGGCTGTCCACCTTGGCCTTCTCCTCCACGACCCTCTTGCCGAACTCGGCCAGTGCCGCGCTGTGGGTGTAACCGATGGAGTAGGCCCAGGTCCCCATGCGTCCCTTTCCACCGGCCTTCTCCACGGCCTCCTCGACCTTCTTCAG
>CAUPUB010000157.1:0-3178 GCA_963514535.1 uncultured Fretibacterium sp.
CCCGGTAGCGGTGCATTCTGAGGGGAAAGTCCTCGTTCCCGCCCCTGCCCTGCACTTCCGCGTGGAGCAGAATCCAAGGCTCCTCACCGGAGAGAAGCGGAACTTGGGCCAGGAGGTCAACAAAGCGGTTCCCATCCGGTTCTCCTCCCTCATACTGACGGGTAAAGCGGGCTAAGCGACGCAACTCCTTATCGAGAAAGACAACGTCCCGTTTATCGTCAATATCCTCGGCCAGGTCGGGCAGAAGGGACTGGAGCATGGGGATGAAGAAGCGGGCCAGCAAGTCCTTCCAGAGCAGGTCGTCATGGCGTGATTCTCCGCCGTCCTTTGTCTTAGTATTCGCCGAGTGACTCTTCCCTTTTGGGCCCAAGCCCTCACCTCGTTTCGTAATGATACGAGCTTTGTCAGAGCTAGTATAGCAAAAGTCAGGGCTGTTCCGACAGGGGATATCATTTGGAGATTTCTGTTGGGGTTATGTTTAGTCTATTTTGTACTTACTATTTTTTTTTTTTTTTTGAAAAAAATGATTTATTTGACTTAACGGTGATTTTGTTGACATTTTCCATGGGTTTGGTTTTAATAGTAGGAGGGCGTTTTTGGATCAGCCACTAGGACAGGACGCCATTTTCTGTGAGGAGAGTGAGCTGGATGTTTCGCAACATGAGGGTTTCACTGAAGCTGTCCCTGGGGTTTGGGCTGGTGCTGCTGGTGTTCGTCGTTGCGGTGGCGTTTTCCTCGGCGAAGATCTCAGGGGTGCGGGAGGACAACCGCTTTATGGCGAAGGTATCCGAGGTGCTCGCTTTGACCACGGACCTGAGTGACGGGATAAGCGACCTGCGTTTTGCCTCCAGGGGGTATTTGTACGCGGAGGATGCTGATGACTTGAAGGCGGGGCGTGACTCCTTGAAGGCGCTGGAGGAGGGGATTGCCCGCGGTGAGAGGATGTATCGGGAGGACCCCCGATTGGTTGGGCTGCGCAGGATTCCGGACCTGAAGGGCCCCCTTGAGACCTACTTTAAAAGTATGGAGGAGGTCGTCTCCCTCGCGGAGGCGAAGCGGAACACGGTGCAGGGCCTGGACAGGGATTCCCAAGGGTTCCTGGACAAGATAAATGAGGCCCTTGCGCACACATACCAGGATCTGCAGAATGACATTTTGGCAGGTAACGCTGCCGAGAGTCAGCGCAGGCTCGACAGGGTCCACGAGGGCGAGGCGCTGACCACGGAGATAGGAGAGGTTCGTAGAAGCTACTCTTTGGTGATGGCGAACCGTGACGTCTCGGGTATCAATGCCCTCCTGTCTCGGGTGGACGTGATGGGGAAGCGGGGACAGAAGCTTTTGGACGATACGCGTTCGGAGGAGATCCGCAAAGAGCTTACAGACGCACTGACGCACCTGCACGCCTTTTCGAGCGGCGTGAGGGAGTTGACGGGCCAGCTTGTCCGAATCAGTGAGCTCACAAAGATCGTCAAACAGCAGGGGGACGGCCTGGAGGAGCTGAGCGACGCCATCTTCGATACGGCGCAGAAACGCACGAGGATGATCATTTCTCAAACGGATGATAATTTGAGCCTCTCCGTCCTGATGTTGATTGCCTTGACGGCGGTCTCCGTAGTGGCCGGGCTGTTGATAGCGTTTTTGATCTCGCGGATGATCACGAAGCCGCTCTCGCTTTTGGTGTCCGTGGCGGAACGGGCAGGGGACGGGGATCTAACGTTGACCCGCGCGGACCTGGGTGAGGAGAGTCTCGACGAGTTGGGCAGGCTGTCGGATGCCCTTATCGAGATGGTCGAGGCACAGTGCCGGACGATAACGGAGGCCATGGAGATTGTGGAGCGGAGCGCGGAGAGCGCGGATACGATGCGAGCCTCATCAAATCAGGCCAACGAGTCCGTCCTGGACGCAAAACAAGCTATAGAGAGTGTTGTGGCGCTTTGTGAGTCGAACTCCGCATCGCTGCAGGAGAGCAACGCGGGGACGGAGGAGATGTCCGCGGCGTCGATGACCGCGGCTCAGGCGGCGACGGACTGCGCGGAGTTCATCTCGCAGACCACGGTGGTCTCGGGGCAGGCTGTGGAGATGGTGCAGGAGATGATCGAGGATATGGGTCTTCTGTTCCGGAAGTCCCAGGAGAGCGGGGAGAAGCTCCGCGAGCTTGTGGAATCGGTGGGGCAGATAAGCGGATTTGTGGGGGTCATCACGTCGATAGCGGATCAGACGAATTTGCTGGCGCTGAACGCCGCGATCGAGGCGGCGCGGGCAGGCGAGGCCGGGCGGGGTTTTGCCGTTGTCGCGGAGGAGGTCCGTAAGCTGGCGGAGGACTCCGGAGAGGCGGCAAACAACGTCAAAGGTCTGATCGCGACGCTGCAGACCGGTGCGGGGGAGACGATGAATTCGAGCACGGAATCCTCCGAGCTTCTGACGCGGACGACGGAGAAGGCGGATAAGGCCAAGGAGTCCCTGAGCGAGGCTATGGGTCAGATAGACAAGGCGAACGACCGAATCCAGAACATCGCGGCGGTGGCGGAGGAGCAGGCGGCGTCGAGCCGGGAGATCGCCTCTGGTATCGATGCCGCAACAAAATCGACGGTGGACATGCTCCAGAACATGGAGATGATACAGAGCTCCTCGGATGAGACGGCTAAGGTGGCGGAGGAGGTCGCGAAGCAGGCGGACGGCCTTGCGGTCCTGGCGGACAGGCTGAAGGGGGCCTTGTCGCGCTTCAAGGTGTCCTCTGGCGGTGCTTCGGGTGCCGGCCGGGTGGCTTTGAAGGGCTGATTCCAGAGCCAAAAGACTGTACCAAGAGGAAAGAACAGAGGGGAGCGGCCGCTCCCCTCTGCACTTCATGTTCCGTGGCGAAGGATATCGAGATAATCCCTATACTGGAATATCCTGCTTCGCGACGCCGAACCTTCCTGGAACAGTATTCCGACATTGCAGAGACGCTTCACGGCAGAGGATACCATGTTGAAACTCACTCCGAGGGTCAACGCCCTCCCGTTTGCTTTAAGGCATGAACCTCCTCCAGGGGCAGCCCGGTAGCCTCCGCGATGTGGGGTAAGTCCAGCCCCATCCGAAGCAGATTCTGTGCCGTTTCGGTTCTGCCGAGCTGGATGCCCTCGATTCTGCCGAGCTGGATGCCCTCGGTTCTGCCGAGCTGGATGCCCTCTATCCTGCC
>CAUPUB010000158.1:0-3167 GCA_963514535.1 uncultured Fretibacterium sp.
ATCTTGCCGTTGCGGTTCAGGTCAAGCAGTAAAGGATCTCTTGGAGCCGAAGCTCCATCACCGCCGCCGAACCCACCACCGGGGCTGCCGTCGCCTCGGCCGTCGGCAGGACCATCGCCGTTACCGCTGCCTTCGCCTCCATTATTGGCGTTTTCGTTACCTCCTCCACCATTCTCACCAGAGTCGGATCCACCGCCTCCTTCGCCGGTTCCATCGGGGTTGGGACTGGCACCGGCATTGGGGTCCAGTGTATTCTTTTCCTTTTCCAACAAATCTCTGGCATCCTTCGTAATTTTTGCCAAATCCTCGCAGCCGACCCCCTTCTGATCCTTTTCCAATTTTGGATCGTCCGGAAACAGCTTTTTCAAACGCTCGTCCTCAAGATTTTTAGCCAAGACTCCTCGATCCAGTGCCTGAGCAACAGCCTCCGCTATTTTCTCCTTCACCTTGTCCAAGTCTTTTGAGTCTTTCGGGATTGGAATATCGGCGATCTGCCCTAAAAACAGAGACTCTTTTGTTTTTGTTGGGTCCAGAGAAGACTTTATTTGATCATAGATCATACGACCTACTTCATTGTTCCAGGCATCCATACGGTGCTCTAATGGCACATTTGCAGCCCCCAGCTCATGTCCATCAAAAATGAGTCCGGAAATGAATTTTCCGACATAATAGCTCATGAGCGCACTTCCGTAGGCATGCCTGAAAGCATCCAGCTCATTATTTAACGGACCTTCAACCTCCTTCTCTTTTTTATACTTTTTCCTGAACCATTTCTCAGCATCATCACTCCAATAGTTATTTGGGGAGTTCCTCCACTGGTTTATTTTTTCCAGGACCTTCTCTAAAGACGGGTGCATGTACCCATCCTCCTTCTCCATTCAAGGTGAGCTACAGGATCAAGTTCGCCTCTTCAACGATATCAGCCGGGGACCCTATCGTTCGTACTCGAAAGAACGCCGCGGCAAAGAGGCCGGTTCGGGTGCAATCATTCCCCCTTCCGGCCCCCGCCATATCTTCTCGAAGTCCCAACCCGCAAAGCTCTCGCGGCGGCGCATCGCCTCCGCATTCAAGGGCGTCGTCGCCGTATCGGCCGACGACAGCCCCGCCCCCACACCATGGGCCTCTCCTTGGCCATCCCATAACCAGTAGCATCCAAGAACACGAGCTTTCTTCGGATCCTCGATCCAATGGCCGACGATGCCGCCCATTGCGTCATTTGCATCAATCGGCATCTTCTCGATGGTTACCGATCCAACATTCAGCGCGTTCTCAAGTAACAAATCACAATTCAACTCAGAGACGCAATAACCAGCTATGCCGCCAAGAAAGATGTCCGACGATATGCCTTCCGCCTCCAATACACCAGAAACATCCCCCATATTCGCGGAATTCCGAAGCCTCCCACCGTTCATCTCCCCCACAAGCCCTCCGCCATAAGCCCTGGCCCGTATTTCACGCGGAGTATAATAGCGGCTGGCTTTAGCCATCCGGCCAGACCTCGGTGCCTCTCGCCGAGCTTCGACATAGACATTACCCCGATTTTGCGAACTCTCCAATACATTGTCGCTCATGCTGCCAACCAAGCCTCCTGCACAGCCAAAGCCACCTCGGGAAATCGCGGCAATCCGCCCTTCATTAACGCATTGGAGAACATCGCTCCATCCTCCAGCATAAATTCCGCCAGATAAGGTGTTACTTACACTAGAGTAGGTTTCAACATCAGCAAGGTTAACAGAACTTTCTATTCTTCCTCCCCAAGATAACCCAACGATCCCTCCTCCCATTCCCCCCACGGCATGTATCCTTCCCTTATTGACGCAGCTTGTCACTTGCCCCTTCATCAACCTCCCGACTATTCCGCCCATATAGAGATACGTATCTTCTATAAAACTGTATAAATCCAAGCCGTTCAAGCAGTTCTCAATCCGTCCTGTATCCACTTCTCCCACAATGCCTCCAATTCGGTAGTAGCGATCTTTCATCCTATAATTATTGCCTGCGACGGCAACAATCGAGGCACATCCGCCCTCGACGGAACACCCCTCGATCTTTCCACCCCACAATGCCCCTGCGATCATTCCAAAAAATACCCGCTTGTTTGGGATCTCGCTGTACAAGGAACGAGTCTTCACCCGAACATTCCTCACTATCCCGCTCTTCTCCCCATCCCCCGCAACCACCCCAAAAAGACCGTAATACTGGTCTTCCGCTACATCGCCTGATGTCGTGTAGGGATAGATCGTGTAGGGATGGCGATACCACTGGTAATGGACATTGGCGATCGTATGTCCCCGACCGTCGTAGACGCCCCGGAACGAACGGTGCGTTTTCTCAAGGCGGGGAAGTCCTATCGGAACCCAGGCCGGTATGCCGCCCAAGTCGATGTCCGCCGTCTGGAAGTAGTGTGCGGAACGGTAGGCAAGGCCATGGTGCGATTGACGCCTCATGACTCTCTGCGCAAGCGCGGACAGGTCCTCCGAGCTCGAGATATAATAAGGCGACTCCGGGGTACCGGAGCCTCCGGAGAAGTTTGGAGGCACGGAAGCCAAAGCAGCCGAGGCACAGATAAAAACGACTCCCAGAACCAGCGCAAAGGCGTTTCTCTTCAATCTCGTCACTGTCACGACAGCCTCCATCCCCATCATCGTTCCCTTACCCCAGTCCATACCCCACAACGACAAAAAAGCGCAAAGCAACCTTCTTCCCTCGATATATCGAATATCGAGGTCGGTCGCTTCGCGCTCGTCCGCAGGAATTCGTAGTTTGTCCAGGTCTGCGCGTCACCGCGTCGCTCCCGATTACCCTTCCGAGTTCCAACCTATTCCATTTTTCGAAAATGAGATTTTATACTTCGTTCATCATATACGATTGAATCACAAAAACACATAAATGTAAAGCGAACAAGAACGGATTAAAAAATGACCGCTGCGGCCGTTTCCTCACCTCTTCCGAAGCGCCTCGTTCGTATAGCGGCGGAAGGTGTCCAGAAAATAAAGGACTCCATCTCAATCTCGGCGTTCTGCCCCACACGGATAAAACTGATGTTCCATGACAAATCCCTACGCCACGCTCCTATTCGCGAGGTCGCTCTGGGAAAGCGCGGGAGGCGTATTCTCGTTTACGGCCTCCGAGGCCACGTTCAGGCTCTTGATCCCCGCATCGGCCAG
>CAUPUB010000159.1:0-3081 GCA_963514535.1 uncultured Fretibacterium sp.
GTCCTGGACCGGGCAAAGGACGTGTTCAAGACGGTCGATTCCGCGCTCTTCCAGCTGGAGATCCCCCCGGAGACCGTAGCCTACGGGCTGCGTATGGCTCGGCGCATGGGATGCAGGACCCTTCTCTCCGCCGAGCCACCCTTCCCCCTGCCACCGGAGGTCTGGCACATGGTGGACTGCCTGATCCTGAATCAGGCGGCCCTCGACTTCTATTCGTCCAACTCAGCCAACGCGGCCAACCGTTCGGGCGACGGCCCCATTCCGGAGGACCGGATCGCGGAGCTGGCCCAGCAGCTCGTCGCGCGGGGCGTCAAGACCGTCGTGGTGACGCGAAGCGCCCAGGGGGGGCTGGTGTGCTTGCGGGGAGGAAAGACCTTTGCGTTCAAGTCCTTTACGGTTAAGGCCGTGGACTCTACCGGGGCCCGGGACGCCTTCTGCGCGGCTCTGAGCGTGGGGATGGCGGAGGGGATGCCGCTGGAACGGGCCGTCCGCTTCGCCGCCGGGGCCGGAGCCCTGGCCTGTACACGCTTCGGGGCCCAGCCCTCCATGCCCTGGCGGCACGAGGTCGAGGCCATGCTCGAGACCGAGAAGGAGGAGAGGGCAGGGCAATGAACATCCAGGACCTGGAAAAACAGATTCGGGACAGGCTGGACACGTTTCCAACAAAGACCCGGCGCGTCGCGGAATATCTTCTAGGCAACTCCTCGGAGGTCGCTTTTCATTCCATCGGCGAGGTCGCCAAGAGGCTTTCGGTGTCCAAGGCGCAGCTGGTGCGGGTCGCGCGCATGCTCGGATTCGAGGGATACGCCGACCTGAAGGTCGTCCTCAAGGAAGCCCTGCTTGCACAGGTCGCCCCCTCCGCCATCGCCGGGGAGGTCCAGGACACCCATATTCCTCAGGACCTCTGCCGTCTGGAACAGGCCAACCTGGAGGAGACCCGCAACAGCCTCTCCTCCAGGTCCATCGTCGCCTTCTGCGAGGCAGCCAAAGAGGCCGACGCGATCTACTGCATGGGATGGGGGATCTCGGCTCTGGTCTCGGAGTGGTTCTACACCCGCTTCACGGAGCTGGGGCTCAAGACGGTCCTCATGCGCCGGGGATCCGTCTCGCTCATCGAACAATCCCGGGCCGTCGGGGAGAACGACATGCTGATCGTCTGCGAGCTTCCCAGCTACGTCATCGAGGTCACGGAGGCCGTCGAGGCTACCGCCCGGCGGGGCGCCCGCATCGTCACCCTGACGGACAGTCCCGCCGCCCCCATATGCGGGCATTCGCACCTTTCCTTCTACGCCGGGGACCGTTCCCCAACCTTCGGCAGCAGCCTGATCGGCCCCATGTTCGTCGTCCACGTCCTGACCTCCGTGCTCTCCTACAACATGGGGGAGCAGGGACAGGCGGCCCTGGCAGCCCAGAAGGAGGGCCTGAGCGACCAGAGGATCTACTATCCGGCCTACGGCCTGAGGTACTGACCGGCAAAAGCAGGCGCTCCCATTCCCTCAGTTCCGCAGGCAGGAGTGAGCGGCGCCGAGGAACAGCGCGGCCGCAAGGATATCGGCCCCGCCCTCGGGACACAGCCCGCGCCCCGCAAGTGTGCTTTCCATCTCCGCGATCCCGGCCCGACCGGAAGGGGAGAGCATTCCGCCGGAATCAAGGACCTTTCGAGCCTCCGCCTGCACGCTCAGCATGGCGTCCAGCCCCCCCTGTGATACCAGGACGCTGTCCGCGTTCTCGGAGAGGATGAAGATCAGGGTGTGCGCCGCGCGCTCCCGGAACATGAGAACATCGCCATGCTCCTCCTCGAGCCTTCGCATCAGGTCCGCGGCCCGTAAGGTCATGGGAAAACCCCGTTCCGCCTCGCCCCTCGGCCCCTCCAGCCCGTAGAGGACAAAGGCGCGTTCCTCCGCCGTCCCACAGCTCTCCAGGCTCAGGCCGCCCAATTCCCGTCCCACGATCCCCCGCACAAAGGAGGATGCGGTCAGGGCCAGGGCCCTGGGGGTCAGGTCCCGTTCCTGGGCCGCGAGCCGCCCCGCCGCCCCACACAGGAGGCCGAAAAGAAAGATAGCCCCCCGGTGCGTGCCGACACCGCCGGTCGCCTGCATCATCTCCAGATCGCCCTGGCGTCCCGTCACGCGCAGCAGGGCAAACACGCTCTCGGGACCGAGTTCCAGGGTCTCCATCCCAATGGACGCACAGTTGAGGAAACAGGGAAGAAGCGCCACGGCGCTGTCGATGAAGCTCTGGAAGGTCCGGTCCGAGTAGGAACCGTTGCCCAGGGGGGTGACCAACCCCGGCTTGGGGTAGACCGCGGCCTCGGTAAGCAGGGACCTGACGGCAAGCTGGGCGATCTTCAAAACGTACAGGGTGTTCATTCCGCTACTGGGACTGTGCTTCCCTTTTCTGTACGTCCTTCCTTGCGAAACGGATCGTCCGGTCGTATCCCTTGGGCAGGTATTTGTAGGTCAGGACGTAGAAGGCACTGCTGAGACGGTTCAGCACCTTGATGATGTCCGGCCTCTCCACACCCTCCCGCGACTCGAAGGCACGGCAGGCGCAGAGCTCCACCTCCCGGACCAGCGTCCGCAGCAGATTGAGCTCCGCCGCCCACCGCCCCATATCGGGATGGGGCAGGATATGCCCGATCCCGTAAGCGTGCTCCGGGAAATGCGAGCGCGCGTGGATCTCCTCGTCCGTCAAGCCCCACAGGGAGAGTTCGGAACAGGGGACGTCCCTCACCTCGCAGGCCAGGATCTCCCCGACCTTGTCCCGGGCCTCCTCCAGGTCCTTCTCGAGCTGCGCGCATCCCGCCTCACGAGCCTGTACCTGCACGCGGACGATCGCAGCGTTCAGGCTGTCGAGCCGGCCGCGCAGCTCGATGCGCGGGTGGGTCTTGCCCACCACGGCGGCCCCCAGCAGATGCGTCGTGTGCTCCTGTTTCACCTCTGCCATGGACGTACCCTCCTCCTTCATACAAAAAAACCACCATACAAAAAATCAACCATATAAAAAATCAACCCTGCGCTTCCCTCCAGCGCTTCCCTAATGGCAGCCGCAGGAACAGCTTCCACAGCTCCCGCCGCACCC
>CAUPUB010000160.1:0-3037 GCA_963514535.1 uncultured Fretibacterium sp.
CGCCGCCCGGCGGAGCCAGTCCCACCGTGTGCCCGTCCGCCCCCGGCGGGAGCGGGAACTCCGTCGTCACTCCATTGCCCTGATACATTTCCTCACCTCCAGAATCTTTATGGCACCATCAAAGCCTTCTTGCGCTTGTTCCTGTTGTGTAGCCCGATCAGCTTCCACGGGTCTCCAGTCTCAGCAGCCTCCAGGGCCCGCCGGATCACAGTCACAGGCGTCCCCCCGTAGGCCAGAGACCACGCCGAATAGATGTTCATTGCCGCATCATCAAAGTCTCCCTTCCCAATTTTGGTAAATGCCCCGGCGATGTCCCTTGCGACGGTATCCAGCATCAATCCACCGGAGAACCCTTCCCAGCCCGACACGATACCGCTTCCGAACAGCGGGATGTTCCCCGTTATCTCCTTCGCTGTCCAATTCAACGCCTCCTCGGGGTCGTCCGGCAGGTCGCCCTTGTTCAAACAGGACAGCAGGAATGCCCCGATCGCCAGTCCCGCAAACCCTGCAAATGCCTCGTTGACTCGCCCGGTTTTGATGTCGCCGTATAGGTCATGCGTCATGGCTCCCCATATTTTTGCTCCCTGATTCTGGAACACTACCAGGAGGTTCAGCCACTCGTTCGACGCCATGTAGGCAGGTAGATCCTTCGGGCTGGCGGAATTTTGCGTGTTGACCGTCGCCAGCTGTGCGCGCTGACGGGCTTCCTCGGTTGTCACGCCCTTCTCAAGCTCGGTATTGAACACCGCGTCCCACCCTATGCAGCGCACGAACATATCGAGCCAAAGCATCGGCTTGGCGCCGATCTGGAGTGTCTTCAGCAGAACACGGTTATATCGGCTGTCCCCACTTTTCGCCGTAGCCTTCAGCTCCTCCAGGAAACGGTCGATTTGTTGTTCCTTCACCTGCGGGGCCAGTTCTTGAACGGTCTGTATGAAAGCCCGCGGCGAGGCGACGAATCGGCCTATCGAAAGAATCATCTGTTTCGGACTTGCGTATCGCAGGTAGAGCGCCAGCGAGGTCGGCTGTTTCAGCGCGGACATAATGTTGAACGTCAGATAGGCCGCTGCCGCATTGCTCCTCAATTTACGCGGCATTTGGTCGATAGCTTTGTACCCCTTGTAGAAGTCCGGAACGGCCAGGCGGTTCACCCATTCCTCCAGTTTCGAGTAGATTTCCCTGCCGAACCGATTGTTGACGGTTTCCTGCATTCCGGCGGTGATTCTGTCGCTTGGTTCGTTCAGCAGGGCGTGCAGGTCTTTGACCAAAGCCCCGTAGGCAATGAAGTGCTCCTGTTCCTGGACGGCCCTCTGCCAGGTGGTCAGGATGCCCAGCGCTATTGGCTGCTGATGTTCCGCCTTGATGACCTTGCGGGAGATGCTGGAGCTTTTGTCCGCATAGAGCTTGCGCAGCCCATTGGCTCGAATGATCTCGTTTTGAACGCCCTCGAGCCCCTCGTCAATGTTCTTCCCCTGTGTATCGGTCCAATTCGACCGATACATCCGAAGGTAGTTTGGCTCGGGGATCAGTCCGACGTTTCCGTACTCCACCAGCGCGTCGTTATATCGTTGCCTGTGTGTTTCAAACTCTTGCATGACCTCCTTCCCCAGTGCCTTGTGCCGGTCGGAGAGGCGGGAGAAGATGTCCGCGGCCATCGCCTCGTCGATGCCATTGCCATACATGATGGCGTCACGATTTCTCTCGTTGAACCACCCCGCATAAATATGGATGCACTCGTCCAGGGTATAGCTTTTCTCGATGCCGCTCATGGGGTCCCGTGTGGTATAGAACACGCGCCCCAGCTGCCGTTCGTCCAGATTCAGCGCCTCCAGGACCTTCTTCATCCGCTCGAATCTTTGATTCTTGTGGATCAAGAAAGCATCCTCCGCCTTAGTTGCGGGTTCGTAGAAGGTCTTATACCATTTGCCCCTGAAGTCCTTGTATCCGTCGATGAAGTCCAGGATACGCGTCATCATCTGGCTGTTCGCACGAACTTTGTCCAAGATACTCTCTTTCCTCCCGCGTACATCGGTGCGTGGATTGACGAGCTTGTCCGGGTTACCCAAGCGTCCGCCAACAGCCTTATAAAGCTCCTCGCGTGTCTTGTCCAGCCACTCCTGACGTTCGGCCTTTTTCATCTCCAGCTCCATGATGCCATCGGCACGGAGTTTCATGACTTTCCCGTGCAGCTCGGTCAGCTCATCCAGCGTCATCATGTCGAGTGTCCGCTTGTCCAAGACGGCCAAGTCGTCCGGGTTCAGTGCCGCGTCGGGGTTCTCCCCAACATATTCCTTCAGTTCACGCCGAACGGAGGTGACGGTGCGCTTTTCTTTCTTTTCCCCTTGCAGGTCGTACAAGGTCTTGGCATTGCGCCGCTTGAGCTCGTACCCCTCCAGCAGTTCCCGAATCTCGTTCTTTCGGTCCCAGAGCACCTCGCCGCGTGTAGCCGTGTTCATCTCCTCGACCATGCGCCTGATCTTCCCACGTTCCTTATCGCGCTCGGCCTTTTTGCGTTTCAGTTCCTTGCGTCTCAAGGCGGCCTTGAGCATGGCGTCCTTACGTCCTGCCGAAAACGCGCGCCGTGATTCGGCCTGCACCATTTTCATAGCCCGTCTGTATGCTTCGTACTCTGTCACCAGGTCCCCGATCTTCGTGCTACCCGTGACCTCCGCCAATACCTCCTTGACGGTCTTTTGCACCCACCGAGCGGCCGATACCGTCGCTTGAGTGTTGAGCTCCGTCTGGGAGACAGGAAGGACGCTCTTCTCGGCGTTGTCCTTTAAAGATCCCCCCAGCGTTTTCAGCGAATCTCTGATATAGCCTCGTTCGCGATATGCCTCCCAGGCATTATTGCGCAGCATTTGAAGCTTGTCCTCATCGGCCCCGGAATCTCGAGCCTCCTCAAACGCCTCCTCGGCCGCTTTGCAGTCTGCCTCCACCGCACGCAGACGCCGCTTCAGGTAGTCGTAGGCCCCCTTGACACCCATCCTTTCGACGATCCACGGATAGGTTTCCTGATCCACCTCGAGGACGGGCT
>CAUPUB010000161.1:0-2978 GCA_963514535.1 uncultured Fretibacterium sp.
ATGAGGCCCTTACAGGGCCAGTGCAAACCACCGGCTTAGCCGGTGGTTTTGATTTGTTGTTTTCTCGGGAACGGGCAATGGGTTTCATCGGCTGCCGTGTCCTCCCTTTGTCTGGCCTAGGGGGCCTGGATGTGCGATAATCTTTTACGTATGGCAGCTCATCGTCATGGAACGGGATTTTGCCCTCGGCAGAGCCGCGAAGGACTGCCGGACCCGGAATAAAATGGCAGGCAGGGGGGACGGCGGCCGATACCGTTTGACTAGTTGAAAGGTTCCGACCCGCCGGATCTTTGTGACGTATTTTAGTTTGATGGATTTTGGTTTGATGGATTTTAGTTTGACGGATTTTAGTTTGACGGATTTTAGTCTGATGGAGGATGTCCTATGAGCGAACGAATCGTATTTCCCCGATGGAAGGATGAGCCCGAGGTCGGACAGAAGCTGGCCGAGATGGAGAGGACGGCGGAACGTCACGCCCGACTCGCTTCGTCCGACAAGCCCGAGGACAAGAGCGAGGCCCGAAAGACGTGGAAAAAGCTTTCGGACGGCTATTGGGATCTCCTCTTCGCCATTCTGGACGCGCAGACCGCCTCCTTTCCGGAACAGCTGACCTTCGACGAGACGGAGCGCCTTTTCATCGACTTCGGTTTCCTGGAGGGGATAACGCCGGTTCACAAGGACTTTGACGCGGCGCGAATCCTCGCCTCGCGGGCCGGGGCGGACATCTTCCCCTATCTTGCCTTTTCGGACTACATCGCGGAGTGCTGGGGCGCCGTCACGGGGAAGCCCTGTCCAAATCCCGTTGCAGGCCTTTCCGCGGAGGAACGCATCCAGGACATGGAGAACCGGCTCGAGGTGCTGCAGGCCAAGCGAAACGAGGAGCTGGCCCGCATCCTCGGGGCGCGGGACACCCCAACGCCACCGGAGAAGCTGGCCGAGGAAATGGACCAGAACCTGTTCTCCGCCGTGCGGGTCGCGATGCGGGTCAAGGAGTTCCGCGAGGCGAAGGACGAGGTCAAGCAGAAGCTCTCCCAGGAGCGTTTTCGGTACGTCGAGGCGGAGCGGGCGATGTCCCTCCAGCTCTCCAGCGCCTGCAAGGATACTGAGGACCCCTTTGGGCTGCCCGAGTCCGAGAGCTTCATGGAGCTGCACGAGTCCACCAAGAGAATGGCCCGGAAGATCGTCTATGCCCGGATGGACCTGGAAAAGACGGCACGGCGCCTCCAGCGGATCACCAGCGGATGCGCCGAGTTCTCCGATCTGATGAAGCGGCGCGAGCTCAAGAACATGCTGATGAAGAAGCGGGAGTACATCGCCGTCCCCGCGAAGATCGCACGCTGCGACACGTCGCTGCTCTGCCCCTCGGACGCCGCGCCAACCCTCTGGGCCAATACCGCGTCGCTGATGGATGCGATGTGCGACCAGGACATGGACATGTTCGCCGTCTCCCGCGTCCGCATGTACGGCATCCCACGCGTCATCCTCGTCCCCGGCCAGGGGCTGGGCACCTACGACTGGCTGGACCACTCGCTGCTCCTTCCGGCCTTTCCCTCCGTCTCCGTGGAGAAGTCACTGAGCTACGCTCTAGGGACCTTCCGCTGGGACAGCGACGAGGACCGCCATCTGAAGAATCCCTATGAGCATATTCGGGAGAACCGGTCCAAGTCCATCCTCGACATGGCGGCGTCCTTCTACAAGGACTATTTCCTCTGGATGACGAAGGAGAAAAAAGGCTACCGCATCCTGCCGCGGGAGACTCACAAGGTGTTTTTGCAGATGTTCGCGAGCCGCGAGGAGGAGTGAAACGAGGGCCTTTGACCCTCTGTCCGCGTTACAGCCAATGAAGACAACCGAGGAACGGGGAAATCGGGTTCAGCGGGTCCTCCTGATCGTCCTGGTCTGCAACCTGTTGGTCTCGGTGGCGAAGATCGCCGTCGGGCTGACCGCGAACCTCCAGTCCGTGCTGGCGGATGGCTTCCACTCGATCTCCGACGGGTTCTCCAACGTGATCGGGCTCATCGGGGTCGCGGCCGCGAAGCGCCCAAGTGACGAGGGGCATACCTACGGGCACTCCCGTTATGAGACGCTGGCGAGCCTGGCGATCGTGGCCCTGATGGTCTACCTCGGGATCTCGATTCTGGTGCGGAGCGTCCGCAGCCTGGGGCGGACCGATTTTTGCGTCCCCTCCGCCGGGGAGTTCGCGGCGGTCGCCGGGACCCTGCTCTTCAACATCCTCACGGCCTGGCTGGAGGACCGGGCCGGACGGCGGCTGAGGTCCTCCATTTTGCGCTCGGACGCGCGGCACACCCTGTCCGACATCTTCGTCACCTGCGGGGTCCTGGTCCCCATGGCCCTGATCATCTTTTTTGGGGCCCCGGCCTGGGTGGATTCCGCGGTTTCAGCGGTGATCGCGCTGGTCATCTTCGGTGCGGCCTATCGGATCTTCAGGGAGGCCTCGGATGAGCTGACGGACCACA
The DNA here is from genome assembly GCA_963514535.1 of uncultured Fretibacterium sp. Classification (GTDB taxonomy): domain Bacteria; phylum Synergistota; class Synergistia; order Synergistales; family Aminobacteriaceae; genus CAJPSE01. Next base: position 2,478 of record CAUPUB010000161.1, read on the forward strand.
TCGCGGTGGACCCCCGGGAGATCGAGGCGATCGTCCGGGCCGACCCCGACGTCCGCGGGGTGCATAAGATCCGATCCCGTCGTTCCGGGGACATGATCTACGCCGATTTTCACGTGCAGTGCGACCCGGAGATGCCCCTGAGGGAGGTCCATGCCCTGACGCACCGCCTGGAGGCGCTCCTGAACGAGCGGCTGGAGGCGCGCATCAGCTGTGTCATCCACCCGGAGGCGGAAAGGCAGGGCGGGAGGAACGATTGACGGGGTGTTCCTGGGTGTAGCTTGGATTTATAATTCCCTTGGATTTACAATCTAAACGCAACAGTGGGGGGGTGAGAGAAGATAAAAAAAGGCCCACATAAGCAGACGGCCAACGAACGCAGTGAGTTGTGCCGGTTCGCTTAGGAGCTTCATCAAGTGACAGTTATTCGCGGTAAATGAGTTGTGCAGGCACAAACAGCGAAGGAGACTGACACCCAGAGTCTGCCCCTTCCTCTAAAATTTC
>CAUPUB010000162.1:0-2855 GCA_963514535.1 uncultured Fretibacterium sp.
CCCCCATGTTAATTTTTAGGGAAGCGCTGGAGATTTTTGCCTATAGATGTTTTGCGTACTTACCTTTGATAAAATATGCATTTTTGTTTTAATCAGCGCTTCCCTAGCGAGTTGGGCATCCCTTTCAGAAGGGAGGCACCCCTGCAATGGTGAACTTCCGGAAAAGCCTCAGCTTCAACTTCCGGTTGAAGTTGGGGCGCCTGGTGTTAGCCGTCAGGCTTGAACCGGGCTCCGCCGTCCTCAGACGGTAGGCGACGGGAGGGGCGGGTCTTCACGCCCGCCCCGCTTTTTGTCTCCGCCCTTCCTCTCCGGGCCGCCACGAGCCGTTGCATTGTACTCATCGAGGTCGGCCCTGAGATACAGCTTTCCCCGAATGCAGGGGATGCGCCCAGCCTTGGTCTGCTGTGAGAGATTCTGGCGGCTCATCCCCAAATAATCCGCCGCCTCCGTGGAGACAAAAACCTCGGCCTCAACCCGCTCTCGAAACTTGTCTGTTCTCATCTGCGCCACCGGAGCACCGCATCGAACAGGATCCCAGCGAACAACATCCCAAAACTGATATGTTCGATGGTCTCCAAGCTCCAGTCATAACGAAAAAGAGTCCGCAGAAACACCACCGCAAAGACCAGATACGCAACTTTTCTTGTCATTTTCATCTTGGGGTACCACTCTTAGAAAGAAGGGGAGGTTTCCCTCCCCCCGAATACCGCCTCCGTCTGCGAGTCTTTCGGCGGTTCTTTCGGGCCTTCTTGCCCTGGATCAGCTTTGCGAGTGTTTCCGCTACCATTACGATCGATGCTGCGGTCACTGTGAGGCTTTCAACCAGGTCAAGGAGGCTTCTTTCTTCGGAGTTCAACCCAGCCACCTCCTTTTAAATAATACCATGATTATTTCTTTTTGTCAATATAAGAATCATGATTTGCGCACCAAGAACAAAACAAAGAAGGTGGCAATGTCAGGCTTTTACATCGCATTTCCGAGCCCGGTTCTGAGCGCACCGGCCGCCAGGTTAGCGACCAGCCCAGCATCGTCCCGTTTCTAGATGATGAAGCCATTCTGGCAACGGGTTGCTTCAGATGGTCGTGGTCTTCAGGGATTCCCGGGTCTCGCTCATTACCAGCTACCTCCGGGCGCCGCGCTGGCGTCATAATCGATCTGCTAATAGATGTTCCGCCGGGTATCCGGGATGCTCTCGTCGGCCACGAAGGTCACATCAATGGGGATCGGGGACTCCTTGCCCTGGTCGAGTGATATCGCTCTCCTTGGCTGGGACGAACGTGCCGTCCGAAAACTCTTCTTTCACAATGCTTCCCAGGGGCAGGGGCTCGCGTGAAGCACGGAGGATATAATAATCAAGATATGTCAACGCTAAGATACTCGTTTTATGAGTAGTATTCGAGACCGGTCTGAAGAAAGGGAGGGGTTTGAGATGGGGCGGAGGAAGCGGCAGGTCGCTCTGTTGTCCGGGGATGGGCGCAGGCTGGAGGCGCTTATCGAAATCATCCTGAGGTGTCATCCGATGAGCCTCCGGATTCTGGCCGGGGAGTACGAGTCCACGACCGACGAGCTCTCCGAGATTCTGGAGTGTCTGTCGTGGGGGGAGATCGATATCCCATGTCGGTTAACCGGCGCGATCTCGTGAGGCACCTGGAGCAATACGGATTTTTCCTGCAGCGGGAGGGCGGCAATCACAGCATCTACAGCAGCGGCAGGGGCAAGATGGTCCAGGTCAAGCGCCACACGACCTTCGAGCGCATGGTGCCTCATGTTTCGTCAGGAACCGGCCAAGGAGGATGAACAGCCGTCGGAAATTTCGATGGTACTCCCTGATGAGAAAAGGGGTGAAACAGCTTTACCTATATTGATCAAGTGGCAACCGAAGTCAAGGCAACTGCGGTTGAGGTAGGACCGGGGCTCTCCCTGTGCTTACGGGGCCACAGGGGGAGTATGGGCAAGAAATGCCCTATCTCCGGAGCGGGCGTTGTTATAATCCTCATATAGTCCAGCGTCTTGCGGACCTCGGTACGGGCGGCACGCCCGATCTCGTAGGACTCCAGCTCGCTCAGCCAGCCGTCCACGGACTCCGCGCACCTCGTCACTCAGGGTCACGTTTAGTCCCTCGACCCCCCGATAGATCCCGATGAACCAGTTCTTGAACTGTTCAAAGACGTTGCGCAGACCGAGGGATGGAGCTCGCCCCTCCAGCAAATAGGCCTCGAACCCCCGTGCGAACTGCTCGTGTTGCTCGCGCGTCAGGGGACTCTTGCCATCGGAGCCCAGCCATTCCATCAGGGCGGACCAATCTGCTTGCACCTGGATGTCCGCTTTGTCGGACTTGATGAACCTGGCGAAATTGCCCAGGAAAGCGTGCCCGGTCTCGTGCAGCAGCGTCGAGGCGTCGGCACTCTCGAAAAGGCGTATGATTCGGTTCGCCGCCTCGTAAGCTCCGCGGGGAGCCTGTTGCCGTTCGTTCTGATAAAACCCCGGATTCTCAAACCTGGCCTTGACAAGATCGGCTTCGGTCGGTATATTGAGTTCACGGAGCGCTTCCGGCTGGCGCGGCATAATGGGCAATTGGTGCCCGACGTCCCTAGCCCACGAGGTGCTCTTTTTTGTGTTCATATACCGCAGGTTCCCGGATTCGACTTGCTCGGCAAACCATTGGTCATTGGCTTGTGTTATATTGCCCTTGCCATAAATGCTGGTCATAAAAGCCTGTTTCCCTGGCTCTGCCGAGTTCAGCGCTACTGGGACGACGACCGTCCCGCCTTTGTCGTCCTTAAGCTCCAGCATGGAGACGTAGATAGTGTCGTCAGGAGATGCCAAAAGGGTTAGAATATCCTCCGGCAGAATCA
>CAUPUB010000163.1:0-2835 GCA_963514535.1 uncultured Fretibacterium sp.
CGTGGGTCGAGAATCACACCGTCGAGGAGGTCCTTGCGAACGACGAGCTCAACGACCGGGGCGTGGCCATCGAGAAACGACTCCGGGATCTGAGAAAGGAGCTGAGGAAGAAAAAGCCCAAGGGGGCCGAAAGGCGTCTGCTCCAGCTCATCGAGGCCGAGGAGGAGGCCACGGTACAGGAGGCGGAGACGTACTACCAGGATCGCCCGGAGACAACCGAGAACATCCGGCGCGGGCGGGCTGCTATGGAGAAGGTCATCACAGAGCAGACCGACGTGATGGACGCCATGCACCGCGACGACCTGGGGTCCATCTCCTTCCTGTGGGGGGAGCCGGGGCGTGGGGACAAGTTCAAGGGTGGCTGGGGCGTATCGCACCTGATTGCGCACCGCAATGCCCAGGGGTATGACGGTGAGGCTGTAGCCCGGAAGATGGTGGAGGTTATCGACAAGGGAGAACTGGACAAAATAGATTCTGCCGACAAGGGCAGCAGAGCCTATCTGGAGCATGACGGGCATACGGCCGTCATGTCGCTTTATCGGAATGGAGAACGTCAGACCTGGCTTTTGACCGGCTGGGAAGACTACAAAGAAAAGGCTCCCGGCGAGATTGGGCCAGTGTACGATGGCCTCAATCCTACGCTCTCCGAGGCTACACGTTTTCACCCCGAAGAGGGAGCGGGAGCTAAAACAAATCCTCGTTCCGATACGCCGGGCAGGGATCAGGGCCTCCCCGGCGCTACGCTCTCCGAAACTACACCTCCCGTAACGGAGAGGGAGCAGAGCGAGGCTTCTGATAACAGTAAACCACCTGTCTCCCAAAAAAGCAAGTGGGAATCCGTCCCCAACGGCAGGACGTACTTCCTGCCGGACGGGACGAGTGTCATCGAGTTCTTCGAGACCGCGAACAAGAGCACCAGCTTCCACGAGTTCGGGCACCACATCCTCAACAAGATGGTGGAGTCCAGCGGTCTGGAGGGCGTGGATCCTCAGCTCGTAGAGGACGTGAAAACGATCCTCGATGGGGCCGGGGTCTCCCGCGAGGCGTTCGACGCCAACATGGAGTACGCGCTTCGGCACTACCTGAACCTGAGCGCCCGATACATCGCCATGGACACGCTGAAGCACGACGGGATCAACCTCTTTGAGCGGGCCTTCGGGCGGTTCGACAACGACCACAAGGGGCTGGCGCGCTACACCAAGGACTACATCAACGACGTGCTGGGCGTGCCGTCGAACGTCGAGCAGACCCTGAACAACTGGGTGCGGAACAGTTGGCTGGGGAAGTACCTCCCCAACGTCATCGGGGACCGTCCGGTCACGGTAGCCGCCAACAGCATTGCCAGCCTGGTCGCACACTGCAAGCTGGGGTTCCTGAACGTGGCGTCGGCAGCCATGAACCTGTCGCAGCTGAACGGAACGCAGGCGATCATCGGGCCGATCTGGACCGCAAGGGCTCTGGCGGAGTACCTGCACCCAAACCAAACGACGCTGCGCCTCTACGCCGACGCAGGGGAAGGGATGCGCCGTCGTGGCGCAGGTGGGGGAGAGTCTACAGCCTACGAGCGGGCCATGCGCGGGGCGAGAACGCCGAGGCGGCATGAGGACTACAGGTCCATGCAGAATTATGCAGGCATGTGGAATTGAGGAGGAGGATGCGCAATGCCCGAATATCAGGTGATCGGAGGCCGGGTCGTAACGAGGGGCCCGACGGGAACGGGGACTCTGGAGGGGCTGATTGCGGACCTCCAGGGCATGAAGGCCGCCCTTGCCCTGAAGGCGGAGAAAACGGAGCTGCCGGAGGTTCTGGACGTTCTCGACAGCGAACGAACTGATGCAGCGCTAAGCGCGAGACAGGGCAAGGTACTGGCTGGACTGATTGATGGTGGAATTCCCAGGGGCTTCATTGGTATGTGGAGCGGTCAGCTCTCGGAGATACCCAGCGGATGGGCGCTCTGCGATGGGCAGGACGGCAGGCCGAACCTGCTGGGGAAGTTCATCCGCGGGGTTCCCACAGCAACCAATCCAGGCAATACCGGGGGCAGTGATTCGATAACGCTGTCAGAGGCGAATCTCCCCGCGCATAAGCACGACGTGAACGCCGAGACAACGGGGCTCAGTCATACAATCCCCGGGATAGGCCAAGGGATACTCAGGGTGGGCGGCAATCAAAACACCCCAGCGATTATCGCGAACCAGTACGGAACGCCGACCTCCACGGTGAAGGACAAAATCAATACGGCAAGCTCAGCGGTAGGCGGGGGGCAGGCTTTCGACAACCGCCCCGCCTATTACGAGCTGGCATACATCATCAAGCTGTAGAGGAAGGGGATAGGCATGGTATTAGCGATCGCGATTTTGTTTGCGGCAATCATCCACGAGGGCGGCCATTATTGGGCCGCCCGTTTCTTTTAGGAGGGAATGATCGATATGTGGCAGAAGATGAAAACGTGGGTACTGGAGCAGGTTGTGTGGGCGGAGAAGAACTTGAAGGGTAAGACTGGCGCCGAGAAGCGCGCCGCCGTCGTGGCGAAGGTGGACGAGATGCTGGTCCTGCCCTGGTGGGCGGAGTGGGCCGATGGGCCCGTGATCGGCTGGATGGTGGACAAAATCTGCGAGCGCCTAAACTGGCTGACGGATTGGAAGTTTGACGACGTGGACCTGACGCCGGAACGCACCGAGAAGCTGACGGCGGTGATGGACGCTCCCCTTGTCGAGGTGAAGGCCGTTGCCGGTGCCGAGCCTAAATCCCTGGACGACCGACTGGCGGAGCTGAGCGAGCGCTACGGCCTCGAGCGGGAGAAGCCGGCGCCGACCCCCAAGGACGACTTCAAGA
>CAUPUB010000164.1:0-2749 GCA_963514535.1 uncultured Fretibacterium sp.
TGATCGACACGCTGGACGGAAACATCGTGAGGAAGATCCCGGCGGACGAGATCGTGAAGCTGGTCTCACGGATTAGAGAGACCCTGGACGAACGGCTGGACGTCGTGGCGTAAGAACAAGGCAAACGAGCAAGGCCCTCCCCCGAAGGGGAGGGCCTTGCTGTTTAATATCAAGTCGCCTCTCAATGGCCACCGGCTGGAAGCCGGTGGGCTGTATTGCGACTTTCAGATTCTGGATGTCTCTTAAGGTTTACCTTTCAACACACTCTGCCACTCATTCCGGCGCCCGACAGACTTAACGGCATTCGGCCAGGCCGGCGGTCGTCAACTATCTCGATATGAAAAATCGCTCCGAACCTCCACTTGCGTTTTGATTGACAATCTAGCCCCTCTACCTGCTGCTTGTACCTTACCCTCCCTTGCCCTTCCTGCGGCTTTGGGTCCCCTTTTCGTGCTTGACAAAAAACGCATTTCGATATAAGTTTTCAATATCAAACATGAAGTTTTTTGTTTGAGCCACAAGCGGGGCTTTACGGCAGTTTTCACTGGCGGGAGGCTTTTACGGCGGATGCGACGGCGATGAAGAAACCGATTATCCAAAGCTTTATGGAGTCGATCCGGGGTACGGACACGGAGGAGTACCTCAAGGCCCTCGTGTTCTGTTTTGGGGCGCCAACAATAAGAGGGCTGAAAGCGGCGACCCTGCTCAACCTCAGGCGCGGCGAGGAGGATGTCCGGGCCCTGTGGCGGGTACGGGGCGAGGGCTGGCTGCGTCCCATGGGTGTGGAGGCGATCCTGCTCAACGACTGTGCGGCCTCCGCGTCGGGCAGCGCGCTGGTCATGATCTATCGGCGCAGGCTGCTGGAGCGGGTTCTGGGCTCGAAGGCCGTGTACGACATCCTTATCGATCGGGGATATGCCTTCCCCTTTGGTCTGGACGCCTGCCTGGAGCACCTCCAAGAGCGTTTTCGCATCAAGTTTCCGCACGAAATCGGCCTCTTCCTCGACTATCCTCCCGAGGACGTCAGGGGATTCCTCGAGCACAGAGGGGCCAAAAGCCTGGCTGTGGGGTACTGGAAGGTCTACGGTAATGTTGAGAAGGCCCGCCGCGCCTTCAGGCGATATCGGCGGGCGGAGTGCGACGCGGCTCGTTCTCTGTTGAACGGGAACGGCTTTCGTCTGTAGTCGGGCCAAGGCCGCAAGGACTTCGGAGTGCGGGGGCTTTGCAGCCAAGGAAGCCGAAAAGAACGAGGAGGTCTGTGGAATGTCGAAGATTATGGTGGTCTACTGGTCGGGCACGGGCAATACCGAGAAGATGGCGGAGGCGATCGCCAAGGGAGCCGAGGGAAAGGGCGCTGCGGTGGAGTGCAAGAACGTGGCGAACGTTGCCGTGGCCGATCTTGCGGGCTACGACGTCGTGGCCTTTGGGTCCCCATCGATGGGCGTCGAGACCATCGAGGAGGGGGAGATGGAGCCGTTCTTCGCCGAGGCGCTTCCGGGGCTGAAGGGGAAGAAGGTCGCCATCTTCGGTTCCTACGGATGGGGCGACGGGGAGTGGCTGCGCACGTGGGCCGATCGCTGCCGCAACGGCGGCGTAACGCTCCTGGACGACGGCCTGGCGGTCAACGAGACGCCGGACGATGCGGCCGTCGCAAACTGCACGGCCTGGGGGGAGAAACTGGCGGCGTTCTAAATTAGCCCCATATCCCATCACGTTGGATACGAAGAGGGCCGCCCGATTGGGCGGTCCTCTTTTTTTGCGTCTCCCGCTTTTGGCCCCGGGCGGCCGTCACTCCGCGATCACGGCCATAAGCGTCAGGGGCCCATCCTGCGACACCTCGAGCCCATGACGCTGTCCCCGCATCGTCAGGGAGACGTCGCCTGGCCCCACCTCGCGCCGGGCCCCATCGTCGTCCGTATAGATCCCCCTCCCTGAGAGGACGATGTATATCTCCTCGTCCGTCTCATGAGTGTGGAGCCCGATGCTCGACCCCGCTTCAAGGGTCATCCTGCTCACCATTTTGAAGCAGCTCTCCGCCGGTCCCTCGCCGCGCGGTATCGCGAGAAGGCACCGCGCCTCCCCGACGCCCCCCTGGATCTCACGCCTTATCGCCGCTTTCTGTTCGGTCGTCTCCCGGAGGGGCGGAACGACCCGCATCTGCGTGGAGATACCGGAGGGCGTCCGGCCTTCTTTATGGTAAAATCACGGCACGATGCCAGTCTTTTGCGTTGGCGGGTGACGCGTTTTTCGCGATGCGGCCGGGTACGGACAGCCGTGAACAGGACGTCTGGAGGGCTTGGCCAGTTTCCGCCCGCGATGCCATAAAAAGCAGGCTCGGGGGGATAAAATAATATTGGAGAGAGGCGAAAAAACGGCTTTCGGAGGAACTCCCTCCCCGAGGCCGTCGGAGGTGGGACGAGTGGGCGGAGTGGGCATGGAAAAACGAGTGGCCGGCATCGTGCGATGGCTGGAGCGCTTCCAGCGCTCCTATAAGTCGGGGGCGATGGAGAGCGCTTTGATGGACGCCGAGTGTGCCCGGGCCGACCTGGAGATTCTGCGCCGGGACGTGTGGTCCTCGCTCAGCCCATCCCGTGTACCGCGCCGCCGAAGGGGGATGTTCCTATCCCGTGCGGTCCTCTCGGCCTTTCTCGTCGTGCTGGCGACGTCGGTCCCCGTATCCGAGCTCCGGCGACGCACGGAGGAACCCCCTCCCGTCCACGATTCCCTCTCTGCCTGGACGGCCCTGAGC
>CAUPUB010000165.1:0-2725 GCA_963514535.1 uncultured Fretibacterium sp.
CTCGAAGTTCTCCATCCCGGTTCCCATGAAGGCGCTCAGAACAAACCCCTTGATGCCCCCCGCTATGACTGCACCCTTAGCCGGCAGAAAGGTAATGGGGTTGCTAAAGCCCGGAGCGACCATTATGGCCGTGGTGGCAGCCGAAGCAGCCGCCATCGTGGGGCCGTAGGTTGTCACCCCGCGATAGCTTCCCTTAGCGTACTGCGCCAGCACCTCGATTGCCCCGCCGACACCCCGCTTCACGAAGCCGGAGAAACTGGGGTCCTTCGCAGGCATGTATTGCTGCTGGAGTCTGTCCAACTCGTCCAGCTGCTTCCACAGGTCCTCGGACTCCTCGCCGTAGATCAAACGCATCCCAAGGCTGCTCTCGTCCTTGTTGAGCCGGTCGCGGACGGCCCCGTTCCATGCAGACTCGAACCAGCCCTCCCGCATCTTGATGTGCCCGGCCAGTTTCTTGTAGAGCTCGTCATCCCTTAGCAGCAAGGGGGCCTGGACATCGATGAGCTCGGCGGCAACCAGCCGTTCATCGACCTCCTGCTCCGTCAACTTGCCCTCGTAGGCTTTGACGTAGGCATCGCGCAGATGACGCCGCTCGTAGAGCTCGACGGAGTTTATTGTCTCCGGGGTGCGTCCGATGCGCTCATTGACCTGATCGGCGGGGTAGTACAGCAGGGCCTTAGCCTCCCGCTCCTGAAGACGAGGGAGGATTTCATCGTCCGTGTACCCGGCGGCGCGGGCCTTCACGATGCGATCCTTATAGGCCGGGTACCGCAGGGACAAAAGGTCCGCGTATACGGAGGGGCCCTGCCCGGCGGGCTTCTCGAGCTCCCAGCGTTCATATGGTGACAGCATCAGATTCCATCCTTTCCGCCGAACAGTATCGAGTCGATGGGCTCCTTGCCCTCCTGCTGCGCCAGCTTCGCCGCCGCCTCGCGGGTCGGCCCGAGCTGGACGCCGTTCATCATCGCCGGGCCCCTCGGCTGTGCCGGAGCTGGGGCGGGGATGCTCTGCCCCTTATCCTTGCCCTGCTTGATGTTTTTGTAGTGGCTCAGGACGGCCGGAACGTACCGTTTCGTCTCCTTCGGCCACTTGGACCTATCCTGGTCCGCCCTGGCGGAGCCGGCGTTATAGGCCACCAGGGCCCTCTCCATATCCCCGTCGTAGCGCTGGAGCAGCTGCCCCAGCAGCTTCGTCCCGCCGCGTATGTTCTGTCGGATGTCGAAAGAATCCGTAACACCCAGCCCCTTGGCGGTCTCGGGTATCAGCTGCATGAGTCCTTGCGCCCCGGCGTGGGAGACTGCCTTGGGCTTCCACCCGGATTCCTGCTTGATGACGGCCCTGACGAGATCGGGGTCCACACCGAACTCTACCGAGGCCTCGTCGATGATGACGTTCATCTCCGGCGTCTCCCCGCGCACCGGCTGCGTCCTGCCGCCAATATTGTTCTGCCCGATATTGCCGGTCTTCGATGCCCCTTGTCGAGGCAGCCTGACATCGGGCAGATCCGCCGCGCGGATATCGCGGTCTTCCCCTGAGAGAGATTCGTTGAAGTCGGCGATATTTTTCTTTGCATCTTCAACTCGCTGCCCGAATGGGGTAATGACGTCAAGCTCCCCGAACAATCCAAATGGGTTGCTCCAACTCCAGGTCTTCTCAGGCTGATTTGCCAGTTTGACCCCCTCCGACAGGCTTTCGCCCCGGATTCTTTTCAAATCTTCGGGGTAAGTCTTGCTGTTAGGGTCCAACTCAAGGGCTCGACGGGCAAAGTCTTTGATGACATACGCCTTTATCCCCGAGAAGCTAAAGTTTCCGGTAGCCCCCTTTTTGGAGAACACGTTCATCAAGTCCGTCTCCAGCTCCGCCATATGACGTTTCAAAAGCTGCTGCGGTTTGCTCTTCTGGGCCTGGAACATCTGCTTGAGCTGGTCCTTCTGCTGAGAAGTGATCCACATGCTTCTGAAATAGTCGGTGATATCGGACTCCGTTATTGTCCCGTTCAGAATGCCAACCTTGATGTCTGCGATTGCGGCCTCGTTGTCTTTCTTCGACCGCCCCGCAGCGATGAGGACTCTCTCCTCCTGCTGCTGGGGCGTGAGGTCGTACCAGCCGGGCGACATCGACAGTTCCTTTTCGATGCCCGCCCGGCTGTGGTCCACCTCCAACCAACGCTTGATCTTCTTGTGATGGGCAGTAGAGATTTTGCCCAACATCATGGCTTGGGTTGCCTCTTCCAGGGACGGCGGCTGCCCCATGCCCCAAGTCCGTTTATAAAATTCATCGAAGTTTGCCGCCTGCTGTTTCCTGAGCTCTGCATCGGCGTTGACCTCCCGAACGGTCATCTCTCCGATGCGCTGCTTGTAGGCGGAGGCGAGACGCTCCTCCTCCTCGCCGCTCTTGTTTGCTCGAATCCACGCCAGCCCCTCCTGCTCCCGCCCCGGCCCGAACCGCTGCACCAGCTCATCGATGACCTTCTGAGTCCGGTAGATATTGGCAGCCCTCTCCACGGCGCCCTCGGCCCTAGCCAGGTCGACTCCGGAGAACGAGGCCTTGTTTTCCCGGAACCACGCCTCGGCCCTCACTGGGTCTTTTTGTATCATTCGTGCGAGTCGTATCATGGAGATCTGTCCCTCCATGGCCTCGTAGGCGGCGCGTCGTGCCTCCGTGCCCATGCCGCGTGTCTTGAGTTCCAGGGCCAGCATCATCTGCTGCCGGGCGGCCTCCACGG
>CAUPUB010000166.1:0-2715 GCA_963514535.1 uncultured Fretibacterium sp.
TGACCCACTTGCGGAACCGCTTCGCCTCCGGCTTGTTCGAGCGCATGACGAGGGTATACACGCCGGACTCGTTGATAACGTTCATATTGGGATTTCCTCCCGACGAGGAGGTTCTGTCAGAAATTCTTACGGAACTCCTTTCATCCTCATCCAGGGCCTTTATAGCTTCTCGTGCATTCGATAGTCCCAGAATGTCGCATACATCCTTCGCCACCCACCAGGGGGTATCGTCCCTCATGACCACCCGAACGTCCTTTTTCTCGAAGCTGAAAACCTGCAGTGCCTTGCTGTCCATCCTCACGTCCTCCTTTTTCTCAAATGCCTCCTGTGCGCCCCTCATCAGGCGCGCCGCGTCCTGGACCCCAAGCCGGTAGCATTCTTTGAAGTGCAGTAGTTTCGCCTGGTTCTCCGTGTCCTCGTACTCGAAGAACAGCCTGCACTGGAGCTCGCTGCTCTCGTCCAGCAGCATCCGGGAGTACCGGATCGCCTTCTTGCGCAGGGCTTTCCCCTCGGGGGAGGCGAACACGGCCCCCACGGCCGCGTCCACCCGCTCCTCGATGAAGTGCTCCAGGGAAGCCTGCGGCAGATGTTCGAGCATAAAAAAAGACCTCCTTTCGGCCATGCCAAAGGAAGCCCCTTACGTGCTATACTGTGCACGTAGGGGATAACTTCCTTTACGGAGCCCGTTTAGGTGTAGACTCTTGGCGGAGAGCACCTACTCGGGCATTTTTTTGTCCGTGAACTCTTGTGCTGCCTTCTCGAAGAACTCTTGGGCTGTTAATCCCTCCAAAGCCAACGCTGCCTTGAAACGCCTTGCAAAGCTTTCGGGAAGCCGAACGGGCATACTTACGCGCTTCTCAATAAAAATCCCCCCTTTCTGGGAAAATCTTAACACTTTAGCGTCTTGACGTCAAGGCGCCTTTTTGTCATCCACGTCGAAGGAAGGCCCCTTGTGCTATACTTGGATACAGCAGGGGCTTCGGCTTCTGTGCGGGGCCTGAGTAACCGTATCCGCCAAGATAGCCGGTTACTCAGGTTTTTCTTTCTTCTCGATGTAACGGGTCATGAACCTTTCTAAGACATCGTTCATTTTCTCGTCACGCTCAACACACGCCAACTTGAAACGCTTCTGGAGTTCAACATCAATTGTGGTAGTAAAAGATTTGCGTTCCCCCAACTCATCACCTCCGTATAAACTTTATCACACGTTTACACGTTTGACAATATGCGATGAGGTTGTATAATGCCTTCCAGAAGGGGCCTCGGGTGAGTACAGGGCTCACTGCACAATGGGGAGCTTGCCCTGTGGAAATCTGGTGATGGAATGCGGAGACGCAGACGTCCCGGAAAGAAAACAGCGGCGAGACCATCTCCCCAGATTGGTCACCTCGCCGCTGCTCTCTACTGGTTGGCTCGCCTCATCCTGATGTTGTGGGATAGGTTCGCCCGCTAGACCGGGAAGCAACAGGTACCGAATAGGGCACGGCTCCCCTTCATGCCGTCCCTATTTTAGCACGCAGTGTGTGGAACGAACAGTTTCAGACTGCCGTTACCCCTACCCCCCGCGCCCCATCTGCTTGTTTTTGCGCCAGTCCGCATAGGGGCGGGACGCCAGGGTGATGCTCCCGCCCCGGACGCGTGCGCCAGTCGGCTGCCCCGCGGTCATGCCCGCCACCTGCCCTCCTGTCCCAAGCAGGGTGGTGAACCCGCCGATCCACCCGGCGGTCCGCGCGTTCTTCGCGCTCGCGCGGGCGGCGCTCGCCTGGTTGCGGAAGTTCAGGGCCTCCACGTCGCGCCCGTACTTCGACTGGAGCGTGTTGAAGCAGATCGTCGTGGCGTCGTCCTCGATGCCCATGGCCGTATCCGCCAGCACGGAGAGGGCCGACCCGGAGACCTGTGCGCCGCTGGCGGCCAGGGCCGTCCGCTGGGAGCTCTGGAACTGCCGCGCCTGCTGCCGGAAGCGCTCCTCCTCGCGTGCGCCCTTCTTCAGCTCCTCCACGCCCTGCAGCTCGGCCAGCCGGGCATTCTGCTGGGCGACCTTCGCCTGCGCCTCGTAGGCGGCGGCCTGAGCGTTCCCCGCCATGACGGACCCGGCCGCGCTGAGCAGCCCGCCCGCTACTGCGATCATCGGCGGCAGACACATGACGCTCCGCCCTCCTTTGCCTCATCGTTTCCAACGGGCAGAGAAGGGGGCAGGACACATTTCAAGAAGTCCCCCTCCCTTCCCTCTACCCGGAAGCCCGACCACTGGAGCCACGCCAGCAGCGGCCTGTTTTCGACGTGCGCGTAGGAGACCAGCGTCCCATGCCGCTGGAGCATCCGGTCGATGTACCCCCGGCTCTGCCGGATGAAGCGCAGCCGGACCTTCTCGATGTCCGGCGCGGTCGTCATCCAGGCGCACCCGGTTCCGCCCTCGCCGCCCGAGCACCCGAACATCCCGGCCGTCCTCCCGTCGACAAGGATGGTCCAGCACAGGGAGGATGCCTCGAAGGACCGTTCCAGCCCCTCGGCGGGCTCGACGCCCCAGTATCTGCGGATCATCTCGCCCCCCGCCTCGTCCATCGCGCTGGCCAGCAGGCGGCAGTGCGCACGCTCCGCCTCGACGACTATCGCCTCAGTTTTCCTCAACACTGACAACCACCTCCGGGAAGATGCCCAGAATCGTCACGGGGTACGGCTCGTTGTTCTCCAGCCGCACCCGGCACGTCCGCCCGA
>CAUPUB010000167.1:0-2556 GCA_963514535.1 uncultured Fretibacterium sp.
ATGAGGCCCTTACAGGGCCAGTGCAAACCACCGGCTTAGCCGGTGGTTTTGATTTTGCTTCAAGGGCGCTTCAATGTAAAAAAGGTCCAGGAGAAAATCCCCTGGGCCCTTGATATCTCTGGAGCGGAAGACGGGATTTGAACCCGCGACCCCAACCTTGGCAAGGTTGTGCTCTACCCCTGAGCTACTTCCGCAATTTCGCTTCCCTGGTGGCGGGACCCAGAATCGAACTGGGGACACGCGGATTTTCAGTCCGCTGCTCTACCATCTGAGCTATCCCGCCTCATACACGGAAATTCATTAAGATTGGCGGGGCCGACGAGACTCGAACTCGCGACCTTCGGCGTGACAGGCCGACACTCTAACCGACTGAGCTACGACCCCGCTTTTCATTGGTGGGCGAAACAGGGTTCGAACCTGTGACCCCCTGCGTGTAAGGCAGGTGTTCTACCGCTGAACTATCCGCCCCAAAACACAAGAGCAAGTATAGCCGTCCCTCATGATTCTGTCAACCACTTCCCGCAATAAGCCCATCAGCGTGGGCTCGCACCCACATGTCGCTACCCGGCCATCTCCCTCAGCCCCTCCTCCAGGGAGACGCGGGGCCGATAGCCCAGGACCCTCTCCGCCCGCTCGACGGAGGCCAGGGAGTGCGGGATGTCCCCCGGCCGCGGCGGCTCATGGCGCACAGGGACGTCGGCCCCCTGTACGAAGACCGCGCGGATTTTCTCGAGGAGCTCGCCAAGCGTCGTCCTTTCCCCGCAGGCGATGTTGAAGACGTGCCCCGGGGCCTCCGGGCTCTCCGCCGCCGCGGCCAGCAGGTTGGCCAGGACGACGTTGCGGACGGAGCAGAAGTCGCGCGTCGCGGTCCCGTCGCCGAAGATCACCGCCTCCCTTCCGTTCCTCGCGGCGTCGATCCACCGCGGGATCACGGCGGCGTAGGCGCCGTTGGGGTCCTGCCGTGGCCCGAAGACGTTGAAGTAGCGGAGCCCGACGGTCTCGAGCCCATAGGTCCGCGTCCAGAGCTCTGCATAGAGCTCGTTGACCGCCTTCGTCAGGGCGTAGGGGGAGAGGCAGTGCCCCGACATGTCCTCAGACTTGGGGAGCCGGGGGTCGTCGCCGTAAACCGCGCTGGACGAGGCGTAGACGACGCGCCGGACGCCTCGTGCGCGCGCTCCCTCCAGGACGTTGACGAAGCCCTCCGTGTTGACGGCGCTGAAGTCCAGAGGCCGCTCCAGGGAGAGCGGGACGGAGGCGAGGGCCGCGTGGTGCAGGACGAAATCGACACCCTCGCAGGCCGTGCGGCAGAGTTCCGGGTCGGCGATGGAGCCCTCGATGAAGCGGAACCGGGACTCCGCGTCCCCCCCCGCTCCGGAGAGAGCCAGTTCGAGGTTGCGGCGGTACCCGGCGCTGAGGTCGTCCAAGCCAACGACCTCCTGTCCTGCCGAGAGCAGCGCCTCGGCGAGATGCGAACCGATGAACCCCGCCGCCCCGGTCACAAGCCAGCGGCGGCGCTTCTCCAGTTTCGGCCCGAACGCCTCGAGCAGGGCCGAATAACGATAAGTGTCCGAAACTCTTTTATCGCACATTTTCTTTCAATTCACCTCTATAGTGGTTTTGTACGGCGGCGGTGTGCCCAGGTCCAGCGCGGCGACGTGCCAGGTCCCGTCCCCGGCCATGGCCGAGTAGTACAGCCATAAGGGCTTCCCCTCGACGTTCCACGAGAGCTCGCTGTCCCCGCTCCATCCCCACAGGAGCTCTGCGTCGAACCCGCGGCCCCTGGCCGTGGTCAGCAGGATCCAAAGGCGTCCGGAGACCCCGGAGACGTCCAGGTGCCAGGGGGCCGCCAGGGGGAAGGGGGCCGCGAAAAATTTCCACAGACGCCGGCGTCGGCCCCCGTTCGTTCCTTTTATTGTACAGGATGAATCCAGTCTCGTGCGGACCGGCTTAGTCAGGCTCATCTCCCTGCCCCTCATGTCTCCGGCCGGGGCGTGTCCTTAAGATATCATGGGGCGTCCCGATCGCGGGACGAGCGGCGGGCGTCTGCGCCCAAAACCGCAGGCAAAATTTTTAACGTGTGGCAGGGGCAAGTTTTGCGCATCTTTCCGCCGCACCTGGGGGGTGAAAGGTCAGAGTTTGCTTAACCTGTACAACGACGGGCTTGATCCTCAGTAAAGCCGTCGCAACCTGTGGTTTGCTTAAATCCTCTTTCCTTAAATCCTCTTTCCTGAAAACCTCTTTGCTTAAAACCCCGCCTTGTGTTAAACTTCGCTTGAGCCGGAGGCTAAAGTTTCGTGCGGCAACGCCGAATACGTAGAGTGAAGGGTCCTATTGAAAAAGGGTCCCATTCATAAAGGAGAATTCCAGTTAATAAGGAGGTGGTCGCCGGCGCTGGAACAGTATGGTATAGGCGCGTCGGGCCTGTCTGGAAAGGTACACCTTAAGAGACATCCAGAATTTGACAGTCGCAATGCGCCCCACCGGCTTCCAGGCGGTGGGCGTTGAGAGGCGACTTGATATTAAACAGCAAGGCCCTCCCCTTCGGGGGAGGGCCTT
>CAUPUB010000168.1:0-2521 GCA_963514535.1 uncultured Fretibacterium sp.
GAACCTGGCGGTTCGACCACCCCGGACGGATACGCGCCCGGGTGCCCGTCAGCTTCCGCCTGGAGCGCTAAAGGTGGTGATTTATACCAATTCGCGCTAAGAGAAATGCTTATACCAAATCGTGTCTAATGTGGATTGCCTCCCCTGATGAAGCCCCTGCGGGGCAGCCCCCTTGCATAAGCAGGCGACCGGCAAGCGCAGCGCGCCGTGTCGATCGCTTAGTTGCTTCATCAGGGGGGCTAAAAGATCCGGTGCTTCTTTTTTGTCTTGAGACAACTTGATAGTCATTTTGGTATGAAATGTAGAGTAGGAGAGGCACCTGACATCACCGGGTGAAGCTGTCAGGGGTATTTCCCCCCCGAAAGGGGGTGGTAGCGTGGAGAGAACAACAAAGCTGCTGCAAGCTCTAGCGAAGCTCATAGCAGCCCTCGCGGACTTCATCCGCAGTCTCAAAGCGTAACGCTCTTACCGTTTAGGCGTAAGCCCCGGTGAGGGTCGCACCCCTCGTTGGGCAGCCTTTGAAGCAAACCCGCCTACCTCTCCGGGCGGGATCTCCCTTTATTATACACCTTGGTATTAGTACTTCGAAAAAAGGGGTGCATCGCTCTTCTTGAGGTATAATACCATCGTAAAATGCATGTGAATATTCACACGGAGCTCGGCACAGGGAACCCGGTGCGAATCCGGAACGGCCCCGCCACTGTAAGCGTGACGAAACCGATGGACGCCATTGTTCTCCGGCTGTGGCCGGAACGAGAAGGCTCGGGATTAGGAGGACCGCAAGTCAGGAGACCTGCCGAACGTCCGTTTTGCCGCACGCCTCGGGGGACGGGTGTGGGGCAATGTGCTTCCGGAATCGGGTATGCGGGAGGAGTCCTCGAAGGGCTCCTCCTGTTGCCTATTGGAGAGAGGAGATATGCACCGATGAAGGTCGGAACCCCTTCCCTTGCCTTTGCCCTTATGCTCTTTGCCCTTATCCCCGCTTTCGTGCTGGGTCCCGCGGACCCTGTCCTGGGGACGACGGAGCTCCCCGAGGAGCGGGTTGTCGCTTCCCCTGTGGAGGACGAGGACAAGCTGCTCCTCTCCCCCGGATCGGTAACGGTGGTGCGCCCCCAGGAGATGAAGGGGGAGCAGAAGAACCTTCCGGAACTCCTGAAGCAGGTCCCGGGCCTTCACGTCGTGGAGACCAAGGGACGCGGGGCCTATACGGTGGCCTCCATCCGTGGCAGCAGCGCCGCACAGGTGGCAGTCTACGTGGACGGGGTCCTGATGAACCTGGGCAGTGAGGCGGCGGTGGATCTCTCGACCATTCCCGTCGAGAACGTCGAGCGCATCGAGGTCTACCGCGGCTACATTCCCTCCCGGTTTGGAGGGGCCTCCATGGGCGGCGTCATCAACATCGTTACGAAGAAGCCCGAGGAGTCCGGCGGGACCCTCTCGCTCGGGGCGGGCTCCTGGGGGCGGGCACGGGCCGGCCTGGCCTGGAACGCGCCGCTTGGCGGCGGCAGCCTGTTTCTGGGCCTCAACCACGACCGCACCGACGGCGATTTCAAATATCCCAACGACAACAACACCCCCTACACCCCAACCGATGATTACGAGACGGAGCGCGAGAACAATCGTTATGCAAACACGGACGTGCTGCTGAAGTGGAACGACGACCATTGGCGCGTCGAGGGCGGCTGGAAGCGCAACGATCGTGCGCTGCCTTACCCGGCCCCCGGAGCGGACAAGCCGGAGAGCCCGCGGGGCGCGGACTTCCGCGTTGACCAATGGAACGTGGTTCTGGCGCGGCGCCAGAGCTGGGGCGACCTGGAGTGGGGGTTCCGCGCGGAATACCTGGGGCAGAGCAAGAGGTACGATGACCCGTCGGACACGATCGGGGGCTGGGGCGAGCAGCACAACCGCTACGACACGGACCGCCTGAGCTTTGCCCTGGATGGTGCGCTGCCCATCGGGGACCGCCACCTGCTGGAGTTCCTCTGGAACTACTACGACGAGACCTTGAACACGGACGGGGACATCGTGAAGAAGATGCGCGGATTTCGGGAGCACAACCGCTACAGCTGGAACGCGCAGATCCAGGACACCATCGGGCTGGGCAGGGGGGATAACCTCTGGCTGACCCCGGTGGTGCGCTGGAACGCCGCCGACGGCCGCACGGAGTTCTCGTGGGGGGCAGCGCTGGACTGGAGGATGAGCCGGGAATGGACCCTGAAACTGACGGGCGGCACGTACAACCGGGCCCCGAACCTCTATGAGCTCTACGGGGACGGGGCGTTCGTCATCCCCAACCCCAGCCTGAGGTGGGAGAGCGGGACGCAGTGGGATGTCGGGCTGGCCTGGAAGGGCAGGTTGTGGGGCGGGGAGGGCACGGCGGAGCTGACGGTCTTCGGCCGCCACTCGGACGACCTGATCGACTACCTGATGACCAATCCCCGGTTTGCCCAGTACGTGAACATCGGCAAGGCCAGGGTGATCGGGACGGAGCTGGAGGTGAGCGCGGAGTGGGAGAAGTGGG
>CAUPUB010000169.1:0-2509 GCA_963514535.1 uncultured Fretibacterium sp.
CGGGGGAACGGAACGAATCTCCAGAAGCCCCAGAGGCCCCGGAGACCGGGGAAGCTGAGAAGGAGGAGTAGTCCATGACGGACCTCGAGGCGGCAAATCGGGCCTTGGTTCTGATCGGGGTGGCCCCGATCGGCGCGTTGTCGGACGCGTCCCAGCCGGCGCGGACGATGCGGAGGCTGATGGATGGAACGAAGCGGGTCGTGCTCTCGGAGTTCCCCTGGTCTTTCGCTCACCGCGCGGCGCCCCTCTCCTCCACCGCCGACGTGCCGCCTCCGGGGTTCCTGCATGTGTTCGCCTACCCGTCCGACGCCGTGAACATCGACCGTGTGACGGACGGGCTCCGCACTCTCGTCCCCTTCCAGACGCTCGAGGGCGGGAGGATCGCGGCGAACGTGGAGCGGGGGCACGTCGAGTACACGGCGTGGATCCCCGACCTCGGGGCGTGGCGCGGCGACGTCGCCGAGTGCTTCGTGACGCGGCTGGCATCGGACGCCGCAGCCACCCTGACGGGCAGCCAGCAGCTGGCGATGGCCCTGCTGGAGAAGTATTACCGGCTGGTCCGGGAGGCGCAGCAGGCGGGCGTCGTGGAGGAGTACGGCCCATTCGATCGGGCCGTGGACTACATCGTGGTGAGGTAAAGGGGGGGACAGTTATGAAGCTCTACGATGCGAAGACGTCCTTTGCCGCGGGCGAGCTGTCCCCCGTGCTGCACGCACGTATCGACCTGGCGCAGTACCACGTCGGGGCCCGGACGATCCGGAACTTCATCGTCCTGCCCCAGGGGGCGCTCATCAACCGTCCGGGGACGACGGTCCTGGACCCCGAACGGAGCTACGGGGCCGTGCGGCTGGTCCCGTTTGTCTTCTCCGAGGAGGACTCCTGCGTGCTGGCCTTCGGGGACGGGTTCGTGGATCGGTACACGTTCACCGGGTTCCGCGAGCGCATCCAGGACTCCCCCTACAAATCCTCGCACCTGGCGCGCCTGCGGTGGCTCCAGAGCGCGGACGTGCTGTACCTCTTCCATCCCGACGTCCCGATCCACATGCTCCGGCGCGAGATGGAGAACGGGCACCGCGTGTGGGAGTTCGCGAAGGTGGAACTGGACAAGGGCCCCTTCGAGGACGTGAACACCGACGAGGAGAAAAAACTGTCCTTCACGGAACGGGCCGATTTCAAATACGACATGCACGCCAACTTCCCGCTGTTCCTGACCTGGGACCTGCTGGAGGCGCTCATCAAGGTCGAGGTGAAGGTCAAGGCCTGGTCGGACACCTTCGAGCTGAAACCGGCCGGCGTTACCGCATTTGGGGAGCCGGTGACGGTCCACAACGTGTTCGGTGCGTTCTCATACCGAACGACGGGGAAATGGACCGGCACGATCAGGGTCGAGCGCTGCCTCCCCGAGGGGTGGGTTGGGAAGCCCAGCGAGGACGAGTGGGTCTGGGAGCCGTTCAAGGAGTATTTTTCCGACGGCAACGCAGAGGAGAATTTCGCCTTCTCCGGCGCCGTCGAGGAGTACGCGACGCATTTTCGGTTCAGCTACGCCGGGCCGAAAAATCGGGTTGTCGTTGCGTTCGACTATGAAGGAGGGCTCATCGAGCGCATCCTCCGCGTGAAGGAAATAATCAGTCAGCAGGAGGCAACGGTCGAGGACGTGGAAAAGAAGGGCGGGTACATTCCTGAGACCGACGCCTGGTCCATCGGGGCGTTCGGGCCGCACTACGGCTACCCGTCGCTCGGCATCTTCCACCAGGAACGGCTCGTCCTGGCGGCTACCCGGCACTCGCCGCAGACGCTCTGGATGTCGCAGCCGGCGTCCTGGCACGACTTCAGCACCTCGATCCCGACGAAGGACTCCGACTCCATCACGGTGACGCTGGCCTCGAAGGAGGTCAACGCGATCCGGGGCCTGGCGTCGCGGGGCGACCTGTTGATCTTCACGGCAGGCGCGGAGTGGGCTGCCAAGGCCGGGGCGAAGACGGACGTGTTCACCCCCTCCTCCATCGTCATCACGCCCTCGGGGTATCGCGGGAGCCACCGCCTGGCGCCGCTGGACGTCGGGGATGCGACGCTCTTCGTCCAGAGGCAGGGGACCACCGTCCGATCGATGGGGTACAGCCTGGAGATCGACGGCTACTCGAGCTCCGACATCTCGATCCTGGCGGCCCACATCTTCGAGGGGAACCCCGTCGTCGAGTGGGCGTATCAGCAATCGCCGTGGTCGATCGTCTGGTGCGCGCTGGCGGACGGGACCGTCGGGGCCCTGACGCTCCAGCGCGAGCACCAGGTGGCGGCCTGGGCCCGGCAGGTGTTCGGGCCGAGCGGACATAAGGTGGAGGGCGTCTGCTGCATCCCCGGCGACGTGCAGGACGACCTGTACCTTGCCGTGCGCCGGGGGAACGGACTGCAGGTCGAGCGCCTGGATCGCCGCTTCGACACGGCCGCCGCCGACGCGACGTTCAAGGACGCCGGGGTCTACGCGGTGCACTCCGTCCTGGAGTGCCTGGAC
>CAUPUB010000170.1:0-2504 GCA_963514535.1 uncultured Fretibacterium sp.
TGCTCCTCCTGGCGGACGAGGAGGAGACGATGATCGCCCGCTATCTGGACCGAGGCGAGATGATCGCCCTTTACGACGGCGGGCTCAGGGGCGTGTGCGTCGTAACGAACGAGGGGGAAGGGCTCTACGAGCTCCAGAACATCGTGATCGTCCCGGAGCATCGGGGGCGCGGCTACGGCAGGGCGCTGATCCTCCACGTCCTCGATCGGTACAGGGGCCAGGGTGTCCTGCAGGTCGGAACCGGCGGACGCACTGCCGCGTTCTACGCGTCCTGCGGCTTCGAGGTCTCCCACACGCTGAAGGACTACTTCGCAGAGCACTACAGCCATCCGATCATCGAGGACGGCGTGCGGCTCCTCGACAAGGTTTACCTCAAGCGGGCGCTGTGAGGGGCCGAAGTTTCGCTCGGGGCTGATGGATGGGTTCCATCCCGGCGAAAGGAGTTTTCAAAAAACTGATAAGAGCTGGGTGGAACGCGCCCGGCTCTTACTCCTGGTAGTGACCGCGACAGGAGAGGATTTTGAGACGATCCTCATCAAGACGGTAGACCAAACGGTGCCCGGTCGTAATGCGTCGGCTGTATTCGCCCGACTGCCCCAGAAGCTTCTCCGGCTTCCCGATACCGCTCATCAAACCATTGCGATGAATATCGGCAATAAGAGCTTTGATCTTCTCCAGCGTTTTCCGGTCGTTTTGCGCCCAGTAAGAAAAATCCTCGAGCGCTGTGGGCGAAAAGGTGGTATCCTCGTGCATCAAAATGCCTCGAGCTCCTCGGGGGTCATGGTCTCCCCCTCTCCATTATCGAGCTCTTCACGGCTGCGGCGCAATTTCGCCAGGTAACGTTCGTTGTTGAGTTGCCGGTTGTATTCCGCGAAAGAAACGACCACGACCTGTGGCTTGTCGCGACGGGTGACAATCAGAGCTTTGTTCGTCCGCTCCACGTCATCGCAGTAGTCTTTGAATCGTTCCCGAACCTGGGTCGCAGGCGCCGTATCAATGGTAAACATGGAAAAATTGCCTCCTTAACCCTAAATATGTACGGTACAAAGTACTTTATACGGTACATATCGCTATTATATCAGGAGACGCAAATCGGTCTCGGCTCCCTGCGTGAGCGATCTGTACTGCGGTTCAGGATTTTTTGCTCTTCGCCCCTCGACAACGGGCACGGCATAACCGATCCTAAGTGTAAATCCAAGGGCGATAACGCTTTTCTATGGCCAGGCCAGTAGTCCTGTATCGCCGGTCCACCGGGCCTGGCTTTGCTATAATGAAGCCGATAAGGGGGCTGGGACCATGAGGGATGGTGCATCGGTAAAAGAAAGACGCAGCCTCAACAGGCTGAACGACAGGCTGTTCAAGTATATCTTTGCCTCGAGGCAGCACAAGGCGAACCTGATACGTTTTTTGAACGATGTCTTGGACGACCCCAACAGGATTATCGCCGACATCGAATACCTCGATAGAGAACAAGACCCGCCCATTCTCCAGGGAAAGGGAACTCGCTTCGACGTAAGGGCAAAGGCATCCGACGGACGCGTTTTCCAGGTTGAGGTCCAGGTCCGGGATCAGGACGATTTTATCAAACGCTGCCTCTTCTACACCTGTGCAAATTACACCTCGCAGATCGTCGTCGGCGAACCCTACGGGAGGCTGGGAGAGGTCATATTTATCGCCGTGCTGGATTTCAATGCGTTTCCTGACAAGCCGGACGCCTACCACTCCGTCCAGCGTATGCTGGACGTGGAAAACCATAAGTGCTACTGTGGCGGAATTGAGATGCACTTTCTCGAGCTCCCGAAGATGAGGAAGCTGGGGAGAGGGAAATCCCCCGACAGGATGACGGGACTGGAGAGAATGTTGATATACATGGGTACGATGGGAGAGACCGAGACTTTGAACGAGATCGCGGCATACGACCCCGACATCAGGAGAATTCTGAACATGGAGGAGGCGTTCGTAAAGACGCCCGAGCTGTGGGTAAATTATCTGATACGGGAGAGGGAGCAGTCCGATTGGGACAACTATGTGAGGAGCATGGTGGCCAAGAGCGAGGCCAGGGGCGAGGTCAGGGGGAGAGCCGAGGGCAAAGCTGAGGGCAAAGCTGAGGGGATCGCCTTCGTCGCGCGGCGGATGCTGGCGCGAGGCCTTTCACTCGATCTGGTAGCGGAAAACACCGGGCTGTCCCTTGAGGAGGTCCGTGCTCTGCAATCTCAGGCCGGCCCGACGCAGTGAGGCGGCGTGTCCCCTGCGGGAGGGAGCGGACACAGGAGACCTTACGGACAAAGACATGACCAAGGGACAATCAATCCGGGGGGACGAAGTTTCGTCCCCCCGCTGTATTACGGCCTGTCTTTATCCTGCTGCCTCTATACTGATCGAACGATTAGAACCACGGCAGGGCTCTCATGACGGCGATCACCGTCATCGTACACAGCCCCATGGCCAAGACGTTGGGAATGACGCCGTGCAGGTCCTCGGCGAGGTTGCGGTTCAGGAGATCC